>DATCSE010000342.1:0-6479 GCA_036568605.1 Burkholderiaceae bacterium | reverse complement strand
CGGCCGTAACGGCGCGGGCAAGTCGTCGCTGCTGAAGATCGTCGCCGATCTCGCGAAGCCCGACGACGGGCTGGTCACGCGTCAGCAGGAGCTCGTGACGGTCTACGTGCCGCAGGAGCCTGAATTCGAGCCGGGCGCGACGGTGTTCGACGCGGTCGCGTCGGGGCTCGCGCACACGCGCGAACTGCTCGAAGAATACGAGTCGATCGCGCACCGCCTCGCGGAGATCCCGGAAGGCGCCGAGCACGATGCGCTGCTCGCGCGGATGAACGCGCTGCAGTCCTCGCTGGACGCGCACGACGCGTGGAACTGGCGCACGCGCGTGTCGATGACGCTCGCGCAGATCGGCTTGCAGGACGTCGACGCAAGCGTCGACGCGCTGTCGGGCGGGATGCAGAAGCGCGTCGCGCTGGCGCGCGCGCTGGTGCTGCAGCCCGACGTGCTGCTGCTCGACGAACCGACCAACCACCTCGACCTTGACTCCATCGCCTGGCTGGAGGAACTGCTGCGCGGGTTCAAGGGCAGCGTGATGCTCATCACCCACGACCGGGCCTTCCTCGACGGCGTGGCCACCCGCATCATCGAGCTGGACCGCGGGATCATCCGCAGCTACCCCGGCAACTTCAGCGCCTACGAGCGAGTGAAAGAAGAGCAGCTCGCCGCGGAGGCCCTGGCAAACGCACGTGCCGACAAGCTGCTTGCGCAGGAAGAGGTCTGGATCCGCAAGGGCGTGGAAGCTCGCCGCACGCGCAGCGTGGCGCGGGTGGAGCGGCTGAAGGTGCTGCGTGCGCAACGGCAGGCACGACGCGATTCGCTCGGGCAAGTGCGGCTGGAAGTTGATTCCGGCGTGCCCAGCGGGAAGATCGTGGCCGAGCTCAAGGACGTCGGCATCCATTTCGGCGAGAAGACCATCGTCAAGGGTTTCAGCGCCACCATCCTGCGCGGCGACAAGGTGGGCTTGATCGGCCCCAACGGCGCGGGCAAGACCACGCTGCTGAAACTGATCCTCGGCGAGCTGCAGCCCACCAGCGGCAGCGTGCGCCAGGGCACGCGGCTGGAGGTGGCCTACTTCGACCAGATGCGCAGCAAGCTCAACCTCGATGCGACGCTGGCCGACACCATCAGCCCTGGCAGCGAGTGGGTGGAATTCAACGGCTCACGCAAGCACGTGATGAGCTACCTCAACGACTTCCTGTTCTCGCCTGAGCGTGCCAACTCTCCGGTGCGCACCCTGAGCGGCGGCGAGCGCAACCGGCTGTTGCTGGCGCGGTTGTTCGCGCTGCCGGCCAACGTGCTGGTGCTCGACGAGCCGACCAACGACCTGGACATCGACACGCTGGAGCTGCTCGAGGAGCTGCTGCAGCGTTACGCCGGCACGGTGTTCCTGGTCAGCCACGACCGGCGCTTTCTCGACAACGTGGTCACGAGCACGATCGTCTGGGAGGGCGACGAGTCGCCGGGGCGCTGGCGCGAGTACGAGGGCGGTTACGAGGACTGGCTCGCGCAGAGCGAGCGGGCACGCGCGCTGCGGGCATCGGCCGAGCCGCGCGCTGCCGTGTTGTCGTCATCGAGCCCCAAGCCCGCCGCCTCGACGCGGGCGGCGCCTGTGGCAGCGGCCGGTGCGACTGCGGCCAAACCGCGCAAGCTCAGCTACAAGGAGCAGCGGGAGCTCGACGAGCTGCCGGCACGTATCGACGCGCTCGAGGCCGAGCAGAAGGCGTTGGCCGACTACCTCGCGCAGCCCGAGTCGTACGTGAAGGAGCCGCAGCGCGCCGTCGAGGCGCAGAAGCGCCATGCCGAGATCGATGATCTTCTGATCGCGGCGCTGGAACGCTGGGAGGAACTCGGCGCGCGCTGATACGCGCTCAGCAACTCAAAACCAGGTGTCGCGCACCGCGTCCGGGTGCGAGCGGCTGACGATCAGCCCCGACTGCAGGTACAGGCCGTTCAGCAGCCGCGCTGCGCGTTCGCGATCGAGCGTCGGCCAGCTCGCGATCTCGCTGAGGTTCGCGCTTTGCCGGCGCAGCTTCTCGATCACGGCGCGCAGCACGCCGCGCACCGGCAGCGACGCGATGTCCAGGCTGGGCGCGACCCGGTAGGCGGCTGGGCCGGCGATCTCGGGTAGCAGCGTGCGTCGCGGGCCACGCATCGCGAGGTGCCACATCAGCGGCGCGAGCGCGTGGTGCAGATGTGCCGGCCCGACCAGCGACTCGATCGGATCGCCCGGCGGCCGCAGCAGTGCCGGCTCGACGTGCATCACGCGCAGCTCGGACAGATGCCGATCGATCAGCTCGTTGATGTCCATCGGGCAGTGCACCAGACCCTGCTGCGGGAACACGGTCAGCGGCACGACCCGCTCGCCGCATTGCAGGTGAATGGTCACGCGCTTCAGGTGGCGCACGCAGGCGGCGAGCACCTCGACGGCTTCGCCGGCCACGCCATCGTGCTCGAATCGCTGCAGGTCGGCGCGCAGCGACGGGCTCAGCTGCGCCAGCCGCGTGCTCAGTCCGCTGGTGGTCGTCTCGGCCTCGAACTCCTCGAGGTAGCGCTTGTACGCGCTGGCGCGCAGCAGCTCCGGCTCGCCGAAAGGGATCGTCGAATCGAACAGTTCGCCACGCATCATGCGGCTATTCTCACAGCACTCACCGCTGCTTACTGTAGGAAAACGCCGCGATGTGTAGAGGCTTTCCGCGATTCGAAAAGCCCGGCGATCCGCCTATGCAACCGCGTTCACAAGCGGGCCGAGCGGGTTAGCGCGACAGGCGCGCCCGCGCCAAGGCCCGCCAGAATCGCGCGTCCTGCGACGTCGCGAAGTTGACGCGCATCAGTGTGCTGGGCCTATGCGTCGCATGGAACAGCGCGCCCGGCGCGATCAGCCAATCGTCGTCGAGCAGGACCTGCGCGAGCCGTTCGGTGTCGACACCGACATCGACCCAGCCGAACAGCCCGCGCGGCGGCGTGACGAAGCGGCAGCCGTGGCGCTCGGCCAGCTCGACGGTGCGGCTGCGCGCCGCGTCCAGCCGCTGCAGCACGCGTTCGGTGTGGCGTCGCAGCAGTCCTTGTTCGAGGCAGTGCGCGAGCGCCTGTTCGGTCAGCGCCGGTGTCGTCAGCGTCGACAGCAGCTTCGTGTCGATCAGCCTGTCGATCAGCGCGAGCGGTGCTGCAAGGAAACCGACGCGCCAGTTCGGCACCAGGATCTTCGAGAAGCCCGAGACGTAGATCGTGCGCTCCAGCGCGTCCAGCGCCGCGATGCGCGGCAAATGCGCCGGCGCCAGATGCGCATACGTGTCGTCCTCGACCACGTGCAGGTCGTGGCGCTGCGCGAGCTGCAGCACGCGATGCGCGGCCTGCAGCGAGAGCGACGCGCCGGTCGGGTTGTGCAGCACCGAGACCGTGATGTACAGGCGCGGCCGCTCGCGTGGCGGCTGCGCCTCGATCAGGCGCTGCATCGCGGCGACGTCGGGGCCGTCCTCGCCGCGCGGCACCGGCAGCACGCGCATGCCCAACGCGGCGAGCCGCGCGTACTCGACCGACCAGCCGGGCTCGTCGGCCAGCACCGTGTCGCCGGCATGCAGCAGCGTGCGGGTCACGACGTCCAGCGCATGAGTCGCGCCTATCGTCGTCACGATCTGCTGCGGCGTGGCCCGCACGCCGTGGTCGGCCAGCCGGCTCGCGAGCGCCCGGCGCAGGCGTGCATCGCCGGCCGGCTCGCCGTACTGCAGCGCCATCGCAGCCAATTGCTCGCCGCTCGTGACCTTGCGCAGCGCCGCGGCGAGCAGCGGTGAATCGAGCCAGTCGGCCGGCAAGGTGCCCAGCCCCGGCATCGCACGGCCGCCGGGCGGCTGGAACATGCCGCGGATCAGCGAGGTCGCGCTGACCGGCAGCGGCATCCGCGGCGCATGGTCGGCCGGCTCGACGCGGCCCGGCGGCGCGGCCCGGCGTCCGCCTGCGTTGGTGTCGCGCACGAAGTCGCGCACGAAGAAGCCGCGCTGGCGCCGCGCCTCGACCAGCCCCTGCGCGAGCAGCCGGTCGTAGGCCGCGACCACCGTGTGGGCGCTGACGGCATGCCGGCGTGCGCATTCGCGCACCGAGGGCAGCCGCGTGCCGGGCGCGAGCAGGCGCTGGCGGATGCGGTCGGCGTAACGCGCCGCGAGCTGATCGGTCAGCGTCGTGTCGGCGTGCCGGCTCAGCTCGGGGCTGGTCGCGGTCGAGGCGGCGGCGATGTCGTCGGGCATGGAGGGTGGTCGCGATGCAAAGGGCCGCTGAAGGCGGGTTGGCGGTGCCGCGGATCTCCGCGTACCGGCCGACTCACCAATACAGTTTATGGCGTTGTCCGCCAAAGTGTACTGGTTCTGTGCTGGTCGCTGCCCCTAGACTGCGCCGCATGCCTGCCCAGGAACTCGCTGCCCTGCTCCTTTTCGCGACGCTGATGAGCTTCACGCCCGGGCCCAACACGACGATGGCGACCGTGCTGGGCGCGAATCACGGGCTGCGCCGCACCTGGCATTTCATCGTCGCGGTGCCCACCGGCTGGACCGTGATGATGCTGGCCTGCGGCCTCGGCCTGGGGGCGCTGGTGCTCGCGGTGCCGGCACTCGTCCTGCTGCTGCGCGCACTGGGCGTGGCCTACCTGCTGTGGATGGCCTGGAAGCTCGCGGGTGCCCGCACGCTCGGGCGAGCCGATGCATCGCGCGCTGTCGGCGTGACGTTCTGGCAGGGCGTCGGCATGCAGTTCGTCAACATCAAGGCGTGGATGCTGGCGCTCGCGCTGGCGGCCGGCTGGGTCACGTCCGCCGCCGGGCAGCCGGCGTCCAACCCGTTGCAGCGGCTCGCGATCGTCTGCGGCGTGATGGCGCTGTTCGCGCTCGCGAGCAACCTGACCTATGCGCTGGTCGGCGCGATGCTGCGCCGCTGGCTCGCGGCCGGCGACCGGCTGGTCTGGTTCAACCGCACGATGGCGGCGCTGCTCGCGGCGACCGCGCTGTGGATGGCGATCGCATGACAACGGCCGGCACGCGCACGGCTGCCGGCAGCGCCACGCTGCACCACGAGACCCGCGGTCTCTGGCTGGGCCTGCTGGGCGTCGTCATCTTCGCGATGACCTTGCCGATGACCCGCCTCGCGGTCGGCCCGGCCGCCGATCCGCAATTGCCGCCGGCGTTCGTGACCGCCGGTCGCGCCGCGTTCGCGGGCCTGCTCAGCATCGCGTACCTGCTGGTGACCGGCGCGCCGCGCCTGCGGCGCCGCGACGTGCCGGCGCTGGCGGTCTCGGCGCTTGGCACGGTCGTCGGATTCCCGCTGTTCCTCTCGCTGGCGCTGCGCGAGGTCGATGCGATGCACGCCGCGGTCGTCACCGGCTTGATGCCGCTTGCGACCGCGGTGGCCGCGGCGCTGTACCTGCGCCAGCGTCCGTCGCCCGGCTTCTGGGCTTGTGCCGTGCTGGGCTGCGTGCTGGTGCTGGCGTTCGCGGCGCATCGAGGCAGCGGACGGCTGTCGGGCGCCGACGGCTTGCTGCTGCTCGCGGTGCTGAGCACGGCGATCGGCTATGTCGCCGGTGCGCGCGTCTCGGGCCGCCTGCCGGCCGAGCAGGTGATCTGCTGGGTGCTCGTGATCAGCCTGCCGCTGACCGTGCCGGCGATGCTCGCGACCTGGCCGGTGCAGCCGGTGCGGCCCAGCGCATGGGGCGGCTTCGGCTACGTGACGCTGTTTTCGATGTGGCTGGGCTTCTTCGCGTGGTACCGCGGGCTGGCGCTGGGCGGCACCGTGCGGGTCAGCCAGGTGCAACTCGTGCAACCGTTCCTCGCGCTGCTGTTCGCGGTGCCGGTGCTCGGCGAGCGGCTGGACCCGACCACCGTGCTGTTCTCGCTCGCGGTGATCGCGATCGTGTTTATCGGCAAGAAGATGCCGGTCGCGGCGCCGTCTTCGCCGCCCGCAGTTTCCCCTCCCGCAAGGACTTCGTCATGACCTCGGCCACGCTTTCGAACGACTCCCCCTGGCGCCTCGCGCGCCGCGCCGCGCGCATGAACCCGTCGGTGATCCGCGAGATCCTGAAGGTCACCGAGCGGCCCGGCGTGCTGTCGCTGGCCGGCGGTCTGCCGTCGCCCGACACGTTCCCGGTCGACGCGATGCGCACCGCCGCCGACAAGGTGCTGCGCGAGACGCCGCGCGAAGCGCTGCAGTACGCGGCCAGCGAAGGCTACGCGCCGCTGCGCGAATGGGTCGCGGCGCAGATGACGGCGCAGGGCCTGGAGGCCGACGCGTCGCAGGTGCTGATCACGACCGGCTCCCAGCAGGGCCTGGACCTGGTCGCGAAGGTGCTGCTCGATGCCGGCAGCACGGTGGCGGTCGAGTCGCCGACCTATCTGGGCGCGCTGCAGGCGTTCGCACCGTACGAGCCCGAGGTGCTCAGCGTCGCCTGCGACGACGACGGCCCGCTGCCCGAGGCGCTCGCCGCCGCCCGCGGCGCGCGCTTCCTGTAC
>DATCSE010000341.1:0-10593 GCA_036568605.1 Burkholderiaceae bacterium | reverse complement strand
CGAGGCCGAAAGAGCCGGCTTACCAGCCGATGTCCTTCAGCAGCGGCACAGTCAGGTCCTTGGGCGGGACCAGCGTGGTCGTCAGGTCGCTGTTGATGTTCGGTTCCATCAGCAGGTTCGGGAACGCACTGACGTCCCAGTGCGAGACCGACGAGCCGGCGACCCGCGGATTCGGCGTGTACAGCAGCGGCCGGCCGGCCAGGTCGGCACCGGCCTTGCGCGAGGTGTCGACGCCGAACGTCGCCGACATCGCACCCGGCTTGCTGCGCGAGCCGTACTTGACCGCCGCGGCGACACCGGCCTTCAACGTCGCGCCGTCGGCCTGCGAGACGCTGACCGTCGGGATCACGATCGTCGGATCGGCGCCGCCCAGGCCCGGTGCCGCACCGCCCGCGTTGTTCGCGATGATCACGCCGATCGCACCCGCGTTCTGCGCGTTCTTCGCCTTGACGACGAATGCGCAGGTGCCGCGGTCGATGATCGCGACCTTGCCGCTCACGGCCGCCGTCGTCGCGGCATCGAAGGCCGCGCAACCGGGGCCGCTGACCGGGTCGGCCGGCACGACCGCGAGCACGCCGAACGGACCCGGGTTCACGACTGCCGGGCCGAACGCCGCCGTGCCATACGGGTAATAGCCCGCATACCCCGGCGCCGGCGTTGCGATCTTGATCGACGGCACCGGACCCAGCGTCTGCGCCGCGCCGTTTACGGCTTGCAGGCCGTTCCACGCCAGCTTCAGCGGATTGATCGCGGATGCCTGGCGCTCGGCGTTGGTCATCTGCAGCCAGGTCTTGCCGGCCGTGTTGTCGTACATGAACCCTTCCCAGATGCTGGGCAGGCCGCCGCTCGCGACATACGCGCTGCCGTCCGCCGCGATGCGGTAGCCGACCGAGGTGTCGGTCAGCGCCGCGAAGCCCAGGCCGTGTCCGAGCTCGTGCAGCAGCGTCTCGACGAAATTCACCTTGGTGCCGGCGTTGCCGTCGAGGCCTAGATAGAACGGCGTGCCGTCGAGGCAGCCCGGATTACCGAGGTTGATGTTGAACTGCGTCTTGATGTCCACCGTGCCGTAGCCGGTGCCGTCGTCGGGAATGTCGGCCGACAGGTTCACGCCGGCGAGCTTGTTCGCGAGCGCCTGCGGGTACCAGGTGCCCGGCACGCCGCCGGGGAAGTCGTGCCAGATGTTCCAGGCGCTGGCGCTGCCCAGCGTCGCCGAGGTGGCGGTGCAGGCGAGCGTGTCCCAGCCGGCGCTGACGGTGATCGTCACGTCGCTGTCCAGGTTCGCCTGCCAGATGTCGGCGACGTAGCGGTAGACGTTCATGCGCTGCTGGCCGAGCGTCGTGCCGGGGTTGCCGCCGACCGGCGCCACCGGCGTCGGGTCGTTGAAGCCGACGCCGGCCGGGTCGCGGCTCATGATGTTGATGGTCGCGGCCGCATGGACCGATGCGGCCGCGCAGGCCAGCAGCGCCGCGGCGGTCAGCGGAGCAAGGGCGGATTGGAAGTTTTTCATCGTCGGCTCACTCCGTCGGCAAGGTGGCGGTTGCACCAACCGGCGCAGACTTGATCGCTGCCTCGGCCGCCTCGCGGCTCTGGAAGCAGTACTCCTTCAGGCTGCCGTCGGGCTGGCGCACGACGATCGAGTAGTTCATGAACTCGTCGGTCAGACGGGCACCGCGGGCGCCGCTGTAGTGGTAGCGGGCCAGCGTGGCCTGCGGCGCGACACGCAGCTTGCCCTTGGCGTGCTGCTCGCGCAGTGCATGCGCTTCATCGGCGGTGGCCGGCCGCAATTGGCCCGAGGCCGCATCGCGCACGACGATCTGCCCGGCGCTCGCATCCACCGGCGCGCTCTGTTCGGGCTTGACCGATTGCGCCGTCGCCTCCTGGGCCACGGACGGGATCGCCAACGCGGCGATGCTCGCCAGCGCAAGGCCAGTGCCGGCAGCGCTGATGCACGACTTGAACGTTCTTACCATGGGTTCTCCTGGACTTTCAGTGTTGTCATGCAAGCGCGCCGCGGTTTGTGGCCGCGGCGCGTTCAAACGTTTCTGGGCTTGTGGCCGACCCTCAGGCTTGCGCCTGGGATGCGGCGGTACGGCGCCGGCTGTAGACCACCATGCACGCGAGGCCGAGCGCCAGCAGCGCCCAGGTCGACGGCTCGGGCACCGGGGTCACGGTGAACGAGTCGATGCCGATGTAGTTGGCGTTCTTCGCCCAGCCGGTGTAGTCGATCGCGAAACGCGCCACCGAGCCGATGCCGGCCGCAGCGTAGCTGTACGTGTACTGCACCCAGTCGCCGGTCAGCGTGATCGACGGCGTCAACGAGAAGTTGAACGGGTCGCTGCTGCCGCTGCTGAAGCCGACGCGGATCAGGTCGTAGAACGAAGGATCGCTGACGTCCGCCTTCGCGAGGAAGCTGACCGACCCGGCCGACGCGGTCGAGAACACCGGCGTGATCAGGAAGTTGTTGACGAATCCGCCGGTTCCGGCGTTCTCGTAGTTCGCCCCGATGTAGCCGCCGCCCGACGAGCCGTCACCGTAGAAGATGTCGCCCGCTGCGCCGACATCGCCCTGGAACCAGGCCGTTTTCCCGGTGGGGATGCTGTCGTTCGTCAACACCCAGCCCTTGCCGGCCAGCGTGGTGATGTCATCGAAGCTTTCGTCGATCAAAGGACCGGCTTGCGCCGATGCAGCCAGCGCCAGCGCGCTCGCAGCACAAAGGTACTTCAGAGAAGTCATGAACTCCCTCGGTGGGTTGGTTGATTTCCGCCGGCAAGCGGACGGCCAACCCCGAGGCGGCGGTCAGGAGGAACAACACCAAGCCCGTTCAGGCTCGCATGGACCCTCATGAACGCGATCCGGGGATAACCAGATCCGGCAAGACAGCCCTTGTGGATGGGACACGTGCAGTCAACAAAGTCGACTCGTGTCACCGGGCGGCAGACTATTTGTGAGCCATTGCACGAACAATCCCCGATTTGTGGGGCGACCGACGACGACGCGATCGAGCAAAGGAAAGGCGCAAAGAAAAGGCGCGGCGACCTTCGATCGCCGCGCCCTGCGAAGACGCGAGAAAACTTTGTGGCGGACTATCGTCGGGCCGCTACCAGCCGATGTCCTTCAGCATCGGCAGTGTCAGGTCGTATGGCGTCGACACGAAATGCGTGAGGTCGGCGTTGATCGCCGGCTCCATCAGCAGATTGCGGCTTGCGCCGGTGTCCCAGTGCGACACCGACGAGCCCGGCTGGAACGGGTTCGGCGTGTACAGCATCACCCGGCCCAGCGTGTCGGCACCTGCGAGTTGAGACGGATCGACTCCCAGCCTCGCGACCACGCCCGAGCTGCGGTTGCTCGGCGTCAGCGTCATGCCGGACAGCAGCTTGACGCCATCGGCCAGCGTGACGCGGACGGCCGGGATCGTGATCGACGGATCGGTGCCGCCCAGCGATGCCGGCGGCCCGCCCGCGACGTTGTCGACCACGATCATCCCGACACCGCCCGCGGCCTGCACGTTGGCCGCCTTGACGACGAACGCGCAGGTGCCGCGCAGCACCAGCGCGATGCGGCCCGCGACGGCACGCTGGTTGTCGGCATCCAGCGCCGCGCAAGCCTGCCCCAACGCACCGGCCTCGACGACCGGCATCACCTGTCGCGTCAGCCCCGGGTACGCGAGCGGCGCACCGAACGAGGCCGCGCCGGCGAGATAGAGCCCGGCGATGGCGGATGGCGCGTTGACCTGCAGCTGCGGTGTCCCGAAGCTGAGCACGTTGGGCGCCGCGGTCGTGACGTTCGCACCGGTCCAGACCAGCTGACGCGGGTTGATCGCCGACGCAGCACGTTGCGCATCGGTCATCTGCACCCAGCTCTTCGCCTGCGTGTTGTCGAACGCGAAGACGTCGTAGATGCTCGGCAGGCCGGCCAGATAGGCACCGGTCGTGCCGTCGGTGACGGTCGAGAAGCCCAACCCATGGCCGAACTCGTGCAGCAGCACGGTCACGAGGTCGATCGCGTTGCCGTGCTGATTGTCCAGCCCGAGGTAGAACGGCGAGCCCGGCAGGCAGTTCGCGAACAGTCCGAGGCGAGAGTTGAAGCGCGCGCGGATCTCGGCACCGCCTCCCGACGGGTCGACCGCGGCCGTGAACAGATCCGTGCCGGCGAGCTTGTTCGCCAGCGCGACGTGGTACCAGGTGCCCGGTACCGGCGCGCCGGCGAAATCGGCCTCGACGTCGCGCGGCCCGGCCGAACCCAGTACCGCCGACGTCGCGGTGCAGGTCAGCGGCTCGAAGGTCGCGAGGATCTTGATCTCGACGCTGCTGTCGAGCTGGCTGCCCCACACCGACGCGGCGTACTGGAACGCGTTGAGCCGCTGCTGGCCGAGCGTCGTGCCCGGGTTGCCGCCGAGCGGCGCGACGGGAGTCGGGTCGTTGAACCCGACGCCCGCCGCATTGCCGTTGACGATCGTGATCGTCGCGGCCGCGCTCGCGAGCCCGGCCGCGGCCAGCAGTCCTGCGCCCACGACGCCGCGCAGAAAGGCCTTGCATGACTCAGTGCGCATGGTCACGCTCCTTCGCCTTGCCGGCATTGCGCGTCAGCGCCTTGCGGGCCTGCTGCTCGCCGGTGACGCACTGCATGTCCAGCCGGCCGCCGGCATCGCGCGTCACGACGGCATAGGACATGAACGATTCATCCGACTGCGCGGAGCGGCGCCCGTCGGCGCTCGTCGTGACGCGCACGCTGGGCGCGGCGGACGGTTGCGCGGCGGATGCTTCATCGAGCAGATCGTCGGCGGTCGGGCGCCGCAGCTTGCCGGTCTCCGGGTCGCGGTAAGCCTTCATGCCGCTCGTGCCGGCAGCAGAGCTCGTCTTGCCTGACAGCGCATCGACCGGCTTCGCCGCGTTCTCGACCCGCACGTTCGGCAGCACGAGCAGGCCGCCTTCGGACGGCAGCTGCGGCGGCGCCGCGAGCGCGACCTGCGCCCCCGCCACAGCCATCGCGACGTGCAGCACGACGAGGTGCACGCAGCGGACGAGCGCTGCCCTCTTGTGTCTCTTCTTCATTGGCCTCTCCTGGATCGACTCATCACCCGGTTCCGATGGGAACCGCGCCTCGCGGCGGCGCATCGTGTGCGCGAGCCGCGCTCGAAGGCGCGCGGGAGTCGAGCAGCGATCGACCGGACAACCAACCTGTCGGCACCTCCAACCTCCGCGCTCCGGGCCGCACGATAAGACGAAGCGGCCACGGCACGATCCCTGCAAACCCTGACATATGTTTTTGCGAGGCCTCAAGAAGAAAAGCCCGCCGCGGTGTCGCGGCGGGCTTTCGTGTTTGCAGCGCTGCGATTCGCAGCGCGACGCTCAGGGCCGCTTCGCGAGCGGCACCACGTTGCGCGGCTTCGCACCGCTGAAGAGCTGGCGCGGCCGGCCGATCTTGTACTCGGGATCGCCGATCATCTCGTTGAGCTGCGCGATCCAGCCGACCGTGCGGGCCAACGCGAAGATCGCCGTGAACAGGCTGACCGGGATGCCCAGCGCGCGCTGCACGATGCCCGAGTAGAAGTCGACGTTCGGGTACAGCTTGCGGGCGACGAAGTATTCGTCCTCGAGCGCGATCTTCTCGAGCGCCATCGCGAGCTTGAAGATCGGGTCGTCATGCAGGCCCAGCGAGTCCAGCACCTCGTGGCAGGTCTCGCGCATCAGCTTCGCGCGCGGGTCGTAGTTCTTGTAGACCCGGTGGCCGAAGCCCATCAGGCGCACGGTGGAGTTCTTGTCCTTGACCTGCTTGATGAACTCGCCGATCTTCTCGACGCCTCCCATCTTGTGCACGTCCTCGAGCATGTTCAGCGCCGCTTCGTTCGCGCCGCCGTGCGCCGGACCCCACAGGCAGGCCACGCCGGCCGCGATCGCCGCGAACGGGTTCGTGCCCGAGCTGCCGCACAGGCGCACGGTCGAGGTCGACGCGTTCTGCTCGTGGTCGGCATGCAGGATGAAGATGCGGTCGATCGCGCGCACCAGCACGTCGTTCGGCACGTACTCCTCGCACGGCGTCGCGAACATCATGCGCATGAAGTTCGCCGAGTACGACAGGTCGTTCTTCGGGTAGATGTACGGCTGGCCGATCGTGTACTTGTAGGCCATCGCCACCAGCGTCGGCATCTTTGCGATCAGGCGGATCGCCGAGATGTCGCGGTGCTGCGGGTTATGGACGTCGGTGCTGTCGTGATAGAAGGCCGAGAGCGCGCCGACCAGCCCGGTCATGATCGCCATCGGGTGCGCATCGCGCCGGAAGCCGCGCAGGAAGAACTGCATCTGCTCGTTGACCATCGTGTGGTTCGTGACGAGCTTGGTGAACTCTTCCTTCTGCGTCGCGTTGGGCAGCTCGCCCTTGAGCAGCAGGTAGCAGGTCTCGAGGTAGTTGCAGTGCTCGGCGAGCTGCTCGATCGGGTAGCCACGGTACAGCAGCTCGCCCTTGTCGCCGTCGATGTAGGTGATGGTCGAGTTGCACGACGCGGTCGAAAGGAACCCCGGGTCGTAGGTGAACTTGCCTGTCTGCGCGTAGAGCTTGCGGATGTCGATCACATCCGGCCCGACCGTGCCTTGGTAGATCGGCAGTTCCATGCTGGCACTGCCGTCGGAGAACGAGAGCGTGGCTTTGACGTCAGACGGAGTCATAGGGGGTCCTTGAAGTTTCTGGTCGAACAGAACTGCGAGCGAGTGTGTCTCCTGCCTGCTCTTCTGCTGGGGCCCGTCTGGCTTGCGGGCTTGATGGCGGGCGGCGGATCGGCGCGGTGCGCAGCAGGTGCAGCACCTGTACGACGTCCGCGCGTTCCAGCTCGCCTTCGGGCTCCTTGCGGGCGAGCAGCAGATCGAGCAGGTCGTTGTCCGACAGCTCCATCAGGGCCTGCAGCCCGCGGGCCTGTTCTGGTGTGATCGTCGCCTCGTGGCGATCGAAGAAGCGCTCGATGAACAGATCGTTCTCGAGCAGGCCGCGCCGGCAACGCCACTTCAACCGGCTGAGCTCGCGTGGGTCCAGGGTGGCGGTGCGCACGGCGGTACTGCGGAATGACGCGGTCGAATCAGACGGCGCGGCGCACCATCAGTTCCTTGATCTTGCCGATCGCCTTCGTCGGGTTCAGGCCCTTCGGACAGACGTCGACGCAGTTCATGATCGTGTGGCAGCGGAACAGGCGATACGGGTCCTCGAGGTTGTCGAGGCGGCCCGCGGTGTCCTGATCCCGGCTGTCGGCGATGAAGCGGTAGGCTTGCAGCAGGCCGGCCGGGCCGACGAACTTGTCCGGGTTCCACCAGAAGCTCGGGCAGCTGGTCGAGCAGCTCGCGCACAGGATGCACTCGTACAGGCCGTTCAGCTCGTCGCGCTCCTCGGGCGACTGCAGCCGCTCCTTCTCGGGCGGCGTCTCGTCGTTGACGAGGTACGGCTTGATCGAGTTGTACTGCTTGAAGAACTGCGTCATGTCGACGATCAGGTCGCGGATCACCGGCAGCCCGGGCAGCGGCTTGAGCACGACGACATCGGGCAGCGTGCGCATGTTGGTCAGGCACGCGAGGCCGTTCTTGCCGTTGATGTTCATCGCATCGGAGCCGCAGACGCCTTCGCGGCACGAACGCCGGAAGCTGAGCGACGGGTCGATCGCCTTCAGCTTCATCAGCGCATCCAGCAGCATGCGCTCGTGGCCGTCGAGTTCGACCTCGACGGTCTGCATGCGCGGCTTCTCGTCCTTGTCCGGGTCGTAGCGATAGATCTGGAACGTGCGTTTGGTCATGATGGTTTTCTTTCCGGCGCTCAGAACGTGCGGACCTTCGGCGGGATCCATTCCACCGACAGCGGCTTGGTCTTCACCGGCTTGTAGTCGAGGCGGTTGCCCTCGCTGTACCACAGCGTGTGCTTCATCCACTCGTCGTCGTTGCGGCCGTTCGGGTGCTGCGGCGTGTCGCCGTAGTCGTCGACCGAGTGGGCGCCGCGGCTTTCCTTGCGGGCTGCCGCCGAGATCATCGTCGCGAGCGCGACTTCGATCAGGTTCTCGACCTCCAGCGCTTCGATGCGCGCAGTGTTGAAAACCTTGGACTTGTCGGCCAGGTGGATGTTCTTGACGCGCTCGGCGATCGCCTTGACCGCGACCACGCCCTCGTCCATCGAGGCCTGCGTGCGGAACACGCCGGCATGCTGCTGCATCGCCTTGCGCAGATCGTTGGCAACGTCCTGCGCGTACTCGCCCGACGTGCTCGCATCGAGCTTCGCGAGGCGCGCCAGCGTGTAGTCGGCCGCGTCGGCCGGCAGCGGCTTGTGCGGCTTGTCCTTCAGCCCGCTCGCGACGATGTGGTCGCCCGCGGCCTTGCCGAACACCAGCAGGTCCAGCAGCGAGTTCGTGCCCAGCCGGTTCGCGCCGTGCACGCTGACGCACGAGCATTCGCCGACCGCATACAGGCCGTTGACCACCGCGTTCGGGTCGCCGTCCTTGGGCGTGACGACCTGGCCGTGGATGTTGGTCGGCACGCCGCCCATCTGGTAGTGGATGGTCGGCACCACCGGGATCGGCTCCTTCGTGATGTCGACGTTCGCGAAGTTGTGGCCGATCTCGTAGACGCTGGGCAGGCGCTTCATGATCGTCTCGGCGCCCAGGTGGGTCATGTCGAGCACGATGTAGTCCTTGTTCGGACCGCAGCCGCGCCCTTCCTTGATCTCCTGGTCCATGCAGCGCGAGACGAAGTCGCGCGGCGCCAGGTCCTTCAAGGTCGGCGCATAACGCTCCATGAAGCGCTCGCCGTTGCTGTTGCGCAGGATCGCGCCTTCGCCGCGGCAACCTTCGGTCAGCAGCACGCCGGCGCCGGCGACGCCGGTCGGGTGGAACTGCCAGAACTCCATGTCCTCGAGCGGAATGGCGGCGCGCGCCGCCATGCCCAGTCCGTCGCCGGTGTTGATGAACGCGTTGGTCGATGCCGCGAAGATGCGCCCGGCGCCGCCGGTCGCGAGCAGCACGGTCTTGGCTTCGAGGATGTAGACCTCGCCGCTCTCCATCTCGAGCGCGGTGACGCCCACCACGTCGCCATCGGCGTCGCGGATCAAGTCCAGCGCCATCCACTCGACGAAGAAGTTGGTGCGCGCCTTGACGTTCTGCTGGTACAGCGTGTGCAGCATCGCGTGGCCGGTGCGGTCGGCCGCGGCGCAGGCGCGCTGCACCGGCTTCTCGCCGTAGTTCGCGGTGTGGCCGCCGAACGGGCGCTGGTAGATCGTGCCGTCGGGGTTGCGGTCGAACGGCATGCCGAAATGCTCGAGCTCGTAGACGACCTTGGGCGCCTCACGGCACATGAACTCGATCGCGTCCTGGTCGCCGAGCCAGTCGGAGCCCTTGACGGTGTCGAAGAAGTGGTAGTGCCAGTTGTCCTCGCTCATGTTGCCGAGCGAGGCGCCGATGCCGCCTTGCGCCGCGACCGTATGCGAGCGGGTCGGGAACACCTTGGACAGCACCGCGACGTTCAGTCCGGCCAGCGAGAGTTGCAGCGACGCGCGCATGCCCGAGCCGCCGGCGCCGACGATCACGACGTCGAACTTGCGGCGCGCGAGCTTCGCGGTGCCGGGGGAAAGCTGCGGAATCACCGATTGGGTCGGCCCTGCCATCAAAGTCTCCAAAGCACTTGGATCGCCCAGCCGGCACAGCCGACGAGCCAAACGATAGTTGCCACCTGCAGCGCGAGCCGCAGGCCGACGCCCTTCACGTAGTCCATCCAGATGTCGCGCATGCCGACCCACGCATGCACGAGCAGCGAGACGATCACCGTGAAGGTCAGCACCTTCATCCACTGGCGGCTGAAGATGCCGGCCCATTTGTCGTAGCCGAGCTCGCCGGGCAGCAGCACCTGCACGATCACCGCGAGCGTGAACAGCGCCATCAGCGCAGCAGTGACGCGCTGCGAGAGCCAGTCGCGCAGGCCGTAGTGCGCGCCGACGACGATGCGCTTGGAACCGAAGCTTTGAGTTGTCATGTTGAATCGATCCGGCGCGTCAGAAGAAGAACAGCTTGATGCCGAGCAGCACCGTCAGCAGCAGGCTCGCGGCCAGCGTGAAGATCGCCGACTTGCGCCCGAATTCCTTGTTGACCGCGCTGTGCGACATGTCCATCAGCAGATGCCGCAGCCCGGCGATCAGGTGGTGCAGGTAGGCCCAGATCAGCCCCAACGCGACCAGCTTGACGAACCAGCCGTACGGGCCCCGGAACACCGAGGTGAATTCGCCGTACGAGATCTCGGAGGTGACGCTCTTGTCGAACATCCAGATCACGAAGGGCAGGAGGAAGAACATCAGGAGTCCGCTGCCGCGGTGGAGGATGGAGACCCAACCGGCCGGCGGCAGGCGGTATTCCAGCGCCTCCACCAGCTTCATGTTCTCTCCGGGTCTCGGTTTTCTTGCCGTCGTCGTTTGCGCCATGCCCAACCTGTGTTTGGAGTGGAGGTAATCGCGATGAAACCAAACGATTTTATTGCAACGCAGCAGTTCGCATCGGACGGCACGACGAAACGCCGCCGACGCCTCGCCGAATCGCGCTCAACTGAGCTCGTTTCGATAGAAGTGCGCCGCGGTGTTGTAGAG
>DATCSE010000340.1:0-7310 GCA_036568605.1 Burkholderiaceae bacterium | reverse complement strand
GGGCTGCCGCAGCCGACGCCTGGGCGTGCTGCGCTACTGCGCGACCGCGAGCCCGGCGTTCGCCGCGCGCTGGTTCGCCTCCGGGGTCGACGCCGACAGCCTCGAGCGCGCACCCAGCTTGCGCTTCGACCGCAGCGACCGGCTGCAGGACCAGTGGGTACGCCGCCTCGTGCGGCGCGACGTCGCGCTGCCGGTCCATCGCATGCCGTCGTCGCAGGCGTTCGTCGATGCCGCGCTGGCCGGCATCGGCTGGGGCATGAACCCGGTCGCGCTGGTCGGCGGGCACCTGAAGGCGAAACGGCTGGTGGAGCTGGTGCCGGACCGTCCGCTGGATGTGCCGCTGTACTGGCAGGTCGCGCGCCTGCCGCTGCCGGTGCTGGACGCGCTGACGCGTTGCGTGGTCCGCGCGGCCGGCGTGGCGCTGAGGACATGACGCCGAGGCGCCGGACGGCTCGCGCCGCAGTCGATCCGACCACGGCGCGCGGCGCGGCGCGAGGCCAGTCAGCGCGGCGTCGTCGCGGCGGCAGCGGCTGCGTTCTGCGCCGGCGCTTGCCAGCCGCCCCCGAGCGCGCGGAACAGGTCCACGCTGGCCGAGAGCTGCGCCTGGCGGTTGCGCACCAGGTCGAGCTGCGCGGCCGCGGCGCTGCGTTGCGCATCCAGCAGATCGAGATGGCCCGAATAGCCGACGTCGTAGCGCGACTGCGCGAGCTTCAGCGCGTTGGACGCGGCGCGGTCGGCGCGCGCCAGATCTTCTTGCGAACCTTGCGCGGCCTGCAGGTTCGCGAGCGCGTCGGCGACATCCTTGAACGCGTCCTCGACGACGCCGCGATACGCGCCCTGCGCCTCGCGGTGCGCCGCGACGGCCTGGTCGGTGCGCGCGGCCAGGCGCCCGCCGTCGAACAGCGGCTGTGCGAGCCCCGCACCCAGGGACCAGATGCGCGACGGGCTCTTCAGCAGGTCGCTGAGCTCGGCGCTCTCGTAGCCGATGCTGCCGGTCAGCGTGATGGTCGGCAGCTGCTCGGCCCGCGCGGCGCCGATCCGCGCGCTGGCCGCGGCCAGCTGCTGCTCGGCGCTGCGCACATCGGGCCGGCGCTGGAGCAGCGCGGACGGCAATCCGGCCGGCGGTTGCGGCGGCAGCGGCAGGCTCGCGAGCGGTGCCTCGGGCAGCGTCAGGTCGAGCTGGCCGGTCAGTACCGCGAGCTGCGTCTGCGCGATCGCGCGCTGCCGCTGCAGGTCACGCAGCAGCACCGCGGATGCGGAGCGCAGCCCTTCGGCCTGCTCGACGTCGAGCTGCGAGCCGGTGCCGCCCTGCAAGCGCAAGCCCAGCAGGCGCAGGCCTTCCACGCGGGTCTCCAGCGTGCTGCGGGTCAGCGTGATCTGCTCGTCCAGCGAACGCAGGTTGAACCAGGCCTGCGTGGTCAGCGCGGCGACTGTGAGGCGCAGCGTGTCGCTGGCATAACTGCTCGCAAGCAGCGTGGCGCGCGCAGCCTCGCGCGTGCGCCGCAGCTTGCCCCAGAAGTCGATCTCGTACGAGCTCGACAGCCCGAGCTGGAACTGGTTGCCGGTCGCGCCGTTGGGCGGGAAGGTCAGCGGGCTGACGTGTGCCCGCGCCGCGCCCGCGCTGGCATCCACGCGCGGCAGCAGCGCGGCGCCGGCCTGGCGGGCGAGCGCATCGGCCTGCTCGACGCGCGCGACCGCCTGCTCGATGTCGCGGTTGCGCTCCAGCGCCTGCGCCACCAGGCGGTCGAGCTCGGGCTGGCGGTACAGCGTCCACCACTGCGCCGGCACGTCGGCGGCGGCGCCTGCGCTGCCGGCGGCATCGACACCCGCCGGGTACTGCGCCGGCAGTGCCTGCGCCGGGCGCTGGTAGTCGGGGCCGACGGCGCAGCCGGCGAGGAGGGCGGCCGCGACGGCCGCGAGGTGCAACGCCGAGCTCTTGGTCATCGCCTTGGCCGTCGTCATCACGCGTTGCCCTTCGTCTCGTCGCCCTGCGGGCTCGGCAATGGCGCCGCCGCGGCGGGCTGCCCGCCGTGCAGATGCTCGTGATGCGGCCGCGGCTTGCGCGCGAGCAGCGTGAAGAACAGCGGCACGAAGATGGGCGCGACGAAGGTCGCGACGATCATGCCGCCGAACACGCCGGTGCCCATGGACTGCCGCGCCGCGGCGCCGGCGCCGGTCGCCGTGACCAGCGGCACGACGCCGAACACGAACGCGAGCGAGGTCATCACGATGGGACGGAAGCGCAGCCGTGCCGCGTCGCGCGCGGCCTCGGCCGCGCTCTTGCCGGTTTCCATGCCTTGCATCGCGAATTCGGCGATCAGGATTGCGTTCTTCGCCGCCAGGCCGATCAGCACGATCAGGCCGATCTGGAAATAGATGTCGTTCTCCATGTTGCGCAGCCAGACGAACAGCAGCGCGCCGGTCAGCGCGAACGGCACCGCGAGCACCACCGCGAACGGCACGCCCCAGCGCTCGTACAGCGCCGAGAGGATCAGGTAGACCATCACGATCGCGAAGCCGAACGCGAACAGCGAGGCGTTGCCGGTGCGCTTCTCCTGATAGGCCTGGCCGGTCCACGCCATGTCGTAGCCGGGCGGCAGCGCGGTCTTCGCGGTCTCCTCGACGGCGCGTATCGCCTGGCCCGAGCTGTAGCCGTCCTTCGCGTTGCCGAGGATGCGGGCGCCGACGAAGCCGTTGTAGCGCTGCAGCTGCTCGGGGCCGATCACGTTCTCGACGCGAATCAGCGCCTTCAGCGGGATCATCTGGTTGCTCGTGTTCGAGCGCACGTAGATCGCGCCCAGGTCGTCCGGCTTGGAGCGGAACGGCGCGTCCGCCTGCATGGTCACGCGGTAGGTGCGGCCGGACTTGTTGAAATCGTTGACGTACAGCGAGCCCATCTGCGCCTGCAGCGCGGTGTAGACGTCGTCGGCATTGATGCCCAGCGCCATCGCCTTCTCTCGGTCGACGTCGACCTGCAGCTGCGGCACGGTCGGGCGGAAGAAGGTGTTGACCATGCCGATCTCGGGGCGCTTCTGCAGCTCCTGCATGAACGTGTTGGTCACCTGCGAGAGGCGCTGCGGATCGGGGTCGTTGCGCGCCTGCACGAACACCTCGAAGCCGCCGGCCTGCGACAGGCCCTGGATCGCCGGCGGGTTGAACGCGAACGCGATGCCGTCGTTCAGCGCGAAGCCCTTGCCGCTCAGTTCGGCGGTGAGCTGTTCGGAGGTCTGCTGACGCTTGTCCCACGGCACCATGGGCAGGAACATCGTCGCCGAATTGGCCTTGCTGCCGCCGCCGATGAAGTCGAAGCCGTTGACGCTGAAGAAGTTCTCGACCGCCTTGTTGCCGTCCATCATGTGGCGCAGCTGCTCGGTCGTGCGCGTGGTGCGCTCCAGCGTGGCGCCGTCGGGCAGCACCGCGATCGCGACGATGTAGCCCTGGTCCTCCGGCGGCACGAAGCTGGTGGGCACGCGCACCAGCAGCGCCGAGGCGACCGCCAAGATCGCGACGAAGCCCAGCAGCGCGATCAGCCGATTGCGCAGCACGAAGGTCACGCCGCCCACGAAGTGCTCGGTGACCCAGGCCAGTGCGCGGTTGAACGGCTTGAACATGCGCGCCTGCCAGTGGTCGCCGTCGTGCTCGCCGGGCTTGAGCAGCAGCGCGCACAGCGCCGGCGTCAGCGTCAGCGCGACCACGCCGGACAGCAGCACCGCCACCGTCACCGTCACCGCGAACTGCCGGTACAGCTGGCCGGCGATGCCGCCCAGGAACGCCACCGGAATGAACACCGCGCACAGCGCGAGCACGATGCCGATCACCGCGTTCTGCACTTCGCGCATCGCCTCGATCGCCGCGGCCATCGGCGTCATCTTCTCGGTGCGGATCAGCCGCTCGACGTTTTCCAGCACGACGATCGCGTCGTCGACCACGATGCCGATCGCCAGCACCATCGCGAACAAGGTCAGCGTGTTGATCGAGAAGCCGAACAGCCACAGCCCGGCGAACGTGCCGATCAGCGAGACCGGCACGGCGAGCATCGGGATCAGCGTCGCGCGCCAGGTCTGCAGGAACAGGAACACGACGATCAGCACGATCACCGCCGCGTCGAGGATCGTGAACATCACCTCCTTGATCGAGGCCGAGACGAAGCGCGTCGTGTCGTACGGGATCGAGTAGTCCAGGTCGGGCGGGAAGCGGTCGTTCTTCAGCTCGGCCATGCGCGCCTTGACCGCGTCGCCGACCTGCAGCGCGTTCGCGCCGGAGGCGAGGAACACCGCGATCGCGATCGCCGGCTGGCCGTTGATGCTGTTGGTTGCCTCGTAGCTCTGCGCGCCGAGCTCGACGCGGGCCACGTCCTTGACGCGCAGCACGCCGGTCGGTCCGCCGGCGCGCAGCACGATGTTGCCGAACTCCTCGGCCTGGAGCAGCCGGCCGCGCGTGGTCACGGTGTATTCGATCTGCTGGCCCTTGGGCGACGGCTCGGCGCCGATCTTGCCGGCCGCGAACTGCGCGTTCTGCGCGTTCACCGCGCTGCGGATGTCCTCGGTCGTGACGCCCAGCCGCGCCATCTTGTCCGGCTGCAGCCACAGCCGCATCGAGTAGTCGCGTGCGCCGAAGATGAAGACGTCGGCGACCCCGGGCACGCGCTTGACGTCGTCGACGACGTTCTGCGTCGCGTAGTTCGAGATGTAGATCTGGTCGTAGGTGCTCTTCGGCGAATTCAGCGCCATCACGAGCAGGAAGTTGTTCGAGCTCTTGCGCACCGAGACGCCCTGGCGCCGCACCTCGTCGGGCAGGCGCGGCGTGGCGAGCTGCACGCGGTTGTTGACGTCGAAGGTGGCCTTGTCGATGTCGGTGCCGACCTCGAAGGTCACGGTGATGTCGGTCTGCCCGTTCGAGGCCGAGGTCGAGCTGTAGTACAGCAGGTTCTCGACGCCCGAGAGCTGCTCCTCGATAGGCGCGGCCACGGTGGACGCCAGCGTCTGCGCCGAGGCGCCGGGGTACAGCGCGGTGACGTTGACGGTGGGCGGCGCGATCTCGGGATACTGCGCGATTGGCAGGATCTTCAGCGCGACCGCGCCGGCCAGCAGGATGATGATGGACAGCACCGCGGCGAACACCGGCCGCTCGATGAAGAAGCGCGAGAACACGACGGCGCTCCTTCAGCGTGCGGCCGCAGAGGCCGGCGCCGATGCGGGCGCCGCGCCCGAGGCGGCGGGGGCGGTGGGGGCGGCCGCGCCACCGCCGCCGCCGGCGGACGGCGCGCTCGCACCGCCGCCCGGCGCCGACGCGGCATGCGGCGCCACCGGCGCGCCGGGGCGCAGCTTCAGCAGGTTGTCGACGATGACCTGGTCGCCTTCGTTCAGGCCCGTGCGCACGGCCCAGCCGTCGCCGCCGACCCAGGCGCCGACCTCGACCGGCGTGGGCAGCGCCTTGCCGTCCTTGATGGTCCACACCGCCTTGCCGCGCTCGCCGTTGACGACCGCGGCCTGCGGCACGACGAACGCGCGCTCCTCGCCGGCATTGACCTGCGCGCGCACGAACTGGCCCGGCAGCACGACCAGCTCGGGGTTCGCGAACTCGGCGCGCAACTGCACGGTGCCGAGCTGCGGATCGACGGTCGAGCCTTCGAAGTTGAGCTTGCCGGAGGTGCCCAGCGGCTTGCCTTCGGCCGACAGCAGCTTGACCGCGCCGGCCTTGCCGCTGCGCAGCCGCGACAGCTCGCTCTCGGAAAACGAGAAGCGCACCCAGATCGGATCGGTCTGCGTGACGTGGGTCAGCAAGCCGTCGCTGGGGCTGACCAGGCTGCCTTGCGACTTCTCGGCGCGGCCGGTGATGCCGGTGATCGGCGCGACCACGCGCGTGTACGAGAGGTTCAGCTGCGCCTGCCGCACCTGGGCCTGTGCCGCCGCAACGCTGGCCTCGGCGACGCGCAAGGCCGAGGCCGAGTCGTCGTATTCGCGCTGGCTGATCGCACGCTGCTCGGCCAGCGGCGCGAGCCGCTTCGCTTCGCGCCGCGCCTGCTCGAGCCGGGCCTGCTCCTGCAGCAGGGTCGCGCGCGCCTGCGCCAGCGCGATCTCGAACGGCGCCTGCTCGATCAGGAACAGCGGGGCATTCGCCTTGACGCGGTCGCCTTCGCGATAACGCTGCTGCTCGATCAGCCCGGTGACGCGGGCGTGCACCTCGACTTCCTTCGAACCCTCGGCTCGGCCCACCGCTTCGAGCAGCACCGGCACGCTGCTGAGCGAGGCGGTGACCACCGCGACCGGCATCGCCGGCGGCGGGCCGCCACCGGGCCCATGGCCGCCGCTAGTCTGCGCATCGGCCGAGCGACCGCAACCGGTCACCCCGGCGAGCAGCAGCATCGAAGCGAGCAGTCCCAGGACAGGCCACGGGCGCCGGGCCGGCGGAGCCGCTAGCCGCATCGGCGCGGCGGAAGCTGCAAAGGAGTTGCAAAGCGAAGGGGTCGCGATCGTCTGCGCCATGACTTGGGCGTCCCATCGGTCTCGTGAGCCGAAGGGACGGGTGGCTTGGAGGGGATGCGAGACTTTAGGCGAAAGGCCGTGACGTATTCAACACCCGCGGCATCCGGGAACCTCCGGATTGGCAACGCGATGTAATTGCGTATCGATCGCTACTCAATAAGCCTTCCTGACCCTTCTGGCAGGCCGCTACTTGATCAGCACCTGCCCGCGAATCTCGCCGCCGGGGTTGGCGGCGGTGTGCACGTTGATGTACCACTTGCCGGCCAGCAGATCGGCGGCCTGTGCCTCGGTCAGCGTTGCGCTGCTTTCGACCGCGCTGGCCGGGTTGGTCAGCGGCACCACGACGCCGGCGTTCTGTCCGGCCATCGCAGGGCCGTGGAAGTGCGCCATCGTCGCCGGCCCGCTGAGCCCGCTGTAGACCAGCTTCCAGCTCAGCAGCTTGCTGTCCTTGTTGTAGCTGCCTTGCAGCGAGCCGGTCGCCGAGCTCGCGTTCGGCGGCACTTCGGCGGCGGCACTCAACGATGCGCTGACGCCGATGGTGTTGGCGCCGCTGCTGCTGCCCATCATCGTGCAGCCGGCGAGCACCAGCATCGCGGAGCCGGCGATGGTGCGGGCACCGCGGCGAAGAATCTGCGAGCGAGGGGTCATGGCAGCCTCCGTTCGTGGACGAAGCGGGTGGCGAGGGTCGCGAGCCGCCGCAGCGCACGCCGCGCAACGCTTATGGCACGTTCGGCCGGCGCGCGCAACGTGCGGGCGCAAGGCAGCGTCGGTGGAGCGGGATCCATGTGCAGCGGATTCGGCGCGACGGCGCGTGAACACAATCGC
>DATCSE010000339.1:0-4994 GCA_036568605.1 Burkholderiaceae bacterium | reverse complement strand
CCGTAGGGGCCGGTGATGCGCCGGCCACCGGAGGCGGCGGGACGCCGTCATTCGGCGCCGGATTCACGACGTTGTTGGAGGCCGCCGCCGCCGGCGCCGTGTTCACCGGGATCGCGGCGGTCGCAGCACCTGGCGTCGCGGTCGGCGCCGCGGAAGGCGGCGTCTGCGGGCCGCAGGCGGCCAGCGACAGCAACGCGGCGGCGGCAGCGAGGCTCAACGTGCCTGGCCAGACGGGTCTGCTTCGGGTCGAAACAGCGGTCATCGAAAGCGCGGTTTCCATGATTTCAATGTGGGGCCGAACACGCGCTTCACCGGTATCAAGCGGTGTCAGGCGTGTCGATGGACACGCGCGGCTTCACCGACGGTGGCGCGCGAACCGAAGCGTTCGGCCGCGCGTTTCGCGTATCGTCGCGGCTTCCGCTGTTTCACCCCACCACGCAACCGACCACCGACTCCCATCACCCATGGCACGTTCAACGCTTGCCCGCTCGGCCGCATCGATCTGCGCGCTGATCGGTGCGCTGGCGCAGGACCCGGTTATCGCCCAGGCCCTTGCACCCGCCGCTGCCCCCCTCGCCGCCACGCCCCTCCCGCCCGTCGCGAGCACGCCATATCCCGGCGCGCTGACGCTGCAGGTCGATGCGAGCGATCTCGATCGCCGCATCTTCCGCGTCAAGGAAACGATCCCGGTCAAGCCGGGACCGTTGACGCTGCTCTACCCGCACTGGCTGCCGGGCACTCACGCGCCGACGGGCAACATCAACCAGCTCGCCGGTCTGCGGATCTCCGCCAACGGCAAGCCGGTCGAGTGGCGCCGCGACCCGGTCGAGGTGTATGCGTTCCGGCTCGTCGTGCCGGCCGGCGTGAACACGCTGGAACTCGACTACCAGTTCCTCTCGCCCACCAGCGAGCGGAGCGACCGCGTCGTCGTCACGCCGGACATCGTGAACCTGCAATGGGGTGCGGTGCTGCTCTACCCGGCCGGCCACGCCACGCGCGGCATCACGGTGAAGCCCAGCCTGCGCCTGCCCGACGGCTTCGCCTACGGCAGCGCGCTGGACGAGGCGCGCCGCAACGGCTCGCTCGTCGAATTCAAGCCGGTCGACGCCGACACGCTGGTCGACTCGCCCATCTTTGCCGGCAAGTACCTGAAGCGCATCGACCTCGACCCCGATGCGCGCGCGGCCGGCCGGGTGCCCGTCTTCATCAGCCTGGTCGGCGACACGGCCAGCGAGATCGACCTCAAGCCCGAGCAGATCGCCGCGCACCGCGCGCTGGTCGCGCAGGCCGACAAGCTGTTCGGCGCGCGCCACTACCCGCGCTACGAGTTCCTCTTCTCGGTCAGCGAGCACCTGGGCGGGATCGGCCTCGAGCATCACGCATCCAGCGAGAACGGCGTGCACCCCGGCTGGTACACCGACGCGAAGAACTCGTATGGTCATGACCTGCTCGCGCACGAGTACACGCACTCGTGGAACGGCAAGTTCCGGCGCCCCGCCGATCTGTGGACGCCGGACTTCAACACGCCGATGCAGGGCTCGCTGCTTTGGATGTACGAAGGCCAGACGCAGTTCTGGGGCGACGTGCTGGCCGCGCGCTCAGGGCTGATGCCGCTGGCTGACGTACGCGAGGAACTCGCCAACGTGGCCGCATCGCTGACGATGCAGCCCGGCCGCGCGTGGCGCCCGCTGCAAGACACGACCGCCGAGCCGGTCATGGGCTACCGCAGCGGCCACCACTGGCCGGACTGGCAACGCAGCGCCGACTACTACAACGAGATGGTGCTGGTCTGGCTCGAGGCCGACATGCTGATCCGCGAGAAATCCGGCGGCCAGCGTTCGCTCGACGACTTCGCGCACGCCTTCTTCGGCCCGACGCCGCAGCGCGGCGCGACCGAGACGACACCGCTGACCTACACCTTCGACGACATCGTCGCGGCGCTGAACCGGGTGCAGCCGCACGACTGGAACGGCTTCCTGCGCGAGCGGCTCGACGCGCACGAGGGCGGCAATCTGCTGGGCGGGCTGACGCGTGCCGGCTGGCGCCTCGCGTGGACCGAGAAGCCGACCGACTACTACAAGAACGTGATGGCCGGGTTCCGGCACAAGTCCGACGACTTCTACTATTCGCTGGGCTTCGATGTCGAGAAGGACGGCCGGCTGAAGAACCTGCGCTGGGGCGGCCCGGCGTTCAACGCCGGGTTGAGCGACGCGGCGCAGATGCTGGCCGTGAACGGGCGCAGCTACACGCCGGAGCGCCTGAGCGAGGCGATCACCGCGGCGAAAGCCAACGGCGGCAAGGCGCCTCTGCAACTGCTGGTCAAGGAAGGCGACCTGTACCGCACCGTGACGGTCGCGTACACCGGCGGGCTGCGTTATCCGACGCTGGAGCGCATCGAGGGCACCGAGGACCGGTTGCAGTTGCTGCTGCAGGCGAAGTAGGCGACCCTCGCCAGCCCTCACCCCCAACCCTCTCCCAAAGGGAGAGGGAGAGGGAACTGGGTCATGCGTAGGCGTTCGGGTAGCGCTCGACGGTCAGGCCGGACAAGTCCACGCCTGGCGCACGGCCCGAGATCACGTCGGCCATCACACGGCCGGTGCCGGCCGCCATGGTCCAGCCCAGGGTGCCGTGGCCAGTCGCGAGGTAGAGGTTCGCGATACGGGTCGCGCCGACCACCGGCGTGCCGTCCGGCGTCATCGGCCGCAGGCCGCACCAGAACTCGGATCGCGCGACGTCCCCGCCCTTCGGGAACAGGTCGCCGACGACGTGCGTCAGCGTCGCCCGCCGCGTCTCGTGCAGCTTCAGCGTGTAGCCGGCCAGCTCGGCAGTGCCGCCCACGCGGATGCGGTCGCCGAGCCGGGTCACCGCGACCTTGTGCGTCTCGTCCATCACGGTCGATTCGGGCGAGCCGGCCGCGTCGGTGATCGGCACGGTGATCGAATAGCCCTTGACCGGATAGACCGGGATGCGGATGCCGACCTCGCGCAGCAGCAGCGGCGAATAGCTGCCAAGCGCGACCAGGTAGGCATCGGCCTGCAGCAACCCGGCATCGGTTGCGACTCCGGCGATCTGCTTGGCGGCATGCTTCAGCCCCTGGATCTTCGTGCCGTAGCGGAACGTGACACCGCGCTGCTGTGCCAGCGCGGCGAGGTTCTGCGTGAACTTGAAGCAGTCGCCGGTCTCGTCGCCGGGCAGGCGCAAGCCGCCGACGAACTTCTCGCGCACGGACGCGAGCGCCGGCTCGTGGCGGATGCAGCCGTCGCGGTCCAGCACCTCGTAAGCGACGCCGTAACGCTTCAGGATCTCGATGTCGGCACCGGTGCCGTCGAGCTGCTTCTGGGTGCGAAAGAGCTGCAGCGTGCCCTGGGTGCGCTGGTCGTACTGGATGTTGGTCTGCGCGCGCAACTCCATCAGGCAATCGCGGCTGTATTCGGCCAGCCGCACCATCCGGCTCTTGTTGACCTCGTAGCGCGCCGCGGTGCAGTTGCGCAGCATCGCCAGGCCCCAGCGCACCAGGTTCAAGTCGAAGTGGGGCCGGATCACCAGCGGCCGGTGCTGCATCAGCAGCCACTTGATCGCCTTGATCGGCACGCCGGGTCCGGCCCACGGCGCCGAATAGCCCGGCGAAACTTCGCCGGCGTTGGCATAACTCGTTTCGAGCGCGGCCGCCGGCTGGCGGTCGACCACCGTGACCTCGTGTCCGGCCAGCGCGAGCTGGTAGGCGCTCGTAACGCCGATGACCCCGCTGCCGAGAACCAGCACCTTCATTGTTTATCGCTCCGACGGCCCACCGTCGGGCCGCGGGGCGAGAGTGTAGCCAGCCGCGTCAGCGGACCTCGGTTTGCGGCACGACCGCCTTGCCGAGCTCGAACGCGCCAAACATCGCGCGCACGCTGCGCGACTCGGGCAGCACATAGACCACGCCGCGGCGCTTGCCGAGGGTCGCCGCGATGACGGTCTCGTAGAACTCGACCGGCACGACGACGCAGCCGTACGAGATGCGGTGATCGGCCGCATCCGGCGACGCGAGCCGATCCGTGCGACGCTCTACCGCCGGTGCGGGGCGCAACCGATGGATCGCGAGCGAGGCCTCGTAGTCGACCCAGACGATCGCCTCGCCCTTGTCGTTGTGGCCCGGCTCGGTGTCGAAACGGCCGGCCGGCGTCGTGCGCTCGTCGGGACGCAGGCTCGCGGGCGTACGTTGCGCGATGTCGGGTATCGCGAAGTCGCCCGATGCCAGGCCGATCAGCACCGGCGAGGCGCCGGTCAGGCGCTGCGCACCGTCGGCGGCAGTGTCGAAGACGTAGATGCGCGCGGCGCGCTTGTCGACGATCGCGAACGGTCGGCCTTGATGGTCGCCGCTGTCCAGGATCCACTCGGCGGCATATCGCGCGTCGTCGCTGGGACGTTCGATGCCGAAGTCGGCGGCATACCCGCACGGTGCCGACAGCGCGGCGCCGAGAAGCACACAAAAACCCAGAACTGCCTTCGCGGCGCGCACACTCAATCGCTGCATGACCCCAGATCCGTCGGCTTGACCGACACCTCTGTGGACAAGCGAAACGAATTGTCAGGCAACGACCGCCTGTTACAGGCAATTTCCCGAATTCCCCGACGGCACAGCCGGGCTTCGGTTACTTACAAGTTGGGTGCAGCCACGCGATGGCCGAGCGTCACAGCGGTCTCCGGACGTGCCTGCTGAAGGTTCGCCGCGTACGTGGCGTAGGCGGGGAAAGCCTCGTGCAGCGTCTTGCGCTCCGGCAGCACGTACACGATGCCCGGCGCGGCGCCCAGCGCAGGCCGCAGCACCTCGTCGAAGAACTGGACGGGGATGTTGATGCAGCCGTACGAGATGCGCCGGTCCTCGGCCGCGCCCTTTGCCAGGCGCTCGAGGCGACGCTCCTTCGGATCGACGATGCGCACGCGGTGCATCGAAACGGCGGCGCCGTAGTCGACCCAGATCACTTCCTCGCCCGAGGCATTGCGTCCGGGCC
>DATCSE010000338.1:0-6336 GCA_036568605.1 Burkholderiaceae bacterium | reverse complement strand
ATGGCGATGAACGACGAGGAGACCGTCGCGCTGATCGCCGGCGGCCACACCTTCGGCAAGACCCACGGCGCCGGCGATGCCGCGCTGGTCGGCGTCGAGCCCGAGGCGGCCGGCATCGAGGAGCAGGGCCTGGGCTGGATCAGCAAGTTCGGCACCGGCAAGGGCGGCGATGCGATCACCAGCGGCCTGGAGGTCACCTGGACCACGACGCCGACGAAGTGGAGCAACAACTTCTTCGAGAACCTGTTCGGCTATGAATGGGAGCTGACGAAGAGCCCGGCCGGCGCGCACCAATGGGTCGCGAAGGGCGGCGCGGGCGCCGGCACCATCCCCGATGCGCACGACCCGGACAAGCGCCGTGCACCGACGATGCTGACCACCGACCTGTCGCTGCGCGTCGACCCGGCCTACGAGAAGATTTCGCGCCGCTTCCTCGCGCATCCGGATCAGTTCGCCGACGCCTTCGCGCGCGCCTGGTTCAAGCTGACGCACCGCGACATGGGCCCGCGTGCCCGCTACCTCGGCAAGCTGGTGCCGAAGGAAGCGCTGATCTGGCAGGATCCGCTGCCCGCGGTCGACCACCCGCTGGTCGATGCGCAGGACATCGCGGCGCTGAAGGCCAAGGTGCTGGCTTCGGGCCTGACGATCTCGCAGCTGGTCTCGACCGCCTGGGCCTCGGCCTCGACCTTCCGCGGCGGCGACAAGCGCGGCGGCGCCAACGGCGCGCGCATCCGCCTTGCGCCGCAGAAGGAGTGGGCGGTCAACCAGCCGGCCGAGTTGTCCAGGGTGCTGGCCCGGCTGGAAGCGATCCAGAAGGAGTTCAACGCCGGGCACGCCGGCAAGAAGATCTCGCTCGCCGACCTGATCGTGCTGGCCGGCAGCGCGGCCGTCGAAGCGGCCGCGAACAAGGCCGGCCAGGAGGTGACGGTGCCGTTCGCGCCGGGGCGCGTCGATGCGTCGCAGGACCAGACCGACGTCGAATCGTTCGCGCCGCTGGAGCCGGCCGCCGACGGCTTCCGCAACTACCTGCGCCCGGGGATCGCCAGCGCCGGCGCAGCGGATCTGCTGGTCGACAAGGCGCACCTGCTGACGCTGTCCGCGCCCGAGATGACGGTGCTGGTCGGCGGCCTGCGTGTGCTCGGCGCGAACGTCGCCAAGTCGCCGCACGGGGTCTTCACGACGCGGCCCGAGACGCTGACCAACGACTTCTTCGTGAACCTGCTGGACATGCGGACGAAGTGGCAGCGCTCGGCGACGGAGGACGGCGTACTCGAAGGCCGCGATCGGACCACCGGCGAGATCAAGTGGACCGGGACCGTCGCCGACCTGATCTTCGGCTCGAACTCGCAGCTGCGCGCGCTGGCCGAGGTCTATGCGAGCAGCGACGCGCAGGCGTCGTTCGTGCGCGACTTCGTGGCCGCGTGGGTCAAGGTGATGAACCTGGACCGGTTCGACCTGGCGGCGCGCAGCTGAGCCGGCCGCACGGCGAGCGTTCGGTCACGGGTTCAGCCGCCGCGGCGTGATCTCGACCGAGCGCTCGCCGTCGGACAGCCAGGCGCTGCCGTCCTGCACGCTGAGCTGCAATTGCATGCCGCGCTGCGCGAACGCGGCCAGCGCCTGGCTCTGCTCGGGCACGATCTGCCAGACCTCGACGTTGGCCGCGCGCGTGATCTTCGTCGCGATGCCGCCCCACCAGATCGGCGTGCTCGCGGCGTAGCTGTAGACGACCACGCGCTCGGCGCGGCCGCTCGCGCGCAGCATGCGGCGCTCGTCGGGCTGGCCGATGTCGATCCACTGCACGATCTGGCCGGTCAGGTCTTGCTGCCACAGCGCCGGCTCGTCCACGTCCCACAGGTCTTTCGCGAGCTCCAGCGTGCCGCGCGTGTCGTCGGCGGGCAGGTTCAGCGCAAGCGCCAGCAGGCGCACCATCATGCGCTCGTCGGTCTCCGACGGGTGGCGTGCGATCGTCACCGCATGGTCCACGTAGACCTGCCGGTCCATGTCGGCGATCTGCAGCGTGGCTTTGTGGATCGTGGCTTTCAGTGCCATTCGGGTGCTCGATTCGGGTGCCCGGTTGGGGCGATGGCGAAAGCGGCGATTAGACCAGCCTTCTCCTCCCGTTCGGGTCGAGCCTCCTCCTCCGTTCGGGCTGAGCTTTCTCCTCCGTTCGGGCTGAGCCTTCTCCTCCCGTTCAGGCTGAGCCTTCTCCTCCGTTCGGGCTGAGCCTTCTCCTCCGTTCGGGCTGAGCTTGTCGAAGCCCTGGTGCCAGGGGCAGCAGCCCTTCGACAAGCTCAGGGCGAACGGAGGGGGTAGGACAGCGTGACCCTGCGCCAGCGCCGGAACGTCAGGCCACGTACAGTGCGGCGACCAATGTTCGCCGTTGCGCATCGGGAGTCCCGCGCCATGTCCTCCGACTCGTTCGATCTCTTCGTCATCGGCGCCGGCAGCGGCGGCGTGCGCGCGGCGCGCATGGCGGCGCAGCGCGGTGCGCGCGTCGCGGTCGCCGATCCGGCGCCGCTGGGCGGCACCTGCGTGAACCTGGGCTGCATCCCGAAGAAGCTCTACGCCTACGCGTCCCACTATGCCGATGCGTTCGAGGAGTCGCGCGGCTACGGCTGGGCCGTCGAGGCCGCGCCGCGCTTCGATTGGGCGACGCTGAAGTCCAACCGCGCGGCCGAGATCACCCGGCTCAACCGGCTCTATGCCGAGCTGCTGCGCGGCGCCGGCGTGACGGTGCTGCCCGGGCGCGCGCATCTGCGCGCGCCCGACCGCGTCGAGGTCGACGGCCGCGTGTTCGCGGCGAAGCGCGTGCTGGTCGCGACCGGCGCACGGCCGTCGGTCCCGGTGCTGCCGGGGCACGAGCTCACGGTCACCTCCGACCAGATGTTCGACTTGCCGGTGTTCCCGCAGCGGCTGGCGGTGGTCGGCGGCGGCTACATCGCCTGCGAGTTCGCCTCCATCTTCGCCGGGCTGGGCGCGCAGGTCACGCTGGTCTATCGCGGCGAGCAGATGCTGCGCGGCTTCGACGACGACATCCGCCATTTCGTCGCGGCCGAGATGCGCAAGCGCGGCGTCGCGCTGCGCACGCAGGCCGAGTTGACGCGAATCGAACGGCATGGCGGCGCGCTGCGTGCGACGCTGGCCGACGGCAGCACGCTCGAAGCCGACACCATCCTGCACGCGACCGGGCGGCGCCCGAACACCGAAGGGCTGGGCCTGGCCGAGCTCGGCGTCGCGCTGTCGCCGGACGGCGCCATCGTCGTCGACGAGCATTTCCGCAGCAGCGTGCCCACTGTCCATGCGCTGGGCGACGTGATAGACCGCGTGCAGCTCACGCCGGTCGCGCTGGCCGAGGCGATGGCGCTGGTCGACCACCTGTACGGAGACGGCGCGCGCCGCGTCGACTATGGGCTGATCCCGACCGCGGTCTTCACCGAGCCGAGCATCGGCACCGTCGGCCTGACCGAGCAGGCCGCGCGCGAGCGGCATGGCGACGTGCACGTCTTCCGCAGCGAGTTCAAGGCGCTGAAGCACACCTTGTCGGGACGTCACGAGCGCACCCTGATGAAGCTGGTGGTCGATGCGGCAAGCGACCGCGTCGTCGGCCTGCACATGGTCGGCGCGGATGCCGGCGAGATCGTGCAGGGCTTCGGCGTCGCGCTGAAGGCCGGCGCGACCAAGGCGCAGTTCGACGCGACGATCGGCATCCATCCGACCGCGGCGGAAGAGTTCGTCACGATGCGCGAACCGGTGACGACGTCGTGGGTAGCGTCGGTGATGGCATGATGCGCGCCTGGCCGTTCTTCGAACCCCTCGCTTTTCGTTCGTTCTCATGCACACCCCTCAGATCCTGATTCGCGCGCTGCTGGGCGCGGCGCTGCTGTCGTCGGCCGCGACGGCCGGTTTTGCAGCCGGCAAGGAAGCCTCGTTCGGCGGCGGCAAAGGCACCGGCGCATTCCTGACCAAGGCGCAGCTGCGCGACTGCATCAACCAGCAAGCCAAGGTCAAGCAGCAGGACGGCGAACTGCAAGGCCAGCAGGACAAGCTCAACGCCGACAAGGCCGAGATCGGCAAGCGTGGCGATACGCTGAAGGCCCAGCTCGAAACGCTGGACCGCACGAACCCCGACGCGGTCAACGCCTACAACGAGCAGGCCGCCGCGCGCGACAAGATGATCGACGATTACCAGGACCAGGTGAACCAGTTCAACGCCCGCGTCCAGGCCTTCAACACGGAGCGCGAGTCGTTCACGAAGAGCTGCAGCAACCGGCGCTATTTCGAAGACGACGAGATCGCGATCCGCAAGGGCAAGTAGCGGCGAGTCCGCGATCTCCGGGGAGAACAGCGCCGATGAGCACTGCCGCCAACAACGACCACCACCACAACCCGCTGCTGCAGCGGTGGGATACGCCGCACGAGCTGCCGCCGTTCGCGCTGATCCGGGCCGAGCACTTCGAGCCGGCGTTCGACGAGGCGCTGGCGCAGCACCGCGCCGAGGTCGACGCGATCGGCCGGATTCCAGAGCCGCCGACTTTCGACAACACGATCGCCGCGTTCGACCGCAGCGGCCGGCTGCTCGATCGGGTCGCCGAGCTGTTCCGCAACCTGACGTCCAGCGAAACCTCGCCGGACCTGCAGGCGGTGCAGCGCCGCATGGCACCGCGGCTGGCCGCGCACTTCAGCGCGATCTCGATGCACCGCGCGCTGTTCGAGCGCATCGCCGCGTTGCAGTCGCGCCGCGACGATCTCGGGCTGACACCCGAGCAGCGCCGCGTGCTCGAGCGCTTCCACACCGACTTCGTGCGCGCCGGCGCGAAGCTGGCGCCGGCCGACCAGCAGCGTCAGGCCCAGATCGTCGAGCGGCTCGCCGAGCTGATGACGCGTTTCGGCCAGAACGTGCTGGCCGACGAGTCGTCGTTCCAGCTCGTGCTGCGCGACGAGGCCGATGCCGCCGGGCTGCCCGACTTCGTGCGTGCCGCGGCGCGCCAGGCCGCGAGCGAGCGCGGGATGGCCGACGCGATGGTGATCACGCTGTCGCGCTCGCTGATCGTGCCTTTCCTGACCTTCTCCGAACGGCGCGACCTGCGCGAGCAGGCGTACCGCGCGTGGGTCAGCCGCGGCGAGCACGACGGCGAGCACGACAACCGCCCGATCGCGCGCGAGATCCTGACGCTGCGCGGCGAGCAGGCGCGGCTGCATGGCTATGCGAGTTATGCCGACTATGCGCTGGCCGACACGATGGCCGGCACGCAGGCGGCGGTGACGCGGCTGCTCGAGCAGGTCTGGGAGCCGGCCAAGGCGCGGGCCGCCGAAGAGCGCGCGGCGCTGCAGGCGCTCGCGCTATCGCGTGGGGAAACGGCGACGATAGAAGCCTGGGACTGGCGCTACTACGCCGAGAAGGTGCGCCAGGTGCGCTACGACCTCGACGAGGCGGCGGTGAAGCCGTACTTCGCGCTGGACCGCATGGTCGAGGCCGCGTTCGACTGCGCGCAGCGGCTGTTCGGCATCTCGTTCGTCGAGAAGCCGGACATCCGGGCGTACCACCCGGACGTGAAGGTCTACGAGGTCTACCAGGGCGATGCCGAGAGCGGCTCGCTGATCGGCCTGTTCCTGCACGACAACTACGCCCGGGCGACCAAGCGCAGCGGCGCGTGGATGAGCACGCTGCGCAACCAGTCGCGCAACGCGTCGGCGGGTCGCGTGCCGGTCGTGCTGAACAACAACAACTTCGCGAAGGCGGCGCCGGGCGAGCCCACGCTGCTCAGCTTCGACGACGCGAGCACGCTGTTCCACGAGTTCGGCCATGGGCTGCACGGCCTGCTGTCGAACGTGACCTACGAGCGGCTCGCCGGCACCGCGGTGCTCAACGATTTCGTCGAGCTGCCGTCGCAGATCTTCGAGCACTGGCTGGCCGAGCCCGAGGTGCTGAAGCGCCATGCGCGGCACTGGCGCACCGGCGAGCCGATTCCCGATGCGCTGATCGAGAAGCTGCTGGCCGCGCGCCTGTTCAACCAGGGATACGACACCGTGCGCTACACCGCGTCGGCGCTGGTCGACATGGCGGTGCATGCGCGGACCGATGCCGAGGCGCCTGACATCGTCGAGTTCGAGCGCAACGAGCTCGCGCGGCTGGGTGCGCCGGCCGACATCGGAATGAACCACCGGCTGCCGCACTTCCAGCACCTGTTCTCGGGCTCGGCCTATGCGGCCGGCTACTACGTGTACCTGTGGGCCGAGGTGCTGGATGCCGACGGCTACGGCGCCTTCCAGGAAGCCGGCAACCCGTTCGACCCCGTGGTGGCCGAGCGCCTGAAGCGCTGCGTGTACAGCGCGGGC
>DATCSE010000337.1:0-2358 GCA_036568605.1 Burkholderiaceae bacterium | reverse complement strand
GCGTCGCGCCCAGCCCGGCCGCGAACGCGTAGAGCCGCGGCAGGTGCCAGTCCACGTCGGCGCGCTGCAGCGCCTCGGGCGTCATGCGCTGCGCGAGCTCGTCGGGGATGTCGGTGCCGGCGTGCGGGAACGAGACGATCAACGGCGCGGTGCCCCGGGTCAGTGCGTACATAAGTGGTCTAGACAAGTCGTGCTCTCAGTGTATGCTGCTGCGCGCCGCGGCACACAGCTTGCATGCCGCACGCGAACAACCGGCAACCAGCCTTTCATTCAGGAGATCCGATGACCCGCCTGTTCGCCTTCAAGAACATCGTGCTGGCCGTTGCGGCCGCCGCCGTCGGCGTCTGCGCACACGCCCAGGAAACCAAGGTCGCCATCGCGATCTCCGGCTGGACCGGCTTCGCGCCGCTGACGCTGGCCAAGGAGGCCGGCCTGTTCAAGAACCATGGGCTGGACGTCACGATCAAGAAGATCCCGCAGAAGGACCGCCACCTCGCGATCGCCTCGGGCGACGTGCAGTGCGCCGCGACCACCGTCGAGACCTGGGTGGTCTGGAACGCGAACGGCGTCGCGACGACGCAGATCTTCCAGCTCGACAAGAGCTACGGCGCCGACGGTCTGGTCGTCAAGCCGAACATCGTGAAGATCGCCGACCTGAAGGGCAAGACCGTCGCCGCGTCGGCGCCCGGTACCGCGCCGTATTTCGGCCTGGCCTGGATCCTGAAGAAGAACGGCCTGACGATGAAGGACGTGAAGGTGCTGACGCTGGAGCCGCAGCCGGTCGCCAACGCGATGATCGCCGGCACCACCGACTTCGACGCCGGCATGACCTACGAGCCGTACCTCTCCGCGGTGCGCGCGAAACCCGAGGCCGGCAAGATCATCGCGACGACGCTGGACTACCCGATGGTGATGGACACCTTCGGCTGCACGCCCAAGTTCCTGAAGGAGAACCCGAAGGCCGCGAAGGCGCTGGCCGACGGCTACTTCGATGCGCTCGAGCTGATCAAGAAGGACCCGAAGAAGAGCTACGAGATCATGGGCGCCGACGTCAAGCAGACCGGCGAGGCGTTCGAAAAGTCGCAAGCCTACCTGCGCTGGCAGGACAGAGCCGCGAACCAGAAGTTCTTCGCCGGCGAGCACGCGCAGTTCAGCAAGGAGGCGGCCGAGCTGCTGTTGGAGATCGGCACGATCAAGCAGATTCCTGAGCTCTCCGGCCTGGCCGACACCTCGTTCATCAAGTAAGCCTTCCGTCTTCCCCGTTCGGGCTGAGCCTGTCGAAGCCCATTCCAGACACTGTCGCTTCGACAAGTTCGGCGCGAGCGGACAACCGTGAAACCACTTCAAGACGTGAGCCCGGCCCTGCGCACCGGGCTCGGCATCCTGTTCTTCGCGCTGTTCTTCGGCGTGTGGGCCATCGCGACGCTGGGCGGCTACGTCCCCAAGACCTTCCTCGCCGACCCGGTCACGATGGTCCGCTCGGGCTGGGCGCTGCTCGCCGAGCAGGGCTTCGCGAAGGACATCGCGTACACGGTCTGGCGCGTCGTCGGCGGCTTCATCGCCGCGGCGCTGATCGCGGTGCCGCTGGGCGTCGCGATGGGCGCGTACAAGCCCATCGAGGCGTTCTTCGAGCCGTTCGTCTCGTTCGCGCGCTACCTGCCGGCCTCGGCGTTCATCCCGCTCTTGATCCTCTGGGCCGGCATCGGCGAGGCCGAGAAGCTCGCGCTGATCTTCATCGGCTCGTTCTTCCAGCTCGTGCTGATGGTCGCGGTGCAGGTCGGCGCGACCCGGCGCGACCTGGTCGAGGCCGCCTACACGCTGGGCGCGAACGACTGGGGCATCGTCAAGCGCGTGCTGATCCCGTACAGCGCGCCGCAGATCGCCGAGACGCTGCGCCTGGTGCTGGGCTGGGCCTGGACCTACGTGATCGTCGCCGAGCTGATCGGCGCCTCCGACGGCATCGGCCACATGATCACCGACAGCCAGGCGCTGCTCGCAACCGACCAGATCATCTTCGGGATCATCACGATAGGCGCGATCGGGCTGGTCTCGGATGTCGCATTCAAGTCCATGAACCGCGCGCTGTTCCGATGGGCGACGCTGTGAGCGAGCGAACTCTCCCACCCTCACCCCAGCCCTCTTCCGCCCCGCGGGAGAGGGAGTCTTGTTCCCTCTCCAAGGGCCACGAAGTGGCCCCTTCGTGGCCCCTGGAGAGGGTTAGGGTGAGGGCCAACGCATGAGCACTCTGTCCGTCGAACGCGTCGGCCGCACCTTCCCGGGCGTCCGTGGTGCCGCGCCGACCCTCGCGCTGCAGCCCACCCACCTCGAAGTCCGCCACAACGACTTCATCACGATCCT
>DATCSE010000336.1:0-4188 GCA_036568605.1 Burkholderiaceae bacterium | reverse complement strand
AGCCGCAGATACCGCCGGCGCCGAAGCGGAGGCGCACCATGCCCGCGGCCAGCGGATCGAGCGGCCGCTCGACCATGCGCAGATCTTCCGGGCCGAACAGCGTTGCAGCCAAAGCCATCGAGGTCATTTTGAGAGTCCCATATATTTAGGCAGCCAGAGGGTCAGGTCGGGAATGTAGGTGATCGCGATCAGCGCGAGCAGCAGCGGCACCAGCCACGGCAGGATCGCGACCGTCGTGCGCTCGACCGAGAGCCGCGAGATCCGCGCGAGCACGAACAGCACCATGCCCAGCGGCGGGTGCAGCAGGCCGACCATCAGGTTCAGCGTCATGATCAACCCGAAGTGGATCGGATCGATGCCGAGTTTCGTGACGATAGGCAACAGGATGGGCACCAGGATGGTGATCGCCGCGATCGTGTCGATGAAGCAGCCGACGAACAGGATCAGCAGGTTCGCGAGCAGCAGGAACACCCATTTGTTGTGGGTGATGGACAGGATCCAGTCGGTGAGCAGCTGCGCCGCCTGGGTGGTCGTCAGCAGCCACGCGAAGATGGACGCGGCGGTCACGATGAACAGCACCGAGGCGGTGGTCTCGATCGTGTCGAAGGTCGCCTTCGCGAGCGTCTTCAAGGTCATCGAGCGATAGCGCACCAGGCCGAGGAACAGCGCCCAGATCACCGCGGCGACCGCGGCCTCGGTCGGCGTGAACCAGCCCATCGTCATCCCGCCGATCAGGATCACCGGCGCCATCAGCGCCATCACGGCCGAGAAGTTGAAGGTCCAGTCCAGCACCAGCAGCGCCGCGAAGGCGACGCCCGCCGCGAGATTCACCGAGACGCCGGCCAGCGTCGCGAGCCAGATCAGCAGCGGGAACGCCAGCACGATCACGATCTCGAGCGTGGCTTCCCCCAGCCGCTTCCACTCGAACGGCGTGTCCGAGCCCCAGCCGTTCTTGCGCGCGAAGTACGCGACCGTGATCATCATCATCAAGGTCATCACCGCGCCGGGCACGATCCCGGCGACGAACAGCGCGCCGATCGAGACGTTGGCCATCATCCCGTAGATCACGAACGGCAGGCTGGGCGGGATGATGGGGCCCAGCGTGGCCGACGCGGCGGTCACGCCGACCGAGAACTCCTTGTTGTAGCCGTGGTCGGTCATCGCCTTGATCTCGATCGAGCCCAGCCCGGCCGCATCGGCGATCGCGGTGCCGCTCATGCCCGAGAAGATCACCGAGCCGATGATGTTGACCTGCCCGAGCCCGCCCTTCATCCAGCCGACCAGCGCGACCGCGAAGTTGTAGATGCGCCCGGTGATGCCGGCGATGTTCATCAGGTTGCCGGCGAGGATGAAGAACGGCACCGCGAGCAGCGGGAACGATTCGATCCCGGCGATCATGCGTTGCGCGACGACCACGTCGGGCACGCTGCCCGAGACCAGGATGTAGACCAGCGATGCGCCGGCCATCGCCACCGCGACCGGCAAACCGCACAGCATGAACGCGAGGAACCCGCCGATCAGAAGCGCCATGGCGAGCCTCCGAAGGAGCCCCCTCTCCCGCAGGGCGGGAGAGGGCAGGGGTGAGGGTGGGCGGTCCGCGACCCCTCACCCCAACCCTCTCCCCAGCGGGGAGAGGGAGCGTATGCGCTACTCGTCGACATCGTCGTACGCCTCGGGCTTCTCGAGGATCGAGTAGCCCTGCACCCAGTGGATCCACGCGACCTGCACCGCGCGCACCACCATCAGCACGAAGCCCGCGAACGCGAGCCAGTACACATAGCTCTTGTTCCAGGCGATCGTCGTCATCGGCTCGTTGTCGACCGCCAGCGCGTAGCGTGCGACCAGCCACGCGACGTACGCGAAGAACGCGATGCCCGCCATGTCGACCGCCATCGCCAGCACACGCGCCGCGGCCTTTGGCAGGTAGCGGTACAGGATGTTCACGTGGATGTGCCGGCTGCGCCGCACGCACATCGCGCTGCCGATGAAAACCACCGGGATCAGGCAGTAGACGGCAAGCTCCTCGGTCCAGGCGAACGAGTCGTTCATCACATAGCGCGTGAAGAACTGCAGGAACACGAGCCCGGTCATCGCCCAGAAGAAGGCCAGGCAGATCCAGTCTTCGACCGAGTAGCCGGCGAGGTTCGCGTCGTGCCGGTCGGCCTCCTCGAAGCTCTTGACGAGCTCCTCGGGCGCGACCTCGTGCTGGTGCGGCGGCAGCGCGGCCGCCGCGGCGACGTCGATTCGGGCCGACATGGGTATGCGTCCTGGCGCTGCGTTACTTGATCGCCTGGATCTTGTCCCAGTCAGCCTTCTGGTAGCCGAAGGACTCGAAGGTCACGTTCTTCAGCACCGTGTCGCGGAAGTCGTTCTTGTCGACCTCGACGACGTTCAGCCCCTTGCCCTTGAACACGCCGACCAGCTCCTTCTCGCGCGCCGCGACCTCGCCCGAGGCCTTGGCCGCCGCTTCCTGGGCGACCTCGGTGAAGACCTTCTTGTCGGCGTCCGACAGTTTCTTCCACAGGTTGCCGGCGACCACGGTGTTCAGGTGGTCGACGATGTGGCCGGTCAGCACGATGTTCTTCTGCACCTCGAAGAACTTCTTCGCCTCTATCGTCGTCAGCGGGTTCTCCTGCGCCTCGACGGTGCCGTTCTGCAGCGCGAGGTAGACCTCGGCGAACGCGATCGGCGCGGTGTTCGCGCCGCAGGCGCGCGGCATCGCGAGGTAGGCCGGCACGTCGGGCACGCGCATCTTCAGGCCCTTCATGTCGGCACACTTCGTGATCGGCTTGTTGCTCGTCGTCTGCCGCACGCCGTAGTAGGTGGTCGCGACGATGTGGTTGCCGCTCTTGTCCTCGTAGCCCTTGGTCAGCTCCTTGTAGATGTCGCTCTTCGTGTAGGCGAGCAGGTGCTCGACGCCGCGGAAGGTGTATGGGTAGTAGGTGACGCCTATGCGCGGGAAGGTCTTCGCCGCGAAGCTCGAGCCGGAGATGATGATGTCCACCGTGCCCAGCGTCAGGCCCTGGTTGATGTCGTTCTCCTTGCCGAGCTGCGAGGCCGGGTACACGTCGATGTGGTAGCGGCCGCCGGTGCGCTTCTCGATCTCCTGCGCGGCCCAGACCGAGGCGGTGTGGAACGGCTCGGAGGTCTCGTAGACGTGGGCCCACTTCAGCTTGGTCGGCTCGGCGAGGACGCTGCCGCTCGCGGCGGCGAGTGCGAGCGCGGCGACGGCGAACTTCGAGGGGGTCGGCATCGTTGTCTCCTGTCTTGGTGTTGTGCGATCGGTCAATCGCAGATCACTTGCACCTTGGTGCTGCGGCTGCGGTCGGACGCCAGCTCGAAGGCCTCGAGCGAGCGCGACAGCGGGATCTGCGCGGTCAGCAGCGGCCGCACGTCGACGCGGCGCGTGCGCAGGTACTGCACGGCCCAGTCGAACGCATGCGCGGCGCGGAATGCGCCGACGTAGTCGAGCTCGCGCGCCATGATGCTGTTGGCGGGGAACGCGGGGATGCCGTCGGCCGGCAAGGTGCCGACCTGCACGATGCGGCCGCCGCGGCGCGTGGCCTTCAGGCAGGTCGCCAAGGCGGCGGGGCTGCCGGCGGCTTCGATCGAGACGTCCGCGAGGTCGGCCAGCGTCTCGGGCGCGGCCTGATCGCTGCGTATCGTCTCGTCGGCACCGACCTGCTTCGCGATCGTCAGCGCACGCTCGGCGATGTCGCAGACGATGATCTTCGCGGCGCCGGCCAGCTTGACGGCGATCACGCACATGCAGCCTATCGTGCCGCCGCCGGTCACGAGCACGGTCTTGCCCATCAGCTCGCCGGCGCGGTGCGCCGCATGCAGCCCGATCGACAGCGGTTCGGCGCACGCGAGCTCACCCAGCGAAATGTCCTCGGGGACAGGTGTGAGCTGCTTCTCGCCCATCACGAAGCGCTCGCGGAACATGCCCTGCACGTGCGGGAACACGCTCGCGCTGCCGAGGAAGCGCATGTGGCGGCACAGGTTGAAGCGGCCGCCCAGGCAGTAGTCACACTGCCCGCAGGCGTGCGACGGGTTGATCGCGACCTTGTCGCCGACCTTCACGCGTGTCACGCCACTGCCGGTGCGCGCGACGATGCCCGAGGCCTCGTGCCCCGGGATCAGCGGCTCGCGCATCACGAAGGCGCCGACCCGGCCGTGATGGAAGTA
>DATCSE010000335.1:0-10787 GCA_036568605.1 Burkholderiaceae bacterium | reverse complement strand
CCGGCTACACCGCGCTGACGGTGCGCGAGCCGCACGGCGTGACCGGCCACATCGTGCCGTGGAACTACCCGATGCAGATCGTCGGGCGCAGCGTGGGTGCGGCGCTGGCGATGGGCAATGCCTGCGTGCTGAAGCCGGCCGAGGAGGCGTGCCTCACCGTGCTCGCGTTTGCCCGCATCGCGCAGGAGGCCGGGCTGCCCGCGGGCGCGCTGAACGTCGTGCCGGGGCTGGGCGAAGAGGCCGGCGCGGCGCTCGCGGCGCACCCGGGCGTGCAGCACCTGTCGTTCACCGGTTCGGTCGCAACCGGCGCGCTGGTGCAGGCCGCGGCATCGAAGAACGCAGTGCCGGTCACGTTGGAGCTCGGCGGCAAGAGCCCGCAGATCGTGTTCGCCGATGCGGACCTGGACGCCGCGCTGCCGTTCCTCGTCAACGCCGGCCTGCAGAACGCCGGACAGACCTGCTCGGCGGCATCGCGCATCCTGATCGAGCGGCCGGTCTACGCGGCGGTGCGCGAGCGCATGGCCGAGCGCTACCGCGCACTGCGCATCGGGCCGGCGAACGACGACCTGGACATGGGGCCGGTGATCAGCGCACGCCAGCAGTCCATCGTCGAACATTTCCTCGGGCTCGCGCGCGACGGCGGGCTGCGCATCGCCGCGCAGGCCGACCTGCCGGCGGGGCTGCCGCGCGGCGGCCATTACGTGCGCGCCACCTTGCTGGACGAGGTGCCGGGCGATCACGCGCTCGCGCAGCAGGAGATCTTCGGGCCGGTGCAGGTACTGATCCCGTTCGACGGCGAAGCCGAGGCAGTGAAGGTTGGCAACGGCACGCCGTACGGCCTGGTCGCCGGTGTCTGGACGCGCGACGGCAGCCGCGCGCTGCGCCTCGCGCACAAGCTGAAGTGCGGCCAGGTGTTCATCAACAACTATGGCGCCGGCGGCGGCGTCGAGCTGCCGTTCGGCGGCGTCAAGCTCTCGGGGCATGGGCGCGAGAAAGGCTTCGAGGCGCTGTACGGGTTCTCGGCACTGAAGACCATTGCGATCCACCACGGTTGAACAAGAAGGAGACGACCCACATGAGACTCGAAGGCAAGGTCGCGATCGTCACCGGCGGCGGCTCCGGTTTCGGCGAAGGCATCGCGAAGAAGTTCGTCGCCGAAGGCGCGAAGGTGCTGATCGCGGACCGCGATGCCGGCAACGGCGAGCGCGTCGCCGCGGCGCTCGGTTCGCATGCGCGTGCGCTTGCCGTCGACGTCGCCAACAGCGCCGACGTCACGCGCATGCTCGATGCCGCGCAGGACCACTTCGGCGGCCTGCACATCCTTGTCAACAACGCCGGCGTCGGGCACGCGCCGCAGCCGCTCGAGGACCTGCCCGAGGCCGACTTCGACCGCATCGTCGCGGTCAACATCAAGGCGATCTACCTCGCCGCGACGCAGGTCGTGCCGCGCTTCAAGGCGGCCAAGGGCGGCGTGATCCTGAACATCGCGAGCACCGCCGGCGTCAGCCCGCGGCCGCGCCTGGCCTGGTACAACGCGAGCAAGGGCTGGGTCATCACCGCGACGCGCTCGATGGCCGTCGAGCTTGCGCCGTTCGGCATCCGCGTCGTCGCGCTGAACCCGGTCGCCGGCGAGACGCCGCTGCTGAAGACCTTCATGGGCGAGGACACGCCCGAGATGCGCGCGAAGTTCCTGTCGACGATCCCGATCGGCCGCTTCTCGACGCCGGAGGACCTGGGCAACGCGGCCTGCTTCCTGTGCAGCGACGAGGCGTCGATGATCACCGGCGTCGCGATGGAAGTGGACGGCGGGCGGTGCATCTGACGGCACTCGACGACAGGAGATCACGATGACCGTTGCCACCGCGGTTCGCCGCCCGCAGGTCTGCGTGCTGGGCAGCGCCGAACCCGGCTCGCGCGCGTACGAACTCGCCGGCGAAGCGGGCGAGTTGCTCGCGCGCCTGGGCATCACGCTGATCAGCGGCTGCGGCAGCCCGGCGACGCGCGTTGTGGCCGAGCGCGCGACCGGCGCCGGCGGGCTGGTGGTCAGCATCATCCCGGCCGGCGAGATGCCCCCGGCCGACTGGCCCGCGACGGTCGTGATCCCGAGCGGCATCGGCGACGCACGCAACCTGCTGATGGCGCTCGCCGGAGACGCGTGCATCGTGATCGGCGGCCGTGCCGGCACGATCTCGGAGGTCTGCCTCGCGTGGCTGCACCATCGTCCGCTGCTGCCGCTGGTGGGCTGCGGCGGATGGTCCGAGGGTTTGCCCGACAACCCGCCCGACGAGCGACGGAACTCGCCGTTGCTGCCGTGGAGCTCGGCAGCGCAGCTGGAGGCCCAACTCCGGTCGCTCGGTCTGGTCGAGCCGAATCGGTCGTGAACCCGACGTTCGAGCGTGGACCGCACGGCGAAGACGCCGTTCCGACGCGCGCCCGGCAATCGCTCGCGCTCGTCTCGCTGCTCGTGCGCGACTACGACGAGGCGCTCGCGTTCTACGTCGGCACGCTGGGCTTCACGCTGATCGAAGACATCTCCATTCCGGCGCAGGACAAGCGCTGGGTCGTCGTCGCGCCACCGGGCGCGACGGAATCGCGGCTGCTGCTGGCGAGAGCGTCGAATGCCGAGCAGGCGAGCCGCATCGGCAACCAGACCGGCGGCCGCGTGTTCCTGTTCCTGCACACCGATGACCTCGCGCGCGACCACCGCGCCTACCAGGCACGCGGCGTCCGCTTCGTGCGCGAGCCGCGCGACGAACCTTACGGCACGGTCGCGGTGTTCGAGGACCTGTACGGCAACCTGTGGGACCTGATCCAGCCGCGGTCGCTGCGGCCGGGCGACGCTGTCTAACGTCAGTCAGCCAGCGCCTCGTCCAGCACCTCGACCCAGTGGCGCACCGGCGTCGCGGTGCCGGTCTGCAGGTGCTGGATGCAGCCGATGTTGGCCGAGACGATCGCCTGCGCTTCGAGTGGCGCGAGGTTCTCGAGCTTGCGGTCCCGCAGCCTGTAGGCGAGCTCGGGTTGCAGCACCGAGTACGTGCCGGCCGAACCGCAGCACAAGTGGCTTTCGCTGGGCGCGAGCTTCACGTCGAAGCCCAGCGCGGCCAGATGCGTCTCGACGCCGCCGCGCAGCTGCTGGCCGTGTTGCAGCGTGCACGGCGGATGGAACGCGAGCCGGATCGGCACGGTGCGCAGCCGCAGCTTGGGCTTGAGCTGCGGCACCAGCTCGGGCAGCAGCTCGCTGAGGTCGCGGGTCAGCTCGCCGATGCGCCGGGCCTTGTCGGCGTAGGCCGGATCGAGCCGCAGCGCGTGCGCGTACTCCTTGACCATCACGCCGCAGCCCGACGCGTTCATCACGATTGCCTCGACCGTGCCTTGCGAGACCAGCGGCCACCAGGCGTCGATGTTGCGGCGCATGTCGGCCAGGCCGCCCTCGTGGTCGTTCAGGTGCGTGCGGATCGCGCCGCAGCAGCCGGCCTCGTCGGCCACCAGCGCCTGGATGCCGGCCGCATCGAGCACGCGCGCCGTCGCGCTGTTGATGTTCGGCGCCAGCGCCGGCTGCACGCAGCCCAGCAGCATCAGCACCTTGCGCGGGTGCTCGCGGGTGGGCCAGCGGTGCGCGCGGACGCCGGCATCACCCGAAGCTCGCGGCGGCACCTTGCTGCGCAACGCGCCCGGCAGCAGCGGACGCACGCCCTGGCCGAGCTTCAGCGCCGGCGAGAACAGCGGCGAGGTCAGGCCCTCCTTGAGCATCCAGCGCACGGTGCGCTCGCCGCGCGGGCGCTCGACCTTGTCGTCGACGATGTTGCGGCCGATCTCGACCAGCCGCCCGTACTGCACGCCCGACGGGCAGGTGCTCTCGCAGTTGCGGCAGGTCAGGCAGCGGTCCAGGTGCAGCTGCGTGCTGCGCGTGACCTCCGCGCCCTCGAGCAGCTGCTTGATCAGGTAGATGCGGCCGCGCGGGCCGTCGAGCTCGTCGCCGAGCAGCTGGTAGGTCGGGCAGGTCGCGGTGCAGAAACCGCAGTGCACGCATTTGCGCAGGATCGCCTCGGCTTCGTCGCCTTCGGGCGTGCCTTTGAATTGGGCGGCGAGGTGGGTCTGCATCGTGGCCTACGACATCCTTCTACAGGCCGGGATACAACCGGCCCGGGTTGAACAGCCCCATCGGGTCGAACGATTTCTTCAGCTCACGGTGGATACGGTCCAGCGGCGAGCGCAGCGGCGCGAACACGCCGGCGCTCTTGTCGGCCGACGCGAACAGCGTCGCATGGCCGCCGGCCTTCGCCGCCGCATCGCGGATGGCCCCGGCCGGCGCGGCGCTGCACAGCCAGCGTTGCGCGCCACCCCATTCGATCATCTGCTCGCCGGAGAGGCTGAGCGGCGGCGCCGTCTGGGGCAGCGAAAGCCGCCACAGCGCCGCGCCAGTCGCGATCGCGGCGCGAGCGCCGACGAAGAACTCGTCGTCGTGATTCCGGATGCCGTCCCAGAAGGGCCCGGCGAACTCGGGCTGGACCACCTCGCCGCCGATCACGGTGCGCGCCGCCTGCACCGCGGCGAGCGCGCCGCGCAGCCGCACGATCAGGTTGCCGTCCCACCACGCGCTTGCGTTCAGCGGCAGCGGCTGGCCGGCCCAGGTGTTGAGCTTGTCCAGCGCGGTGGCCTGATTCATCTCGAGGCGCAATGTCAGCGTGGCAGGCGCCATCGGCACGACCTTCAGCGAGACCTCGAGGATCACGCCCAGCGTGCCCAGCGATCCCGCCAGCAGGCGCGAGACGTCGTAGCCGGCGACGTTCTTCATTACCTGGCCGCCGAAGCTCAGCACTTCGCCATGGCCGTTCAGCAAGGTCGCGCCGAGCACGAAGTCGCGCACCGAGCCGACGACTGCACGCGACGGTCCGGAGAGCCCCGCGGCGACCATGCCGCCAACGGTCGCGCCGCGCGCCCTGAGCGGCGCCGCCGGCTCGCCGAAATGCGGCGGCTCGAACGCCAGGCACTGCCCCTTGCCCGCGAGCACCGATTCGAGCTCGGCCAGCGAGGTGCCGCAGCGCGCGGTGACGACCAGCTCGGTCGGCTCGTAGCTCGAGATGCCCTCGAGCACACGTGTGTCCAGCAGCTCGCCCTGCAGCGCCTCGCCGTAGAAATCCTTACTGCCGCCACCGCGTATGCACAGCTGCGCGCCTGCGGCGCGTGCGCTGTGCACCCGGTCGATCAGCAGTTGCAGCGCAGGGTCGGTCGAGATCGTCGTCGTCGCCATCAGAAGCGCGGAATGTCCGCGAACGGCAGCAGCCCGCGCCGCACATGCATCTTGCCGTACTCGGCGCAGCGCGCGAGCGACGGAATGACCTTGCCGGGGTTCAGCAGCTCCTTGGGATCGAACGCGCGCTTCAGCGCGAGCATCTGCTCGCGCTCGGCCGGCGCGAACTGCACGCACATAGCCGAAAGCTTCTCGACGCCGACGCCGTGCTCGCCCGAGAGCGTGCCGCCCATCGCGACGCTGGTCTCGAGGATGTCGGCGCCGAACAGCTCGCAGCGGTGCAGCTGGTCCGGGTCGTTCGCATCGAACATGATCAACGGGTGCAGGTTGCCGTCGCCGGCATGGAAGACGTTCGCGCAGCGCAGCCCGTACTTGCCTTCCATCGCCTGGATCGCAAGCAGGATGTCGGCGAGCCGGTGCCGCGGAATCGTCGAGTCCATGCACATGTAGTCGGGGCTCATGCGGCCAGTCGCCGGGAACGCGTTCTTGCGGCCGCTCCAGAACTTCAGGCGCTGGGCTTCGTCCCGGCTCACTTCGAGGCGGGTCGCGCCGCTCTCGGCGAACACCGCCTCCATGCGTACGATCTCCTCGGCCACCTCCTCGGGCGTGCCGTCGCTCTCGCACAGCAGGATCGCCTCGGCGGCCAGGTCGTAGCCGGCGTGCACGAAGTCTTCGACCGCGGCGATCATCGGCTTGTCCATCATCTCGAGCCCGGCCGGGATGATGCCGGCCGCGATCACGTTGGCGACCGCGTTGCCGGCTTTGCGGATGTCGTCGAAGCTCGCCATGATGCAGCGCGCGAGCTGCGGCTTGGGCACCAGCTTGACGGTCACCTCCAGCGTGACCGCGAGCATGCCTTCGCTGCCGACGACGATGCTCATCAGGTCCAGCCCGGCGCAATCGAGCGCCTCCGAGCCGAATTCGATCTCGACGCCTTCGATCGTGTAGCCGCGCACCCGCAGCACGTTGTGCAACGTCAGCCCGTACTTGAGGCAGTGCACGCCGCCCGAGTTCTCGGCCACGTTGCCGCCTATCGTGCACGCGATCTGGCTGGACGGATCAGGCGCGTAGTACAGCCCGTACGGCGCGGCCGCCTCGCTGATCGCGAGGTTGCGCACGCCGCACTGCACGGTCGCGGTCCGCGCGCGGGCATCGATCTTCACGACCTTGTTGAACTTCGCGAGGCTCATGGTCACACCGAGGCGGTGCGGCAGCGCGCCGCCCGACAGCCCGGTGCCGGCGCCGCGCGCGACCACCGGCACGTTCAGCCGGTGACAGGTGCGCAGCACCGCGGCGACCTGGGCCTCGTTCTCGGGCAGCGCGACCAGCAGCGGCTGCTCGCGGTACGCGGTCAGCCCGTCGCACTCGTACGGTGTCGTGTCCTCGCGATGCCAGAGCAGCGCATGCGGCGGCAGCGCATCGGACAAGGCGGCCACGACCTCGGCCTGGCGGCGGGTGCGCTCGGTGATCTCGATGGCCAGCGATTCGGTCAGTGGCGCCGCGGCCGGCGGTGTGGCCGGGTTGGCCGGCTGCGCGCTGGGTTGCGCAGCGGAGTGCGCCAGTGACGAGCTCATCCCGGCAATGTATCGCGAAGCTGGCGGAACACCGTGAGCACCCCGGTGTAGCCGTACAGGCTGGCGTGCGCGATCTCGCCGGCGGCGAAGAAGCCGACCAGCGGCACGTCGCCCAGCGCATGCCGCACCAGCGCCAGCTCGGCCGACGGCGCACCGAAGTGCGGGCCGCCGCGCCCGGCGCAGCTCACGTAGATCGCGCCGGCGATCCCGCTGGCCGGCGGTCCGCTCTCGGGCAGCGCGGCCGACGGCGGCGTCGCGGCGAGCTGCGGCATGAACTCGGGCTCGGTCTCCTCGCGCACCTCGGCACAGATGCGCACCAGATCGCGCCGCGCGACCTCGGTGTTGCGGGTGCAGAAAGCGAGTCGCGCGCCGGGCTCGACGACATCGCCGATCGCGATGCCGCGCCGGCCCGGGTCTAGCCCGATCAGGTGGCGCACGCGCACGTCGTCGCCGAACGCGCCGCGCACCACGGCGCCGGTCGCGGCGGCCGCCCGCTCCGGCGGGTCGCTGAGCCCGACCAGGATCTGGCGCAGCCGCGGCAGCGCATCGCGCGGGTTGCGGCCTTCGAGCTGCACGTCGCGCAGCAGGCAGTCGAGCGCCGGCTGCCCGTCGAGCTCGGTGATGACGTTGCGATCGGCCGCGGTGACCTCGTGCGTCGGCCCGACCGGCTGGCAGCCCTGGGTCACGCGCGAGACGATCGCGACCTCGGGGCCGAACGCGACGCCCGAGAGCCCGCCGGTCAGCACCGCATCGGCGATGTGGCGGCAGCTCGCACGGGCCGACGCGAGCCCGCCGAACAGGTAGCCGCTGGCGGTGCGCTGCGCCATGTCGTGGACCAGCTCGGGCAAATCCGGCGTTGCCGGGTCGGCGTGCACGAGCGCGGTGTGCGCCGCGAAGTCGCGCAGCGGCCGGGCGCCGGAGAACACGCGGAACTGGTCCGGCGGGATCGCCGCGAGCATCAGCACCAGGGCGCCGTCATGGTCGTCGAAATACTCGACGCCGCTGGCGGCGACACCGACACCGGTCGCCCCGACCCACACGACACCGGGCCAGCGCAGGTGCAGCTCGCCGAGCAAGGCTTCGCTGTGCGCCGCGTAGTGCTCGGTCAGGTAGACCCAGCCCAGCGTCGGCCGTGCGCCGTCGCCGGCCGGCCCGTGGCGGCGCGCGGCCCGGGCCGCATGGGCCTGCGCATCGAGCTGGGCCGCCGCGAGCGCGAGCGCAATGCGCCAGTCGGGGTGGGTCGCGTGGGCGTGCAGGAAGGCCTGCATGGTGTCCAGTCGGCAGTCGTGAGCGTGGCGTCAGGCCAAACGGTCGAACGCGCGGGTCAGGTCCTCGGCGCCGCGGCACGCTTGCGGCGCGCCGCCGGCGCGGGGGGACCAGGGGGCTGTGGGGTCGGAGTCTTCGCAGCGCGGTTCGTTCCTTGCCCGGCCGCGGCGGTGGCGGGTTTTTTCGTTTTCGCGGCGGCGCCTGCTGCGGCGGCGGGCGCCACCGGCTGGGCCATCGCGTCGGCCATCGCCTTGGTCGCGCCCGCGGCGCTGTCGCGCAACGCCGCCGCCGCCAGCTCGGTGAACTGCTGGGTCAACGCGCCCCACCACTGCATCGGGTCGACGGCGCCGGCCGGTTCATCCGCTTCCGCGGCGGCCTTGGGCTTGGGCTGGCTCGGCGGCGCCGAGGGGAGCGGGGGCGGCGCCTTGATCTGCAGCGACTCGCGCAGATCGTTCATCTGCACGTTCATCGTCTTCAAGGTCGACAAGGTCATGCGCTGCACTTCGAGCGCCTGGATCGTCGCGCCCAGCATCTTCGCGTTCTGCTCGAGCCAGAACTGCACCGTGCGCAGTTCCTCGATGCGTTTTTCGAGCTCCTCGGGGTTCAGCGTCGGCGCGACCCACTGGCCTATCGTCGGCAGCGCCGCGCCGGCGTTCTTGACCAGGCCCTGCAGGAAATCGAAGCCCGGGACGAACGAGGCGAAACTGTTCGAGGCGCTGCTGTCCATCGCTTGTCTCCTGTCAGTTCTTCAAGGTCTCGGGCCGCTGGGGCCCGTGGCATCGGGATCGTCCGAACAGCGAGTCTCTCACTCTTTGCGCCCGGGCCCGAGCCGCTCGACCTGGTATCCGCGTCGTGCAAACAACGCCGGCAGCCCCTGCGGGCCGAACATGTGCAGGCTGCCAACCGCGGCGAACACGGTCTTGCCGCCCAGGTGCAGCGCGTCGATGCCGGCGGCCAGCGCCGGGTTGCGGTCGTCGAGCATGCGGCGCATCGCGCGACGGTCGGCCTCGGTCTTCAAACAATCGCACCAGCTTTCGTAGCGGCCGAGCTCGGCCTCGTCGGACTCGGCCCACAGGCGCACCAGCTTGTTCAGCAGCGGCCGGGCGCGGCCGCTCTCGAGCTCGTCCAGGCCGGACTCGACCAGCGCGGCGGTCGGCGTCCCGGGTTCGTCGGCGAACGAGTCCAGCTGCAGCTCGGGCGTCTCCAGCGAGACGATGGCTTTCTTCGCGCCGTGCGCGATGCCGGCGATCACGAGGTCGATGCCGTATGCCGGGTCGAGGCCGTCGCGCCGGCCGGCCAGCGCGTTCAGCGTCGCGATCTGCAGCATCGGCGTCAGGCCGGCCAGCTGCTCGGGCGCGAGGCATTCGACCTGGGCCTGCCGCTGCAGACGCAGCGCCAGCGCCGGCGGCAGCGGCGAATCATGGCGCGCCGCGATCGCCTCGGCCATGCGGCGCTGCAGCGCAGGATCGAGCAGGTCGAGCTCGAGCGCGACCGTGTCGCTGCCGATCAGCGCGCGCATCGTCTGCGGGCCGGGGTACATCCAGTCCGCCTTCGCGACATGCACGGTGCCGTACAGGTACGAGCTGCGGCCGTCCTTCGTGATGCGCCACAGGAACCCGCGGTCGCGCGCGTTCTTCAGGCCGGCCTGGGCCTCGTCGGGCGACGGCATCTGCGCGGTCGGTGGGCAGGACGCCGCGGGTGGCGCCTGCGAGGCGGATGCTGCCGGTGCCGGTTGAGCCCAGGCCGGCGCGACCGCCAGTGCGCAGGCGAACGTACCGACCAGCCCACCGACCAGCGCTCCAGCCAGTGCCGCGCGCACCGCCTGCAGCCGGGCCCGCAGCATGCGCGGCCTCATGGCTGCGCCTCGAGTTCGACGCGCAGCACGCCGTCGCGCTGCTGCCAGTGCAGCTTGCCCAGCACGTCCATCCCGAGCAGCGGCTGCTCGCCCAGCGCCGGCAGTGCGACGACCGGCAGCCGATCGACCTGCACGCCGCCTCGCAACTGCAGATCGATGCGCACGAGCTGGCCGGCGACGACGCCGCCCGCCGTGTTCGAGCTGACATCGCCCAGCGTGGCCAGTTGCAGCTCGCGCGCCAGTGCCGTCGAGATCGCGCTGCCGGTCGCGCCCGTGTCGATCAGGAAGTCGACCTCGCGGCCGTTGATGCGCCCCGGCCAGTGGTAGTGGCCATCGGGGCCGCGGCGGATCTCGATAGCGCCGGTGTCGGGCAGTTGGAAACGCGCCTGCTGCGCCTGGTGCTGCCACCACTGGATCGCGAGGAACACCGCGAGCCCGGCCAGCAGCCAGACGGTGACGGCCTTGACGGTGCTCGGCAGTTCGCGCTCCATGGCCCCGTACCATGCCACGAAACCGCGGTCTTTCCCGTCCCCGCGCCGTGCGACCGGCTCCCGCTCACGCGTCACGTGAACGATCTCGCGGCCGTCGTGTCGCGTTTCAGCCCTGCGGCAGCGCGACGCTCTGCTCGATCGCGCCGAACACGCTCTGCCCGTCCAGCCCCTTCATCTCGATGCGTATCGTGTCGCCGGCCTGCATGAACGCGGTCTTCGGCGCACCGCTTTCGATCGTCTCGATCGCCCGCTTCTCGGCGATGCACGAGTAGCCGCGCGACCAGTCCTGGTTGCTGACCGTGCCGCTGCCGACGATGGAGCCGGCGCGCACGTTGCGCGTCTTGCAGATG
>DATCSE010000334.1:0-8251 GCA_036568605.1 Burkholderiaceae bacterium | reverse complement strand
GGATTCAGATACTCGAAATGAGCGAATCCGCGCGGATATTTCGGCTCGCCGAAGGAGGCGTACGCGTGAACCCAACCGGTGGCCGGCAACGGAGCGCTGTCCGGTGCCGCATCGTTCGGGGCTGGGCGAGGCGCCGCATGAGCAACCGAGGCACCCAGCCACGCAAACGGTGGCGTCAAGATGAACTGTGCAACCCGGCGCCGCAACCGCCCAGCGCTGGTCAAGCCTTTTTGCATGGTCGCGAATCCTAAGGGCAAGCCCCATGCCGGCCTGCGCTGGTTTTCACCGGGGAACTCCGCCCCGGCCGTGGGCTCAAGCCGTCTTCTTCGCCGGCGTCTTCAGCAGCCCCTCGCAGGCTTCGCGCTTGCCGGCGTCGCCCTTGTCGGCCAGACCGGAGCAGACGCCGTCGAGCTGCTTCTGCAGCCGCTGCAGTGCCGCGGCATGATGGCCGCCCTTGCTCCAGCCCTGCAGCTTGGTGCCCACCCGCTGCAGCGACCGCCCGCTGCGCTCGTAGAACGCATCCGGCGCCGCGGCAGCCTCGGTGAAGAGCTGCGACGCGGCCTTCTCGATGCGCGCCTCGTCCTGCGGCGCGAGATCGACCAGCGCGTTGACGTAACTCGCGCCCCACTGCAGCCGGGTCGCGGGACCTTCGCTCTTGTTGAACGCCTCTTCGTACCAGCGCAGCGCCTCGGGCGCGTCGCCGCGGTTCTTCGCGTTGCTGGCGAGCTCGCTCATCAGGTAGTACGGCGAATGGCTCTTCGCGAGGTTGGCTTTCAGCAGCGCGTCGGATTCGGCCCCCAGTCCGGCCTGCTCGAGCAGATACGCGGCCGCCGTGATCACGGCCTGGCGCTCGTAGCCGTCGGTGATCTCGCGGTCGACCTTCGCGGTCTGCTCGCGGATGTCGGCCAGCAGCGCCTCGGGGAGCTTGACCGGCGCCGCCTTTTTGCTGCTGTTGTTGTCCTTCTTGTCGACGTCGATCTTCGCGAGGTCGACCTGCGCGATCAACGCGCCGATGCGATCGGCGCGCGACAGGCTCGCATCGGCCTCGAAGCGCTTCAACGCGGCGTCCATCGCCGCGGTCAGTTCGGCGCGCTGCGGCGTGCCCTTCGCACTGGCGGCGCGCACGATGTCGGTTGCGTAGTTCGCGATCACGTCCATGTGCTCGCGCGAGGCGGCCGGGTCGGCCAGCAGCTTCAGCAGCGCGGCCTGGTCGGCCGGAGACGGTTTGCCAGCGGCGGCCTTCGTCGTGTCCACCGCGGCCAGCGCCTTCAGGCGCAGCCGGGTCGCGATCTCGGTCTGGTCGGCCGGGCAGGCATCGGCGAGCTGCTTCAGCAGCGCCGGCACGCCATCCTTCGCGACGAGCTGCTGCTGGTCGGTGTCCCACGAGTAGAACGCGAGCAGCCGCCAATCGTTCGCGGCCAAGCCCTGGCCGCCGGCCTTGGCCTGCGCGAGCACCTCCTTGACCGGGCGCTGCGCGTTCATCCCGAGCGTCAGCACCTCGGTGTAGCGCTGCGGCTCGACTTCGCCCGGCAGCCGCGTCATCTCGATGCCTTGCGGGTTGAACAGCACCATGGTCGGGTAGCCGCTGACCTTGAAGCGGGCACCCAGCTTCTGCGCCCCCGGGCTGTCGCCGTCGACGTACACCGGCACGAACGCACGCGAGCGCTCGATGAAGTCCTGCCGGTTGAACAGCGTCGCCTTGACCTGGTTGCACGGCGGGCACCACTTCGCGCCCCAGTAGACGAAGACCGGCTTGGATTCGCTCTTGGCCCGCGCGAAGGCGGCGTCGACCTCGGCGTCGTTGCTCGCGTGCTGCCAGGCGATGCCGGCGGCGTCGTGGGCGGCGGCCTGCGCCGTTGGCGTGGCCGGCGTGGCGGCTTGATGCGGCGGCGCGGCGGTGCTAGCCGTGGAGGCGTTGTCAGGGCCGGACTTCGAGCAGGCGGCAAGCAGCGTTGCCGCGCTGGCCAGAGTGAGCACGAGCGCTTGTGGCGCCGCGGCGAAAAAGCGGGTCTTCATGGGATCCTGCGCAGGGTGTACGTCAAGGGGGAAAGGCTAACCAAGCCAGAGCGGCTCGGCAAGCGGGGGGCGATTCGACACTACAGCAACTGCTGTGCCTCGTCGTCGTCGCGCACCGTGTGGCTGGGTGTGGCGCGCGCCAGCGCCATCCAGATCGCGAACGGCATCTGCATGGTGCGCTTGGGCGCCGGCCGCACGACGTCGAGCTGGGCCTGCTCGCCGTCGCGGGTCTCGGCCGCGATGATCACGCCGCAATCGGCCGGGATTTCGTCGGGCTCGGCGATGCCCTGGCGCAGCACGTACCAGAACTCGCCGCACAGCTGCTGATAGGCCGCCCGCTTGGCCGGGTTGCGCAGCTCGCCGAGCAGGTCGCTGCGGTGCACCTTGATCTCGTGCACGATGGGCTCGAGGTAGGCCTCGACGGTCGTGTGGCGGATCGAGAAGACGTCGGGCATCGCCATCACCCAGCGCTCGGCCGCGTCCGGCTCAGGGCCGGTGGCGACCTTCGCGCGCAGGCTCAGGCCGCGCCACGCGATTCGCCCCGCGCGCGCCATCTCGCGCGCGACCCGCTCGACCAATGTCTCGTGCAGATCGCGCCGCGCGCGGTTGCGCTGCAGCGTCTGCGCGAGCACCGCGATGCCCGCGTCGGTGACGCGCAGCGTCTCGTGCCCCTGCGGCCCGCGTACGCGCTCCAGCAGCCCGGCCGCGAGCAGCTCGACCTCGAGCAGGTCCTGGCACGGCCAGCCGGCCGAGCGGTAGACCTCGCGCAGCCGGCGGTGGTGGATGGCGGTGAGCGCCATGGCGAACCGTGGGTCAGCGCCGCCGCCGGCGCGGTGCCGCGGCCACGTTCTCGTGCGCGCGCGGGACGAACGGGTTCACGACCACGAGCTCGCCGTCGAAGCGCATGCCGTCCTGGAAGTCTTCCGAGTACAGCGTCGTGCAGCCGGCGTCCAGCGCGGCCTGCACGATCAGCGCGTCCCAAGCCGAGACACCGCGCTGCTGCCCCAACGCCAAGCCGCGCAGCACCAACTCCGCCGTCTCCGGCACGACGCGTTCCTGCGCGAACGTCGTGACGACTTCCAGCGCATCGACGGCGCCGAGATGCTTCTTGCGCGTCAGCGTGACGTACAGCTCCTGCAGCACTTGGGCGCTCAGCACCATGTCGCGCGCGCTCATGTGCTCGGCGATCAGGTCCTGGGCCCGCAACTGCTTGACCGATTCATGGCGGTCGAACACGTACACGAGCACGTTGGTGTCGAAGAAGCAGCTCAACCTGCCCCCGGGCCGGCGTAGAGCGCTTCACGGCCGGGCCACAGCGGCTCATGGTCGGGGCTGCGCACCTTCTTGGCCAAGGCCTTCAACCGCGCCACGCGAGCGTCGGCATCGGTCGCACCGCGCGCGAACGCCTCGATCGCCTGACGGCAGATCTCGTTGACGCTGGTTCCTTGCTGCACAGCCTTGACGCGGGCCGCGCGCAATAAGCTGTCGTCGATCGCGATCGTCATGTTGGCCATGGGATCCCCTTGAATAGTGACACAGGATCAGTGTAACGCTGATCCTGTGTCAATGCCCGACTCAGGTCGCGGGCTTGTCCGACAGCGCCTTGAGGTTGTCGGCCAGTTCCGGGCTCATCGGCGCATTCAGGTTGATGCCCTTCGGCGGGATCGGCGACTGGAACCACTTCGCGTACAGCTTCGTGAACTCGCCGCTCTTCATCAGCCCGGCCAGCGTGTCGTCGACCAGCTTCTTGAACGCGGGGTCGTCCTTGCGCAGCATGATCGCGTACGGCTCGACCTGGATAGGCTCGCCGACGACCGCGAGGCTGGCCGGGTTCTGCGACGAGGCACGCAGCCCGTACAGCAGGATGTCGTCCATGCCGAACGCGACCGCGCGGCCGCTCTCGACCATCAGCGCCGACTCGGCGTGGTCCTTCGCGCCCAGCAGCTCCATGCCGAGCTTCTTCTCCTCGTTGAGCTGGCGCAGGATCTTGAAGTTGGTCGTGCCGGTGGTCGAGACGATGGTCTTGCCCTTCAGGTCCTCGATCTTGCCGACCTGGGTGCCGGCCTTCACGAGGAAGCGGGTGCCCGTGTAGAAGTAGTTGATCGCGAACTGGACCTGCTTGCCGCGCTCGCTGTTGTTGGTGGTGGAGCCGCACTCGATGTCGATCGTGCCGTTGACCAGCAGCGGGATGCGATTGGCCGAGGTCACCGCCTGCAGGTTGACCTTCAGGTCGGGACGGGCGGTCGCCTTCTTGACCTCGTCGACGATCTTCAGGCAGATCTCGTGGCCGAAGCCGGTGGGCTGTGCCTTGTCGTCCAGGTACGAGAACGGGATCGACGATTCGCGGTATGCCAGCGTGATCTGGCCGGAGGACTTGACCTTGTCCAGCGTGCCGCCCGCCTGGGCCCACGCGGCGCCCGGCGCGGCCAGCGCCAGCACCGCCCACAGCGCGGCGGTCAGCGAAACCTTCTTCGAAACGTTCAGTCCCATGGAGCGGTCCTTGCTTGAGGTTGTGAGGCCCCGCAATCATGTCTTATTCTTCGCGGCCTTGACCGCTTTCCCGACCGACGGAGCACACCGCCATGATCCAGAAGACCACCGCCGTAGCCGCCCTCGCACTGGCTTTCGCCGCCGCTGCCGGCACGGCCGCCGCCGCGGAAGAGAAGGTGCTGAACATCTACAACTGGTCCGACTACATCGCCGACGACACGATCGCGAACTTCGAGAAGGAAACCGGCATCAAGGTCCACTACGACAACTACGACTCGAACGAGATCCTTCATGCGAAGCTGATCGCCGGCAAGACGGGCTACGACATCGTCGTGCCCGGCGCGCACTTCGCGAAGACGCAGATCGAAGGCGGCCTGTTCCAGAAGCTCGACAAGTCCAAGCTGAGCAACTGGGGCAATCTGGACAAGGGGTTGCTGGAGCAGCTGGCCGCGGTCGACCCCGGCAACCAGTACCTGGTCGACTGGCTGTGGGGCTACGTGACGGTGGGCATCAACACCGCGAAGGTCAAGGCGGCGCTGGGCAGCGAGCCCATGCCCGACAACGCCTGGAGCCTGATCTTCGACCCCAAGTACGCGAGCAAGCTGAAGAGCTGCGGCATCAACTTCCTCGACTCGGCCTCCGAGGTGCTGCCGGTCGCGATGCTGTACGTCGGCAAGCCGGCCTACAGCAAGACCGCGGGCGACTACGACGCGGCGGCGAAGATGCTGCAGAGCGTGCGGCCGTACGTGACGCGCTTCTCGTCGTCGGGCTACATCAACGACCTCGCGAGCGGCCAGCTCTGCGCGGTGATGGGCTACTCGGGCGACATCAACATCGCGCGGGCCCGCGCGCTCGAGGCCAACCCGAAGGCGCCGCCGACGATCGAGGCGCTGATCCCGAAGGGCGGTGCGACGCTGTTCTTCGACTCGATGGCGATCCCGAAGGACGCGCCGCACCCGAACAACGCGCACCTGTGGATCAACTACATCATGCGGCCCGAAGTGGCCGCGTCGCTGACCAACAAGGTGTTCTACGCGAACCCGAATGCCGCGTCGCTGAAGTTCGTCAAGAAGGAAGTCGCCGAGAACAAGACCATCTTCCTCAGCGATGCGGACAAGAAGCGGATGACCCCGCCGGACGCCGCGCCGCAGGACATCAAGCGGGTGCAGACGCGGATCTTCACGACGTTCAAGGCGGGGAAGTAGTCCAACGGCGCGCGTCGCGCCGGCTCGGCACCAGCCGTTCGCCCTGAGCTTGTCGAAGGGCTGCGTCGAGGTGCTCGCAGGCTTCGACAGGCTCAGCCCGAACGGGTCAACTCCGTCACCTTCAACTGGCCGGCACCAACCGTTCGCCCTGAGCTTGTCGAAGGGCTGCCTCGAGGTGCGCGCGGGCTTCGACAGGCTCAGCCCGAACGGGTCTGCTCCGTCACCTTCAACTGGCCGGACCAACCGTTCGCCCTGAGCTTGTCGAAGGGCTGCCTCGAGGTGCGCGCGGGCTTCGACAGGCTCAGCCCGAACGGGGGATCCGTGCGGAGGGTTACTCCGTGACCTTCACGCCCTTCCAGAACGCGACCCGGCCCTTGATCTCGCGGGCCGCCTCGCTGGGCTCGGGGTAGTACCAGACCGCGTTCTCGTTCATGTCGCCGTTGACCAGCAGGCTGTAGTAGTGCGCCTGGCCCTTCCACGGGCACGAGCTGCGGTGGTTGCTGAAGGTCACGTACTCGCGCTTCAGGCTGGACTCGGGGAAGTAGTGGTTGCCTTCGACGACCACGGTGTCGTCGCTCTCGGCGAGGGTCACGCCGTTCCAGATCGCTTTCAAGAGATCGCTCCTTCGGTGCATCAGAACGTGATCATCCGGCATACAGCGCCGCGGCGCCGCGCAGCCGTTTCGCCAGCGTCGCGGCCAGGGCCTTGTCGGCGACGACGCGCACGCTCTCGCCGTGGCGCAGGATGTCCATCACGAGCTCGGTCGGATCGGCGTACGGCACGCGCAGCTCGTAGCGGCCCTCGCCGGGCGTTCCGTCCACCCAGCGCGACTGCTGCTGCGGGTGCCACTCCTCGTTCGCGACCCACTGCGCGGCGTCGGCGTCGAACAGCAGCGTCGCCCACTTGACCTTCGCGTCGCCGCCGCCGTAGATGCCGTAGCCGGCGTCGAGTTGCGCTTCGAGCTCGCGTATCGGCACGTGCTTGGCCTTCGCGTCCAGCAGCGTCGCGTCACGCACCGCGTCGAGCGCGAAGCGGCGCAGCCCGTCGCTCGCGTGGCACCAGGCGTCCAGGTACCAGGTGTTGCGGTAGTTGATCAGGCGCTGCGGCGAGACCTCGCGCTCGCTCTCGCGCCGGTCGCTGCGCTTGAAGTAGCGCAGGTGCAGGCGGCGGCGCTGCATCAGCGCGCTGCCCAGCAACTCGAAGTGCCGGCTCGGCACACGCCGCCGCGCGGTGCCGATGACCTTGACGCGGCGCATCAGCTCGCGTGCCTCGCTCTCGTCGGCGCCCAGCATGCCCTGCAGCTTGTCCATCAGCGGCTGGAGGTGGCGCGCCAGCACGCCGTCGTCGTCCAGGCCGGCGAGCAGCTGGTGCATGGTCAGCAGCGCGTGGATCTCGTTCTCGCTGAACCACAGGCCGGGCAGCTCGTGGCGCGGGCCGATGCCGCCGCCGCGTTCCGATCCGCCGGAGAAGCGGTAGCCGTTCTCGAACGCGTCGTAGACGATGGGGGCGTTGAGCCGGTCGCGCAGGTACTGCAGGTCGCGCTTCAGCGTGGCTGGCGAGACATCCAGCTCCTCGAGCAGCACGGCGAAGCTGACGCAGCCGCGATTGCGCAGCAGCAGTTCGATCTTGTAGAAGCGTTCGGTACGGTCCATTCGTCGGGGTCGGGTCGGCTGGGGGCGGCAGGTCGCTGGCTCACCAGATGAGCCAGCGGCGCGAGCATACCGGCTTGTCGGGATCGCGCCACGTTCGCGTCGGTCCAGAGGGGTGGCTCACGCATTGAGCCAGCCCCTCGCGACACTGCGTCCCGTGCGCTGCCGGCGGTCGGCCGCGAGATCCGCGAGGAAGGAATCCCGATGAGCACCCTCACCTTGTTCGACGACAGTCACGACACGATCCCCGCCGCGTACGACGTGCATGCGCGCATCGGCTTCGAGCTCGGCTGGGACTATGCGCACTACCGGCTCGCGCCACCGGCGCCGTATGAGCAGGCGCCGTCGTCGCTGCACGACGGGCTGCTGGCCGGCCGTGCCGCGTTCGGGCTGCGTACGCTGCAGGCCAGCCGCCATGTGCGCAAATGGCTGCAACTGCGCCTGCATGCCTGGCTGCGCGGGCGCAGCGTCGAGCTGTTCCAGGTGACGCCGAACTACCTCGCGCAGATCGACGTCTCGCATTGCCCGATCACCCGCGTCGAGCTGTCGGCCGCCACGCTGGAGCCGACCGACGCGTCGATCGACCGGGTCCGCAACGACGCCGGCTACGCGGCCGGCAACCTCGCGGTGATGAGCGCGAAGGCCAACCACGCGAAGGCTGCGCTCGGTTATCGCGATGCGCTGCGCCAGGCGCAGCGTGTGGCCGACGAGGGGCTGCCCGGGCTTGCCGGGCTGACCGGCGAGCAGTGGTCGCGCGTCGCGGTGCTGTGCAGTTTTGTCGAGCCGCTGTCGCACGACGAGGCCTGCGGCGTGCCGCTGCTGGTGTTGCCGCCGAACCGCCTGCGGCTGTTCAACCCGGTGCAGGCGCTGCAGGCGTTCGTCAGCCGGCAG
>DATCSE010000333.1:0-9456 GCA_036568605.1 Burkholderiaceae bacterium | reverse complement strand
GTCTCGAGCGGCTCGCGCAGCGCTTCGAGCGCCGGGCGCGGAAACTCGGGGAACTCGTCCAGGAACAGCACGCCGTGGTGCGCGAGCGAAACCTCGCCCGGCCGCGGCGGCGTGCCGCCGCCGACCAGCGCAGCGGCCGAGGCACTGTGATGCGGCGTGCGCAGCACGCGATGGCGCCAGCGCTCCTGCCTGAACAACCCGGCCAGGCTCAGCACCGCGGCCGATTCGAGCGCCGCGTCATGGTCCATCTCGGGCAGCAGCGCGGCGAAGCGCTGGGCCAGCATCGACTTGCCGCTGCCCGGCGGGCCGACCATCAACAGGCTGTGCCCGCCGGCGGCCGCGATCTCGAGCGCGCGCTTCGCGCTGAATTGGCCCTTGACCTCGCGCAGGTCCGGCAACGCCGCGACAGGCCCCGGGGGCAGCGGTGTCGCGCGGGCGAGCGGCGTGCGGTGCGGCGCCGATTCGGGCAGCAACGCCTGCACGACTTCGAGCAGATGGGCCGCGCGGTGGATCGTCAGGCCCTCGACCAGCGCGGCCTCCTGGGCGCTGGCCGCCGGCAGCACCAGTGCCCGCGGCGGATGGTCCTGCCGCTGTCTCGCCTGGCGTTGTAGCGCGAGCGCCATCGCGAGCGCGCCGCGCACCGGCCGCAGGTCGCCGGCCAGCGAGAGCTCGCCGGCGAATTCATAGCGCTCCAGTTCGCGCGCATCGATCTGCTCGCTCGCCGCGAGGATGCCCAGCGCGATCGGCAGGTCGAAACGGCCCGATTCCTTCGGCAAGTCGGCCGGCGCGAGGTTGACCGTGATCCTTTTGTTGTGCGGGAACTCCAGGCCGCTGTTCAGCAGCGCCGCGCGGACCCGTTCGCGCGCCTCCTTGACCTCGGTGTCGGCGAGCCCGACGAGCGTGAAGCTCGGCAGGCCATTCGCCAGATGCACCTCGACCGTGACCTCGGCGGCGACCAGCGCGTTCAGGGCCCGGCTGTGGATGACGGCAAGCGACATGGGGTCGTGGTGGGCGGGAGGCGCGCGCCATTGTGTTCAACGCCGCGGCGGCTTGCCCACCCGCTCGGCGGGGGCCTCCGTCGAGGGGATTGCCTGTCATCGCACCAACGGTGTGCGGGAGTTGGCGACGCATCGATGTGGTGCGCCGTGTGGTGCGAATCGGATCGACCCGGTCCATCACGGTGCGGTAACGGCTTGCAAGGGCGCTGGCACACATCGTGCACAACCGGCCCCGCGCCTCTTATCCCTCATCCCCACGAAAACGGAGTCCCGAGCATGACCAAGTCCCTGTTGATTCTCGCGACGGCCTCGGTGCTGAGCGCAGCGGTCCACGCCGAAGACGCGAGCCCGCTGTCGTTCAACATCGGAGCGGTCAGCGACTACCGCTACCGCGGCATCTCGCAGACGCGCCTGAAGCCGGCCCTGCAGGGCGGCGCCGACTACGCATTCGCGAGCGGCTTCTACGTCGGCACCTGGGCCTCGACGATCAAGTGGATCAAGGACTGGGAAGAGGCCGCCGGCGTCGACGCCAAGGGCAGCGTCGAATGGGACATCTATGGCGGCTACAAGGGCGAGATCTCGAAGGACTTCACCTACGACGTCGGCGTCCTGACCTACTACTACCCGAGCAACAAGCTCAAGGACGTCCCCGGGTTCAAGAACGCGAACACCACCGAGATCTATGGCGCGCTGACCTACGGGCCGGCGACGCTGAAGTACTCGCACTCGGTGACCAACCTGTTCGGCACCGCCGACAGCAAGAACAGCGGCTATCTCGACCTGTCGGCGACCTTCGACGTCGGCAGCGGCTTCAGCGTGGTGCCGCACATCGGCTACCAGAAGATCCGCGGCGGCGAGAACGGCGCCAACAACGACGACTTCTCGTACACCGACTACTCGGTGACGCTGGCCAAGGACTTCGGCAGCGGCTTCAGCGGCACGGTCGCGCTGGTCGGCACCGACACCAAGTCGATCAACGGCGTGAAGGCCTACGCCTCGCCGGCCAACGGCAAGGACCTGGGCAAGTTCGGCGTCGTGGTCGGCGTCAAGAAGACGTTCTGATCGTTCAGATCACACAAGGGGAACATCCATGAAGATGGTGACCGCGATCGTCAAGCCGTTCAAGCTCGACGAAGTCCGCGAAGCCCTCAGCGCGATCGGCGTGCAGGGCATTACGGTGACCGAAGTGAAGGGCTTCGGACGTCAGAAGGGCCACACCGAGCTGTACCGCGGTGCGGAATACGTCGTCGACTTCCTGCCGAAAGTGAAGATCGAGGCGGCTGTCGACGACGCGATCGTCGACCGCGTGATCGAAGCGATCGAAGGCGCTGCGCGCACCGGCAAGATCGGTGACGGCAAGGTCTTCGTCTCGACGCTCGAACAGGTCGTGCGCATCCGCACCGGCGAGACCGGCAAGGACGCGCTCTGACCGTCTGCTTCCAATAGATCTCAACACGAGACAACCCATGCGAAAAATCATTGCATCTCTTGCCCTGGGCCTGGCGGCCCTGGGTTTCGTGGGGCTGAGTAGCTCCGCATCGGCGCAGGACGCCGCGTCCGCGCCCGCGTCTGCCGCCGCGACGGCATCGGCCCCTGCCGCGGCGTCGGCTGCAGCGCCGGCATCGGCGGCGGAGGCCGCTTCGGCGCCTGCGTCCGCCGCCTCGACGCCGGTCGCGAACAAGGGCGACGTGGCCTGGATGATCGTCGCGACGCTGCTCGTCATCATGATGACCGTGCCCGGCCTCGCGCTGTTCTACGGCGGCCTGGTGCGCAGCAAGAACATGCTGTCGGTGCTGATGCAGGTGCTGGTCACGTTCTCGCTGATCGTCGTGATCTGGTGCATCTACGGCTACAGCCTGGCGTTCACCGAGGGCAACGCGTACTTCGGCGGATTCGACCGGCTGTTCATGAAGGGTCTCTTCAACGCGGCCGACGGCACGTTCGCGATGGCGGCAACCTTCAGCAAGGGCGTCTACATCCCCGAACTGCTGTTCGCGGCGTTCCAGGCGACCTTCGCCGGCATCACCTGCTGCCTGATCGTCGGCGCGTTCGTCGAGCGCATCAAGTTCTCGGCGGTGCTGCTGTTCATGGTGCTGTGGTTCACCTTCAGCTACGCGCCGATCGCCCACATGGTCTGGTTCTGGATGGGCCCGGATGCGTACAGCGGCAAGGAAGTGGTCGACGCGATGAACGCGAAGGCCGGCCTGGTCTGGCAGTGGGGCGCGCTCGACTTCGCGGGCGGCACGGTGGTGCACATCAACGCGGCGGTCGCCGGCCTGGTGGGCTCGTACATGATCGGCAAGCGCATCGGCTACGGCAAGGAAGCGTTCACGCCGCACTCGCTGACGCTGACCATGGTCGGGGCCTCGATGCTGTGGGTGGGCTGGTTCGGCTTCAACGCCGGTTCGGCGCTCGAAGCCGGCAACAGCGCGGTGCTCGCGTTCATGAACACCTTCTCGGCCACGGCCGCGGCGGTGCTGGCCTGGTCGCTGGGCGAGTCGCTGATGAAGGGCAAGGCGTCGATGCTGGGCGCGGCCTCGGGTGCGGTTGCCGGCCTGGTGGCGATCACGCCGGCGGCAGGCAACGTCGGCCTGATGGGGGCGATCATCATCGGCTTTGTGGCGGGCTTCCTGTGCCTGTGGGGCGTGAACGGCCTGAAGCGCCTGCTCGGCGCCGACGACTCGCTGGACGTGTTCGGCGTGCACGGCGTCGGCGGCATCACCGGCGCGCTGCTGACCGGCGTGTTCAACACCCAATCGCTCGGCGGGCCGGGCCTGGTCGGCGACTGGGTCACCGCCGCGGTGTCGTCCAACGGCATCGGCGCGCAGGTCTGGATCCAGCTCAAGGGCGTGCTGCTGACGATCGTCTGGTCGGGCGTCGTCTCGCTGATCGCCTACTTCATCGTCGACAAGACGATCGGCTTGCGGGTCACCGAGGAAGAGGAGCGCGAGGGCCTGGACATCAGCGCCCACGGCGAAACGGCCTATCACAACTGAGTGCTGTCGCGATGATGAAGGCGGGTCGCCGGCGGCGACCCGCCGTTCGCTGAAGGGCCGCGGAAGCGGCCCTTTTTCATGTCCGGTCCCAACACCCGGTCACAACGGCAACCAGCCGCTCTTGCGTCTGGGCGGCGCAGCCCCAGATGCCTAAAATCCCGATTCCGACCCCAGTCCCGCCGCGGACGCCGCCATGGTCCCCCATCTCATCACCGCTCTGACCGGCCCGATCAACGAACTCGAGCAGCGCATCCTCGAATCGCTGCCGGCGATCGAACGCTGGTTCCGGCTCGAGTGGATGGAGCACACGCCGCCGTTCTACACGTCGGTGGACGTGCGCAACGCCGGTTTCAAGCTCGCCCCGGTGGACACCAACCTGTTCCCCGGCGGCTTCAACAACCTGACGCAGGAGATGCTGCCGCTGGCAGTGCAGGCGGCGATGGCGGCGATCGAGAAGATCTGCCCCGAGGCGAAGAACCTGCTGCTGATCCCCGAGAAGCACACGCGCAACACGTTCTACCTCGCGAACGTGCGGCGCCTGATGGAGATCTTTCACCAGGCCGGCCTGAACGTGCGCCTGGGCACGCTGGACGAGACGATCACCGCCCCCACCCGCATCGAGATGCCCGACGGCGACGGCCTGATGCTGGAGCCGCTGGTGCGCAACCGCGGCCGGCTCGGGCTGAAGGACTTCGATCCTTGCACGATCCTGCTGAACAACGACCTCTCGGCCGGCGTGCCGCGGGTGCTCGAGAACCTGCACGAGCAGTATCTGCTGCCGCCGCTGCATGCCGGCTGGTCGGTGCGGCGCAAGACGCACCACTTCACGGCCTATGAGGAAGTCGCGAAGAAGTTCGCGAAGCTGCTGGGCATGGACCCGTGGCTGATCAACCCGATGTTCGCCCACTGCGGCGAGGTCGACTTCAGCGACGGCAGCGGAAACGAATGCCTGATGAGCAATGCCGAGGCGCTGCTCGGCAAGATCCGCCGCAAGTACAAGGAATACGGCATCCAGGAAAAGCCGTTCATCATCGTGAAAGCCGACGCCGGGACCTACGGGATGGGCATCATGACGGTGCGCGACCCGAAGGAACTGGCCGACCTGAGCAGCCGCACGCGCAACAAGATGAGCGTGATCAAGGACGGCCAGGAGGTCAGCGAGGTCATCCTGCAGGAAGGCGTGCCGACCTACGAGCGCGTCAACGACGCGGTGGCCGAGCCGGTGGTCTACATGATCGACCGCTATGTGGTCGGGGGGTTCTACCGCATCAACGCCGAGCGCGGCATCGACGAGAACCTGAACTCGCCGGGGGCGAGTTTCGTGCCGCTCGCGTTCGCCGAGCACCATCAGATGCCCAAGCCCGGGGCCAAGCCCGGCGTGAGTGCGCCAAACCGCTTCTACATGTACGGCGTCATCGCGCGGCTCGCGATGGTGGCGGCGAGCTACGAGCTCGAAGCGACCGATCCGGACGCCGAGGTCTACGAATAGCCGAGCCGGCGCAGCCGCGCAAGCTCCGGCCCATGCCAGGTTGCTGCGCTGCAACATGGACGCGCATCCAGTGCCGGCCGGGAGCAGAATCCCGATCCTTCCGTCCGCTGCCCCGACGCCCGTCCTGGGGAAGTGTTTCGTGGGCACAAAAAAGACCGATTCGTCGAAAGTCGCCGCGCTGACGCTCGGCGCCCTCGGTGTCGTCTACGGCGACATCGGCACCAGTCCGCTGTACGCGCTGCGCGAGGTGTTCGCAACCCAGCATGCGACCCTCGCGCTGGCCGACGTGCTGGGCGTGCTGTCGCTGGTCTTCTGGACGCTGACGATCATCGTCTCGCTGAAGTACGTCGCGCTGATCATGCGGGCGAACAACAACGGCGAAGGCGGCACGATGGCGCTGATGGCGCTCGCCTCGAAGGCGACTCACGGTCGCCCCCGCATGCACGCGGCGCTGCTCGTGATGGGCATCCTGGGCGCCGCGCTGTTCTATGGCGATGGCGTGATCACGCCGGCGATCTCGGTGCTGTCGGCGATCGAGGGCCTCGAGGTCGCGACGCCGGCCTTCAAGCCGTACGTCGTACCGATCACGCTGGTCGTGCTGACCGTGCTGTATGCGGTGCAACGCCATGGCACCGGCGTCATGGGTCGCTGGTTCGGCCCTTTCACGCTGCTGTGGTTCATCGTGATCGGCTTCTGGGGCGTGGTGTGGATCGTGCGCGCGCCGGTCGTCCTCGGCGCGCTGAACCCCTGGTACGCGCTGAGTTTCGGGGTCAGCCACGGCCACGTCACGCTGCTCGTGCTGGGTGCGGTGTTCCTCGCGGTGACCGGTGCGGAGGCCCTGTATGCCGACATGGGCCACTTCGGCAAGCACCCGATCCGCATCGCCTGGTTCGCACTGGTGTTCCCGGCGTTGGTGCTGAACTACTTCGGCCAGGGTGCGCTGCTGCTGGTCGAGCCGGCCAAGGCCGACAACCCGTTCTTCAACATGGTGCCGTCGTGGTTCCTGCTGCCGATGGTCGCGATGGCCGCGCTCGCGACCGTGATCGCGTCACAGGCGACGATTTCCGGTACCTACTCGGTGACCAAGCAGGCGATCCAGCTCGGCTACCTGCCGCGCATGCGCGTGTTGCACACGTCGGTGCGCGAGGCCGGGCAGATCTACATTCCGGCGGTGAACTGGATGCAGTACGCGGCGATCGTCGCGGCGGTGCTGCACTTCGGCTCGTCGAGCGCGCTGGCCACGGCCTACGGCATCGCGGTCACCGCGACGATGGTGCTGACCACCGTGATGACCTTCTTCGTGATCCGCTACCTCTGGAACTACCCGTGGTGGCTGTGCGTCGCCGCGACCGGGTTCTTCCTCGCGATCGAGGTGGTGTTCTTCATGTCGAACATCCTGAAGGTGTTCTCGGGCGGCTGGTTCACGCTGATGATCGCCGCGGCCGTGTGCACCGTGATGCTGACCTGGGCGCGCGGCCGCGAACTGCTCTCGACCAGCCTGCGCGCCGACGCGATCGAGCTCAAGCCGTTCCTGAAGAGCGTGATCGCCGACGGACCGATGCGTGCACCCGGCACCGCGGTGTTCATGAACGCCGTCGCCGAGCTGACGCCCACTGCGCTGCTGCACAACCTGAAGCACAACCATGTGCTGCACGAGACCAACCTGTTCGTCACGGTGATCACGCGGGAAGTGCCGTGGGTGCCGTTCAACGAACGTGCGCAGGCCCGACTGCTGTGCAAGGGGTGCTGGGAGGTGACGCTGACCTTCGGCTTCAAGAACGACCCGGACGTGCCGGAGGCGCTCGAACTGCTGCAGCAGCAAGGCATCGAGCTCGACCCGATGCGGACCTCGTACTTCCTGTCGCGCGCGACCGTCGTGCCGTCGCTGGGCGACGGCATGGCGCCGTGGCGCGAAAAACTGTTCGCGAGCATGCACCGCAACGCCGCGTCGGCGGCCGACTTCCTGAGGCTGCCGGCGAATCGGGTCGTCGAGCTGGGCGCGAAAGTGGCGATCTGACAGCGCGCTTTCGGCACAATGGGGTTGAATCGAGCACGCATCGCGGCTGATCCACTTCTCGGCTTCCTGTGTCCAGCCTGAGTTCCACCACGCTATCTCACCGGTCCGGGCTGGCCGGTCTCGGCGGGCTCACGCTCGCCGCGGTGGGCGTGGTCTACGGCGACATCGGCACCAGCCCGCTGTACGCGCTGAAGGAAGTGTTCGCGCACGGCCACGTGCCGCTGACCGAAGCCAACATCCACGGCGTGCTGTCGCTGGTGGTGTGGACACTGACCGTCGTCGTCTCGGTCAAATACGTCGCCCTGATCCTGCGCGCCGACAACAACGGCGAGGGCGGCCTGATCGCGATGCTCGCCCTGGCCTCGCAGGCGGTGCGCGGCAAGCCGCACCTGCGCCGGCGGCTGCTGCTGCTGGGCGTCTTCGGCACCGCGATCTTCTTCGGCGACGGCGTGATCACGCCGGCGATCTCGGTGCTGTCGGCCGTCGAAGGCCTGGAGGTCGCGGCACCCGGGCTGCATCCCTACGTGGTGCCGGTGACGCTGATCGTGCTGACCCTGCTGTTCCTGGTGCAGCGGCACGGCACCGCCAGCGTCGGCCGGCTGTTCGGGCCATTCATGGTCGTCTGGTTCGCGGTGCTCGCGATCCTCGGCCTGCAGCACATCGCCGAGAACCCGAAAGTGCTGTGGGCGCTGAGCCCGCACTACGCGCTGGAGTTCCTGCTCGCGCACAGCGGCATCGCCTTCATCGCGCTGGGCGCCGTCGTGCTGTGCGTGACCGGTGCCGAGGCGCTGTACGCCGACATGGGGCACTTCGGCAAGCGTCCGATCCGGGTGGCCTGGTTCGGCCTCGCGATGCCGGCGCTGGTGCTGAACTATTTCGGCCAGGGCGCGATGCTGCTCGAGCATCCGGAGAAGGTCGGCAACCCCTTCTACGAGATGGCGCCGACCTGGGCGCTGTACCCGCTGATCGCACTGGCGACCTGCGCGACCGTGATCGCGTCGCAGGCGCTGATCACCGCGGCGTACTCGGTGACCAAGCAGGCGATCCAGCTCGGCTACCTGCCGCGGCTGCGCATCATGCACACCTCGGTGCGCGCGGCCGGCCAGATCTACGTGCCGTTCATCAACTGGGGGCTGTACGTCTGCATCGTGCTCGCGGTCGTGCTCTTCGGCTCGACGACCCGCCTGGCCGCGGCCTACGGCATCGCGGTGACGATCGACATGCTGATCACGACGACGATGACCTTCTTCGTGATCCACTACGGCTGGAAGTACCCGTGGTCGCTGTGCTTCGCGGCGACCGGCTTTTTCTTCATCGTCGACTTCGTCTACTTCAGCGCGAACGTCGTCAAGGTCGTCGAAGGCGGCTGGTTCCCGCTGCTGATCGGCGGCGTGATGTTCACGCTGATGATGACCTGGAAACAGGGGCGCAACCTGATGCGCGAGCGCATGCGCGAGGAGGCTATCGAGCTGAAGAGCTTCCTTGAGTCGGTGTTCGTGAATCCGCCTCAGCGGGTGCAGGGCACGGCCGTGTTCCTGGTCAGCGAGCCGGGCCTGACGCCCAATGCGCTGCTGCACAACCTGAAGCACAACAAGGTGCTGCACGAGACCAACCTGTTCGTGACCGTGAAGCATCACGAGGTGCCGTGGATCGCGTTCGACAAGCGCTGCGAGGTCGAACCGCTGGGCCACGACTGCTGGCAGGTCACGCTGCACTTCGGCTTCAAGAACGACCCCGACGTGCCCGAGGCGCTCGAGCTGCTGAGGCCGCGCGGCTGCAACGTCGACGAGATGGACACTTCGTACTTCCTGTCGCGCGACATCGTCAGCCCGACGATAGGCAGCGGCATGGCGCCGTGGCGCGAGAAGTTGTTCGCGAACATGCATCGCAACGCGTCCGCGGCGGCCGACTTCTTGCGGCTGCCGACGAATCGGGTCGTCGAGTTGGGGTCGAGGC
>DATCSE010000332.1:0-2565 GCA_036568605.1 Burkholderiaceae bacterium | reverse complement strand
CCCGACGAGACCGCGAAGGTGATGACGGCCTCGGGCTTCTTCCGCACGGGCGACATCGGCACGGTGGACGAGCGGGGCTACTTCCGCATCGTCGACCGCAAGAAAGACATGATCCTGGTGAGCGGCTTCAACGTCTACCCGAACGAGGTCGAGGACGTGGTGACGCAGATGCCGGGCGTGCTGGAAGCCGCGGCGGTGGGCGTGCCCGATGCCAAGACCGGCGAAGCCGTGAAGCTCGTGATCGTGAAGCGCAACGCGGCCCTCACGGAGGCCGACGTGCGCGCCTATTGCGAGGCCAACCTGACCGGCTACAAGCGGCCGAAGATCGTCGAGTTCCGCACCGAGCTGCCGAAGACGCCGGTCGGCAAGATCCTGCGGCGCGAGCTGCGCGACAAGGCCTGACAGCCAGAGGCCGTGGCGGCAAATTTCGCCGGCGCGGCGGGGCCGAGTGCACCACGCGGCTTGACACCCTGATACATTTCGATTGACACAAGCGTGCCCCGATGCGGGGCCGCACATGAGACGTCGCGATGGGAACTCCGCTGTGATCTGGATCAAAACGGATGCAGGGCGAATCGAGATGCAGGCGCGTGCGCTGGTCAAGGAGCGCGCGCAGCGCAACCTGCTGCTCGTGATCGACGGCGTCAAGACCGAGGAGATGCTGCTCGCAAACCTGGCCGGCATCACCGAGGCGGACTTCGCCGCGCTGCAGTCGCTGGGGCTGATTGCGCCGGTCGCGCCTACGTCGGGAAGCCGGTCGGGGACGGGCTCGCGGTCCTCTTCGTCTTCGTCTTCATCGTCGGCATCGCCAGCATCGTCGGCATCGTCGACGGCCGCGCCCGCGGCCCCGGCCGAAGCTGCGGTGCCGCTGGACTACCCGCAGTTCACCGCGGCGCTGACCCAGATCATCTCGAAGGAGCTGGGCCTGCGCGGTTTCACGCTGACGCTCGCCGTCGAAAAGGCCGGCACGATCGAAGAACTGCGCGCGGTGGCCGATCGCACGCTCGAGCAGCTGCGCGAGCGCAAGGGCGAGGCCGCCGCGGCCGCTGCGCGGCGCACGCTGTACGGCAGTTGAGCAGCAGCACGATCGCTGTCGTCAGCGCGATGCACGAGGAGCTGCATGCGCTGCTCCCGTGGGTCGAGGGCGCACAGCCGGTCGCGCTCGGTGGGCGCATCTTCCACGTCGGGCGCCTGCATGGGCAGCCGGTCGTGCTGGTGCTGTCGGGCATCGGCAAAGTCTCGGCCGCGACGACCGCGGCGCTGCTGATCGACCGTTTCGAGTCGGCGGCACTGCTGTTCACCGGCGTGGCCGGCGGGCTGCAGGCAGACGTGGCGGTCGGCGACGTCGTCGTCGCGCGCAGCCTGCTGCAGCACGACATGGATGCCTCGCCGCTGTTCCCGCGCTACGAGGTGCCGATGACCGGGCGCTCACGGTTCCAGGCCGACGCCGTGCTGGCCGACGCGCTGGCGGATGCGGCGCGCCTTTGCCTCGAACGCGAGGCGGGCGCGCATGCGGCGCTGCCGTGGTGGCCGACGCGCCGGCCGGCCCGCGTGCATGAAGGGCTGATCGTCAGCGGCGACCGCTTCGTCGCGAGCGCCGCACAGAGCGCGCAGCTGCGCGCCGAGCTGCCGGACGCGCTCGCGGTCGAGATGGAGGGCGCTGCGGTCGCGCAGGTGTGCGCGGATTTCGGCCGGCCGTTCGCGGTGCTGCGCGCCATCTCCGATCGCGCCGACGACACGGCGCACGTCGACTTCGGGCGCTTCATCGCCGAGGTCGCGAGCGTCTACACGCGCGGCATCGTCGGCGATTGGTTCGCGCGCAGAATCGTCGGTCCATGATCGTCTTCCGATGGCTCTGGCGGATCGCGCGCGGCGTGCTGCTGACGCTCGCCGCCATCGTCCTGTTCATCGAGGAATGGGGCTGGCGGCCGCTGACCGCGCTGGCCGCCCGCATCGCGCGCTGGCCGCCGTTCGCGTGGCTGGAGGCGCGCATCGCGAGTGCGCCGCCGAAGTTCGCGCTGGTGCTGTTCGTCGTGCCGGCGGTGCTGCTGTTCCCGGTCAAGCTGCTCGCGCTGTGGCTGATCCATGAAGGGCAGGCGCCGTTGGGCGTGGCCGTGATCATCGCCGCCAAGGTGATCGGCACCGCGCTGGTCGGCCGGCTGTTCGTGCTGACCGAGCGCCAGCTGATGCAGTTCGCGTGGTTCGCGCGCATCTTCAACTGGTGGATCGCGACCAAGCAGCGCATCAAGGCCGCGCTCGCCGGATCGGCGATCTGGCGTGCCGCGCGCGCCGGGGTGCGGCGCGTGCGCGCGTGCCTGCGGCTGCGGGTGCGGCGGCTCGTGCGCTGACAGCCGTTCTCGAGACGCCCGAGGCCCATGTCGTGTGAGGCACACTCGCGCGATGCCCGCGCGCTTGTTTGTCCCGGTATCGCCGCTCGTCGTCGGCGCAGAACTCGATCTCCCTGAAGGCGCTTCCCGCCATGCGCAGGTGTTGCGCCTGCAGCCGGGCGCGGCGCTGACGCTGTTCGATGGCACCGGTGCCGAGTGGTCCGCGGAGGTCGTGCAG
>DATCSE010000331.1:0-2857 GCA_036568605.1 Burkholderiaceae bacterium | reverse complement strand
GCCGCTGCCTGGGCGCCGATGTGCACGCCTGGTCCGAGCCAGGGCCGGACGGGCGCGGCCGCGATCTGGTCGACGAGGTCGGCGAGCTGGTCTGCACGAAGCCGATGCCGTCGATGCCGCTGTACTTCTGGGGCGACCAGCCACCGGGTCCGCAGGGACAGCGTTATCACGACAGCTACTTCGACATGTACCCCGGCGTCTGGCGCCACGGCGACTGGATCAGGATCACACCGCGCGGCGGCGCAATCATCTACGGCCGCAGCGACGCGACGATCAACCGCCACGGCATCCGCATGGGCACGGCCGAGCTGTACCGCGCGGTCGAAGTGCTGCCCGAGGTGCTGGACAGCATCGTCGTGGACCTCGAATACCTGGGCCGCGAGAGCTACATGCCGCTGTTCGTCGTGCTGCGCGAGGGGCTGCGCCTCGACGATGCGTTGACGCGGCGCATCCGCGAGAGCATCAAGACGGCGCTGTCGGCACGCCATGTGCCGAACGAGATCTTCCAGGTCGAAGCGGTGCCGCGGACGCTGTCGGGCAAGAAGATGGAGCTGCCGCTGAAGAAGCTGCTGATGGGCACGCCGGCCGACGCTGTGTTCAAGCTCGACGCGATGGCGAACGCGGATTGCGTCGCGTGGTTCGCCGAGTTCGCGGCGCAGCGCACGGCCCGTTCGCCCTGAGCTTGTCGAAGGGCCGGTGCGATGGCCACCAGGGCTTCGACAGGCTCAGCCCGAACGGGGTTGTCTGCTTCGTCGAGTTCGCGGCGCAGCGCATGGCCCGTTCGCCCTGAGCTTGTCGAAGGGCCGGTGCGATGGGCACCAGGGCTTCGACAAGCTCAGCCCGAACGGGGTGGTCCGCTACAGCGGCAGCTCGGTGAAGTACCGCCCGCCGTGGAAGATCAGCGGCGCCGCCCCCGGCCGGTGCTCGCAGCGCTCGACCTCGCCGACGAAGATCACGTGGTCGCCCTCTTCGTAGCGGCTGCGGTTGAAGCATTCGAACACCGCGGCCGCGCCCTGCAGGATGGGGGCGCCGCCCGCGCCTTCGCGGAACGCGAGGTCGGCAAACCGGTCGACCGACTTGCTCGAGAAGCGCTCGGCCAGCGCATGCTGGTCGGCCGCGAGGATGTTGATCGCGTAGTGCGAGCCGCGCTCGAACGCCGGCATCGAGCCGGCGCTGCGCGCCAGGCTCCACAGCACCAGCGGCGGCGACAGCGAGACCGAGTTGAACGAGTTGGCCGTCAGCCCCACCGGCACGCCGTCCGCCGCGCGTGCGGTGACGATGGTCACGCCGGTCGCGAACATGCCCAGCGCGGCGCGGAATTCCTGCGCGGAAAAGCTCGGTGCCAGCGCTCGTCGGGGCAAATCCATGGGTGCATTGTCCCGGATCGGCCGCCGGGCCGCCGGACCTAGACTTTCGGGATGGACGCGCTTCCCCAACTATTGCGCGCGCAGGCCGTTCACCGGAGCCCGGTGGAATAGCCGCCGCACCGCGCGCGTACACCGATCGTGGACGCCTCGTCAGCCCCCGCCGCCGCGCCGCTCGTGTTCTGCGAGCAGCTGCTGGGCGTCATTCCGCGGCTGCGGCGCTACGCCCGTTCGCTGGTGTTCGACCGCCATGCGGCCGACGACCTGGTGCAGACCGCGTTGGAGCGTGCGCTCGCGCACTGGCACCAGTTCGACCAGCGCCGCGACATCCTGGTCTGGGCGATCGGCATCGCGCACAACGCGCACCTGGACGAGCGTCGCCGCCATGCGCGCTCGGCGCGGGTCGAGCCCGGCGAACACGGGCACGACCACGACCCGGGCGCGAACCATGCGGCGATCAGCCCGGACATCGGGCTGCGGCTGGACATCGTCAAGGCGCTGGCCCGGCTGCCGCTGGAGCAGCGCGAGACGCTGCTGCTGGTCACGCTCGAGCAGCTGTCGTATGCCGAGTGCGCCGAGGCGCTGCGGATCCCGATCGGCACGGTGATGTCGCGGGTGTCGCGGGCGCGGGTCGCGCTGCGGGCGCTGCTCGACGACGAAGGCGGCGCGGCGGCGGCAACGGGCGCAACCCTGCGCCGGGTCGTCTGATGGAATCGCGGGTGTCCGGATGAACAACAGCAACAGCAGCCCCGCCCCCGACGACGCCTTGCTGTCCGCGTGGATCGACGGCGAGCTGACGCCCGAGCAGCGCGCCGAGGTCGACGCCTGGCTGCGCGAGCACCCCGAGGACGCGGCCCGCGTGCGCGCGTGGGGCGCCGATGCGCGGGCTCTGCGTGCCGCGCTCGACGGCGTGCTCGACGAGCCGGTGCCGCAGGCGCTGACGCAGACCGTCGCGCGCCGGCGGCCGCGGTGGGCGCGTTTCATCGCCGGCTCTTCGATATCGTCGGCCAGCCGGTGGCGGGCGGCCGCGGTGCTGGCCGCATTCGCGCTCGGCGGCGTCGTCGGTGCGGGGCTGATGTGGCGGCTGCACCCGCTGGCCCGGCCGGCGGCAGCGCCGATCGCGGCCGGCGCGCCCGATGGTGCGTGGGTGCAGCGCGCCGCGGTCGCGCACAGCGTCTACGTGCCCGAGGTGCGGCACCCGGTCGAGGTCCGCGCGCAGGAGGAGCACTTGAGCCGCTGGCTGACCCGGCGCTGCAACGTGCCGGTCAAGCTGTTCGATCTGCGGGCCCAGGGTTTCGAGCTGGTCGGCGGGCGGCTGCTGCCCGATGCGTCGGGCCCGAGCGCGCAGCTGATGTACCAGGCGATCGTGCCGGCGGGCACGGCGGTGTCGTCCGAGGCCGGCGCGGCGAAGCCGGCGCGCGTCACGGTCTACCTGCGCAAGCCCGAGCGCGGCACGCCGGCCGCCTTCCGCTACGAGCGCGACGGCGAGCTCG
>DATCSE010000330.1:0-12571 GCA_036568605.1 Burkholderiaceae bacterium | reverse complement strand
AGCGTCTCCGGAAACGCCTCGATCCCGCCGCCGACCACGTCTTCCTTGCTCTTCATCCGCCCGTCCTTCAGGTAGCCCGCGAGCTCCTGCACCGCGACCGGGAAGCGATCGGCGTAGTCGAACACCACCATGCCTTCCATGCGGGCCCGGTTGACGAGCAGCGACATGTAGTTCTTCGGTCCCTGCACCGCCGCCATGTTGTTGTACTGGCTGATCGCGCCGCAGATCACGATGCGGGCCTTGCGCGCGAGCCGGGTCAGCACGGTGTCGAGGATCTCGCCGCCGACGTTGTCGAAATAGATGTCGATGCCTTTCGGGCAGTGCTCGCGCAGCGCGTCCTTCAGGTTGCCGGCCTTGTAGTCGACGCACGCGTCGAAGCCCAGCTCCTTGACGACCCACTCGCACTTCGCCGGCCCGCCGGCGATCCCGACGACGCGGCAGCCCTTGACCTTCGCGAGCTGGCCCACGGTCTGGCCAACCGCGCCGGCTGCGCCCGACACGACGACCGTCTCGCCGGCCTGCGGCTGGCCGACGTCCATCAAGCCGAAGTACGCGGTCATGCCGGGCATGCCCAGCACGTTGAGCCATTGCGTCGTCGTGCCCAGGCGCAGGTCGATCTTGAACAGGCCGCTGCGCTTGATCTGGTCGGCCGCGACCAGGCTGTAGGTCTGCACGCCGGGCGTGCCGCTGACGACATCGCCGACCGCGAACGCCGGGTTCTTCGATGCGACCACGCGGCCGATGCCGCCGGCGCGCATCACCTCGCCGATGCCCACCGGCGGGATGTAGCTCTTGCCCTCGTTCATCCAGCCGCGCATCGCCGGGTCCAGCGAGAGCGCGAGCGTCTTGACGAGCACGCCGCCGTCGGCCGGCTCGGACACCGGCTCGGTCGTGAACTGCCAGTCGGCGCGCGTCGGCAGGCCGTTCGGGCGCGCCGCGAGGCGGATCTGGTGGTTGGTCAGGGCGGCGAGCGGGGTCGTCATGGCGTGTCTCCTCGGATGGACTCGGGATCTTAGGCCGCGTGTCGCGCCGCGATGTCGCCGACGCGACGAGCGCAGTGTGCGCTCGAAAAAGAAAAAGCCGCAGCGGCTGCTGCGGCTTTTTTCAAGGAGCGGGAACGCTCAGAGCGGCTTGATGTTCGCGGCTTGCAGGCCCTTCTGGCCCTGCTTCACTTCGAACTCGACGCGCTGGTTCTCGACCAGGGTCTTGAAGCCCGAGCCCTGGATGTCGCGGAAGTGCGCGAACAGGTCGGCGCCGCCGGCGTCCTGGGCGATGAAACCGTAGCCCTTGGCTTCGTTGAACCACTTCACGGTACCGGTTTGGGTCGTCATGTTTTGAAATCCAATTCGATGAAAAAGATATGCGCCGCACATGCGGCGCATGCAGCGACACTCAAGAAACGATCAAGGGGATTTCGAACGGTGCCCGACGCGAGAACCGCGCCAGCTCGGCAGGAAGAATCACGAACAACCAATGTCTTGCGTATAACTGTGCGCGGGAATGTACACGAAAAAGGCCTTGTCGCCGGTCGTGTGTTGCGCAGACCCCCACGGCAACAAGCGCCATGGCGTCGCAGAATCGACGCGATTCCAAAGAAGATGCATCGCGATGGCCAGCACCGAACCGCAAGCTCAACATCCGGACGACGACGCCGCGCGCTGGAAGCGCGACGGCGTGCGCGTGGTGCCGGGCGACCGGCTCGATCCCAACACCGCGCAGACGCCGGGCATGGATCGCAAAGCCGCGATCACGTTCGCGCGCGTCGGGGCGCAAAAACTCTGGGCCGGCACCGTGCACATCCACGCGAATGCGAAGACCGGCGCGCACCACCACGGCCCGCTCGAGAGCGTGATCTACGTCGTCAAGGGCCGCGCGCGCATGCGCTGGGGCGAGCGCCTGGAATTCACGGCCGAAGCGGGGCCCGGCGACTTCATCTACGTGCCGCCGTTCGTGCCGCACCAGGAGATCAACGCGAGTCCGACCGAGGTGCTCGAGTGCGTGCTGGTGCGCAGCGACGGCGAGGCGGTCGCGGTGAACCTCGACATCGAGCCGGTCGAGAAGCCGGAAGACGTGCGCTGGGTCGACCCGACCCATCCGCACGGCTGAGGCGATGATGTCGAACCTGATCCTGTCGGTGCTCGACCAGTCGGTGTCGGTGGCGGGCAGCACCGAAGACGCCGCGATCCGCGACACGCTCGCGCTTGCGCAGCACTGCGAGAAGCTGGGCTATGCGCGCTTCTGGGTCAGCGAGCACCATGCGCTGCCGACCATCGTCGGGACTGCGCCCGAGATCCTGCTGGCCGCGATCGCCGCGCGCACGACGCGCATTCGCCTCGGCAGCGCCGGCGTGATGCTGCCGCACTACAGCGCCTTCAAGGTCGCCGAGCAGTTCCGGGTGCTGGAAGCACTCGCGCCGGGTCGCATCGACCTGGGTGTCGGTCGCGCGCCCGGTGGCGACCTGCGCACCGCCCGCGCGCTGAACCCGTATGCATCCGGTGCTGCCGAGAACTTTCCCGAGCAGGTGCGCGACCTGCAGGCCTGGACCTCGCAGCCGTCGCACGAAGGCATCGCGGCACTGCCGCGCGGGCTGCATGCGCCGCAGCTCTGGGTGCTGGGCAGCTCGAACTATGGCGCGCAGCTCGCGGCGCACTTCGGGCTGCCGTATGCCTACGCGTATTTCTTCGTCGACGGGCAGGGTGCCGACGAGGCGCTCGCGCTGTACCGGCAGCTGTATCGGCCCAGCGAACGGCACCCCGCGCCGCAGGCCACGGTGTGCGTCTGGGCGCTGGCCGCCGACACGCGCGACGAGGCGCTGCACCACGCGCTGGGCCGCGAGCGCTGGCGCGTGGACCGTGCGCGCGGCGTGCTGGGCCCGCTGCAATCGCCGGATGCGATCGCGGCACGCGGCTTCACGGCCGACGAATGGCCCACGGTCGAGGCGATGCGCCGCAAGGCCTTCGTCGGCACCGGCGCCGAGGTCGCGGCGCAGTTGCGCGCGCTGGCCGACGAGCTCGAGCTCGACGAGATCGTGATCAACACCTGGGCCCACGACCCGCGCGTGCGACGGCGTTCGTACGAACTGCTCGCGCGCGAGTTCGCGCTGGCGCAGGCGGCCGCATGACGCGCATCGATTTCGAGCTGCGCAGCGAGTACATCACGCTCGATGCGCTGCTGAAGGCCACCGCGCTCGCCCCCAGCGGCGGCGCAGCCAAGCTGATGATCGCGGAGGGCCGGGTGCAGGTCGACGGCCGCGACGAGCTGCGCAAGACCTGCAAGATACGCGCGGGCCAGGTGGTTGCCGTGGCCGGCGCGCGGATCGCGGTGGCGGCCGCGCGGCACGGCACGGGAACCGGCGCCGACGCGGCGCCGGACCCCGATCAGAACTTGTAGTTCACGCCGACCGACAGCAGGTTGGTGCGCGGCGTGCTGTCGAGCGCGTCGAAGCGGTAGTGCTCCCACTCGGCGCGCAGCGACGTGTTCTTGTTGAAGTCGTACTGCAGCCCGGCGCCCAGCTTGTAGCCGCTGCCGCGCTCGCTGTCGGAAAGGCTGCCGTCGATCTGCGAGCCGTTCAGGTCGCGCTTCAACTGGCCGTTGACCACGCCGACGCGGCCGAGCAGCGAGAAGTCGTTGCCCAGCGGCAGCGTGCCCACCGCGTCGAGGAACCAGGCGTTGGCGCGCAGGCGGCCGGCGTCGCTCTTGACGCGGCCCAGGTCCGCATAACCGGCTTCGAGGCTGAAGTTCGGCGTCAACGAATACCCGCCGTAGAGCTTGCCGCCGACGTTGGAGCGATCGGCCGGGTAGCCGCCGAGCAGCGAGTCGCCGCTGCGGCGTGCGTCGCCCATGCTCGCGCCGATCGACAGCCCGTCGGCATGCGAGGCGCTCGCGAACGTCAACATCGCAGCGCCGGCAAACACCGTCAGGGTGGGGGACAGAATCATTCGTTTCATGCAGGAATTCCTGATGCGGACTAGGAGCCTGGATCGTGGCGTTCGGTGTGTGAAGGTTCTGCGCGACGCAGTTGAAGTTGTGTGCGGGGTCGTAAGCGCGCGGTGACGGCGGCACCGTGTTGTTCCGCGTCGGAACCCCTGCCGTTCCCGTATCTCGCGCCGACGCGGCATGATGTCGAGATGACCCGAACGCTCCATCCCCCGATCACGTCCCCGAACCACCTGGCGCCGGCGCTGCGCGAGCGCGGCCTCGCGGTGCTCGATGCGGCGGCGCTGTGCGAGCTGCTGCCGGCCACGATGGCCGCGCTGGACGCGCTGCGCCCGTCATGGAACGACCTGCCGCCCGACACCTACCTGCGCGACGGCGGCCACTACCGGCGCCGGCGCCACTCGTGTTTCGTCGTCGACGGCGCCGACGTCAAGCTCGTCGCGCACCGCGCGCACTGGCAGCCGGTCGAATACAACGCGCTGCACGGCGGGCTGGAGCGCTGGTTCGAGCCGATTGCCGCGGGCGTGATCGAAGCGCCGGCATGGAAGGCGCTGCTGCGGCAGCTCGCCGCGCAAGCCTCGGCGCTGAAGGGCGCGCAGCCTTGGTATGTCGAGGCGCACCAGTTCCGCATCGACACGACCGATGGCATCGGCCGGCCGACACCCGAGGGCGCGCACCGCGATGGCGTCGACCTCGTCGCGGTCACGCTGATCGACCGAGTCGGCATCAAGGGCGGCGAGACCCGCGTGTTCGACGCCGAGGGGCCGAACGGCCAGCGCTTCACGATGGTCGAGCCGTGGACCACGCTGCTGCTCGACGACGCGCGCGTGATCCACGAGAGCACGCCGATCCAGCCGCTGGACGCGGCGGCCGGCGGGCACCGCGACACGCTGGTGATCACGCTGCGCGGCGGGGGTTTCCAGGGGCCGCCCGCGTGAACCTACGCGACCGTTCGGGCTGAGCCTGTCGAAGCGCCGCGCGCCGCCAGGGCTTCGACAAGCTCAGCCCGAACGGTGACGGAGGTTCGGGGCTCAGTCCCAACGGTGACGGAGGTTCGGGCTCAGTCCCAACGGTGACGGAGGTTCGGAGCTCAGTCCCAACGGTGACCGGGGTTCAGCTCAGCCGAACGGGGTGACATCACGGGAAGGGTTCAAAGCTTCTCGCCCAGCAGCGTGCGCCGCAGGAACATCACGGTCGCATAGAACTCGAAGTCGGCGTTCTCCTTGCGCGCGAAGCCGTGGCCTTCGTTCTCGGCGCGCAGGTACCAGACCGGCGTGCCGTTCTCGCGCGCCTTCGCGACGATCTGCTCGGCCTCGGTGTACGGCACGCGCGGATCGTTGCGGCCCTGCACGACGAACAGCGGCTTCGTGATCTTCGCCGCGTTGGTCAGCGGCGAGATGCGCTCGAGGAACTCGCGCATCGCGGGGTCGCGCTCGTCGCCGTATTCGACGCGGCGCAGGTCGCGCCGATAACTCTCGGTGTTCTTCAGGAAGGTCAGGAAGTTCGAGATCCCGACCACGTCGATCGCGCCGGCGATGCGGTCGGCGTAGTGCGTCGCGACCGCGAGGCTCATGTAGCCGCCGTAGCTGCCGCCCGAGACCGCGACGCGCGTCGGGTCGAGGTCGGGCTGCTGCCCGATCCAGTCGAACAGCGCGCCGATGTCGCGCACCGCGTCCTCGCGCTTGATGCCGTTGTCCAGCGCGAGAAAGGTCTTGCCGTAGCCGCTGGAGCCGCGCACGTTGGGCTGGATCACCGCGATACCCAGCTCCTGCACGAGGAAGTTGTAGCGACCGAGGAATCCCAACTTGGCCTGGCCCTCGGGCCCGCCGTGGATCAGCACGAGCACCGGCCGCTTGCCGCTGAAGCGCGCCGGCGGCGGATACAGGATGCCCGAGATCATGCGCCCATCGAAGCTGGGCCAGCGCACGATGCGCGGCTCGGCGAACGTCCGGGTGTCGACGCCAGGCGCGGCGGCCGGGCGCGTCCAAGCCTCGACCCGGCCGCCCGCGGGGTCCAGCGTGTACACCTGACCCGGGCCCTGCGCACTGTTGACGCTGAACGCGATCTCGCCGGACTGCGGATGAAACGTCGGGCCGACGATGCTGCCGGCCGGCAGGGCCGCCGGCGCCGGGAGCAGGCTGCGTGTCGCAGTGTCGACCAGGCGCAGCTCGCCGCGGCCGTCGGCATTGGCTTGCAGCGCGAGCAGGCGGCCGTCCCGGCTCGCATCGCCCCCGTCGATGTCCCACGGAATCGTTTGTTGCGCCGCCGGCTGCCAGGTGCGATCGGCCAGCCGCAGCAGCTGCGTCTCGCTGAATTCGCCGGAGCGGTTGGTCACCACGTACAGGCCGCTGCCGTCGCGCGTGAACGAGAGCGCCCGGTGCGCGGCCTTCAGCGTGCTGCCCGGTTCCGGCGCGACCTGCGTCAGCGCGCCGCTGGCAATGTCGAGCAGCCAGATCTGCGACTCCTCGGCCGAAAGGAACCGGGTCAGCGCGATGCGCCGGTCGTCCTGCGACACGACCTCGGCATCCCAGCCGCTCCCAGGCAGCTCGGCGAGCTTGCGGCGCACCTCCGGCTGCATCGGGTCGACCAGGTACAGCGTCTGCGTGATGCGCTCGCGCGTGCCGTTCGTCGCGGTGCGGTCCAGCGGCACGGCGAGCTCGAGCATCCGGCTGCTGTGGTGCAGCCAGCCTTCGAGGCTGTGGCGTTCGTTCGGGTCGGTCAGCAGCGTCGTCTGCCGGCTCGCGAGGTCCAGGCGGTAGAGCTGATTCGCTTCGTCGCCGCCGGTGCCGCGCATGAAGACGACGTAGCGGCCTTCGAGCGGCTCGTAGCTCGCGCCACGCACCGGCTCGCGGTCGTCCGTGAGCTGCTTGGGCGGGCTCATCGGCGATGCGACGCGAAACAGCTGCGTCGTGCTGCCGCCGGCCGGCCGGTGCGAGACCAGCATCTCGCGCCGGGTCGGGTGCCAGGCGACGAATGTGTGCGCGCGAAAGTCGGTGTACTTGGCGGTCTCGGCGGCGAGCTGCGCCGGAATCGGCGGCATCCCTTGCGTGAGCAGCTGGGCGTTCGGGGTCACGACCTGCTGCGGTGCCGGCGGTGCGGCGCAGGCGGCGAGCAGCACGGTCAGCGCGAGGCCGAGACGCTGCCAGGTCGGGGACGTGAAAGGGAAAACGGGACGGGGCACGCGGCGGTCTCCGGCATTGAGGGCCGCGCGATTTTCCGGCATGCAGAAACAACAAAGCCGGCAGGTGCCGGCTTTGCGAGGGGAGGTGCGCGTGGCGGTTCAGCGCTTCGGAGCGGCCTTCAGCGCCGTCATCACGATGTACAGCGGGGTCGCCTTGAACAGCGAGCTCAGCAGTTCGACGAGTGCCGGTGCGACGGGTTTGAGGCTCGGGGAGTAGGTCGTGTTCGACATGGCGTTTTCCTTGGAGAGTTGCAATGGAACCTGAGACTGAGTCAATTATCAGGGTTTACCCCGATTGGATCAAGCAAAACCACATACGAGTTCGGCATGCGGGTAAGCATGGGTCACATCGGTGCGCGAAATTGATCGCGGTCAATCGTTGGGGCGACGACGCGGTCCGATGATCCGTGCCTGAAACGCCGCGAGACAGCCAACAGACAGATAGCGGCCTGCGCACAGGAGACAACCATGCGTCACTCGTTCTGTTCTGGGTTCGATGGATGGCAACCGGGCCGCGGCCTGATCGCCGGGCTTGCGTTGACGGCGGCGGCGGCCGCGATGCCGGCCGCGGCGGCCTGGGAGCCGACCAAGCCGGTCGAGTTCGTCGTGCCGGCCGGCACCGGCGGCGGCGCCGACCAGATGGCCCGCTTGATCCAGGGCATCATCGTCAAGCACAAGCTGATGAAGGAGTCGGTGGTCGTCGTCAACAAGTCGGGCGGCGCCGGCGCCGAAGGTTTCCTCGCGGTGAAGGAAGCGAAGGGCGATCCGAACAAGATCATCATCACGCTGTCCAATCTGTTCACCACGCCGATGGCAACCGGCGTGCCGTTCAACTGGAAGGACATGACGCCGGTCTCGATGCTGGCGCTCGACCAGTTCGTGCTCTGGGTCAACGCCGAGACGCCGTACAAGACCGCGGCCGAGTTCGTCAGTGCGGTGAAGGCCGGCGGCCCGAACAAGTTCAAGATGGGCGGCACCGGCTCGAAGCAGGAAGACCAGATCATCACGGTCGGCCTCGAAAAGGCGACCGGCACCAAGTTCATCTACGTGCCGTTCAAGGGCGGCGGCGAGGTCGCGGTGCAGCTGGTCGGCAAGCACATCGACGCGACGGTGAACAACCCGATCGAGGCGGTCGCGCAGTGGCGCGCCGGCTCGCTGCGCCCGCTGTGCGTGTTCGACCACGACCGCATGCCGTACAAGGAGAAGGTCACCGACAAGCAGTCGTGGAACGACATCCCGACCTGCAAGGAGGCCGGCGTGGCGACCGACTACACGATGCTGCGCGGCATCTTCATGCCGCCGGGCGTGACGCCCGAGCAGGTGGCGTTCTATGTCGACCTGCTGAACAAGGTGCGCGCGACGCCGGACTGGAAGGAATACATGGAGAAGGGCGCGTTCAACACCACCGCGATGAGCGGCGCCGACTTCCGCAAGTGGCTCGAAGGCGCCGAGGCTGCGCATCGCCAGCTGATGGCCGAGGCCGGCTTCCTGGCGGCCAAGTAAGAAAAGAGACCGACAACCGGCCTGCGCCGGCGCGCGCGACCCGCCGCCGAGCTCGGCAGGCGCCGCAGCGCATATCGCGTCGGCGGCGCACGCCGCGCGTGTTCCAGCCCTGGAGATCCTGGAGGTTCTTGATGTCAGACTCGCACACCCCCGAAGAAGACGGCGGCCCGGTGCTCGCCCGCAACTGCACCGTCGATGCCGTGGTCGCGGCGATCCTGCTCGCGGTCGGCGTGGTCGTCGTGATCGAGGCGCGCCGCCTCGGCGCCGGCTGGACCACCGACGGCCCTGGCGCCGGCTACTTCCCGTTCTACATCGGGCTGATCGTCTGCATCGCGAGCACCGGCGTGCTCGCGCAGTCGCTGTTCGGCAAGTCGCGCGACACCGAGGCCTTCGTCGACCGCGCGCAGCTCGTGCGCGTGCTGTCGGTGCTGGTGCCGGCGGCGGTGTATGTGCTGGGCGTCGCGTTCCTCGGGCTGTACGTCGCCTCGGCGATCTACATCGCGCTGTTCATGAGGGTGCTGGGCAAGTACGCGGCGTGGAAGAGCGTGCTGATCGGCGTGCTGGTCAACGCGGTGTTCTTCGCGATGTTCGAGGTCTGGTTCAAGGTGCCGCTCTACAAGGGCACGCTGGAGCCGCTGCGCTTCCTGGGCTACTGAAGACCCGTCGGCAACGGATCACCACCACACGAGGGACCAGATGCGATGGACGAGCTGAGTGCATTGATCCATGGCTTCAGCGTCGTGCTGTCGCCGACCAACGTGGCGCTGATGTTCGTCGGCATCACGCTGGGCGTGCTGATCGGCGTGCTGCCCGGTCTGGGCGGCGCGAACGGCGTCGCGATCCTGCTGCCGCTGACGTTCTCGATGTCGCCGACCTCGGCGATCGTGATGCTGTCGTGCATCTACTGGGGCGCGCTGTTCGGCGGCGCGATCACCTCGGTACTGTTCAACATTCCGGGCGAGCCGTGGTCGGTCGCGACCACGTTCGACGGTTATCCGATGGCGCAGCAGGGCCGCGCCGGCGAGGCGCTGACCGCGGCGTTCACCAGCTCGTTCGTCGGCGCGTTCGTCGCGGTCGTCATGATCACCTTCCTCGCGCCGCTGGTCGCGAAGTTCGCGCTGAAGTTCGGCGCGCCGGAGTTCTTCTCGGTCTACCTGCTGACTTTCTGCAGCTTCGTCGGCATGGGCAAGGGCTCGCCGTTCAAGATCCTGATCGCGATGTCGCTGGGCTTCGCGCTGGCCGCGGTCGGCATGGACACGGTCACCGGCCAGTTGCGGCTGACCTTCGGCCAGCCGGAGCTGATGCGCGGCTTCGACTTCCTGATCGCGGTGATCGGGCTGTTCGGCATCGGCGAGATCCTGCTGTCGATGGAAGAGGGCCTGAGCTTCTCGGGCAAGTCGGCGCGCATCAACGCGAAGGTGGTCTGGGAAACCTGGAAGGAGCTGCCGCGCTACTGGGTGACCTCGCTGCGGTCGTCGCTGGTCGGCATCTGGATGGGCATCACGCCGGGCGGTGCGACGCCGGCCTCTTTCATGAGCTACGGGCTCGCGAAGAAGATGTCGAAGAACGGCCCGGCCTTCGGCACCGGCGAGGTCGAGGGCGTGGTCGCGCCCGAGACCGCGGCGCATGCCGCCGGCACCAGCGCACTGCTGCCGATGCTCGCGCTCGGCATCCCCGGCTCGCCGACTGCCGCGGTGCTGCTCGGTGGCCTGCTGATCTGGGGCCTGCAGCCCGGGCCGCTGCTGTTCGTCGAGCAGAAGGATTTCGTCTGGGGCCTGATCGCGAGCATGTACCTGGGCAACCTGGCCGGGCTGATCGTCGTGCTCTCGACCGTGCCGCTGTTCGCGTCCATCCTGCGCATACCGTTCTCGATCATCGCGCCGGTGATCGTCGTGATCTGCGCGATCGGTGCCTACACGGTGCACAACGCGATGCTGGACATCTGGTTCATGCTCGGCTTCGGCGTGATCGGCTACGTGTTCAAGAAGCTGGACTACCCGCTCGCGCCGCTGGTGCTCGCACTGGTGCTGGGCGACAAGGCCGAGGACTCGTTCCGCCAGGCGATGCTGGTGTCCCAGGGCGACCTTTCGATCATGTGGGCCAACCCGCTGGTCGGCACGATCACGACGCTCGCGCTGCTGATGCTGTGCTGGCCGCTGATCGCGAAGGCGCTGCACCTGCTGCGCGCGCCCAAGGTCAATGCGCTCGCGGCGCAGCAGCCGGTGGACTGACGCGGCGCCTCGTTGTTCAGATCTTTCCCTGCTGCTTGAGCCGGCTCAGCGTCTCGGCCGCGAGGTTCAGGTACGACGCCAGCTCCTTCTTCGGGATGCGGTCGGCGAGGTCGGGGTGCTTGCGGAAGAAGCGCTGCACCCGGCCCGGCGCGTCCAGCAGGTGCAGCGTGATCGTGTGCGCCATCACCTCGCTCATCAGCTTCATCACCTCGTACTCGAAGCGCGCCTTGAAGTGCGGGTGCGCTTCGATGAACTCGACCCATTGCTCCATCGGCAATCGCGCGACCCGCGCCTTGGTGACGCAGACGATGCTGTAGGGCGTCGGCGTGCTCAGGCGCCACGCGGCGTAGCTGGTCTCGATGTCGCGCTCGCCGGCGAAGCGCAGGATCATTTCCTTGGCCTCGGCGTTCGCGACCACCCGCTTCAGGATGCCGTCCAGCACGAAGTACTGCTGCATCTCGTGCACGCCCTGGTGCAGCAGGTAATCCCCCTTGCTGCAGTCGACGATGTCGAGGTGCCTCTCCAATTCGCCGCGCTCCACGTCGGTCATCTCCTTGAGCACGACGTTCTGACTGAGCTGGACATGGACAACGTTGCGGGATCGGTGGCTCTCGACTGCGGTCATCGCGAAATGATACGGCGCAGCGATGTGCACGCCGGTTCTAGGTGGTTGCCCTAGTCCATGACCGCGGTCAAGAGCGCAGCGCAGCGCCGATCCGACACTGCACGCACTCCCCCCGCGTGCCCTTGTGCGCGGACCGTGCGCAGTCGGATTTGGTGCAGCGCAGCGGAGCTCGAAACCGTATTCCTCCTGACGCGCGAACTCATCTGCTCAAGCGCCAGGTCTCAGTCCCCGGCACGGTGAATTGATCCCGGCCGGAAACAGACTCACATCAGGCCAGGAGACTTTCATGAACCAATCCATCGCCGCCAGCGCCAGTCCCAGTGGCGTCGCTGCGAGTTCCACGAGCTCGGCGTACCGCTGGGGCCAGCTCGTGATGGGCATCATCTGCATGGCGATGATCGCCAACCTGCAATACGGTTGGACGCTGTTCGTCAATCCGATCTCAGACAAGCACGGCTGGAGCCGCGCCGCGATCCAGATCGCCTTCACGATCTTCGTGCTGACCGAAACCTGGCTGGTGCCGATCGAGGGCTATCTGGTCGACCGCTTCGGGCCGCGCCCGGTCGTGCTGGTCGGCGGCGTGCTGTGCGCGCTCGGCTGGGTCATGAACTCGTACGCCGACACGCTGACGATGCTGTACATCGCCGCGGCGGTCGGCGGCATCGGCGCCGGTGCGGTCTACGGCACCTGCGTGGGCAACGCGCTGAAGTGGTTCCCGGACCGGCGCGGCCTTGCGGCCGGGCTCACCGCGGCCGGCTTCGGTGCCGGCTCGGCGCTGACCATCGTGCCGATCTCGGCGTTCATCAAGTCCAACGGCTACGAGGCGGCGTTCCTGTACTTCGGCCTCGGCCAGGGCCTGATCGTGTTCCTGCTCGCGCTGTTCCTGACCCGGGCGCCCGAGACCAAGAAGATGACCGGCATCTCGTCGATCAACGTGCTGCAGAGCAAGCGCGACTTCGCGCCCAGCGAGGTGCTGCGCCAGCCGGTGTTCTGGGTCATGTACCTGATGTTCGTGATGGTCGCGGCCGGTGGCCTGATGGCGACCGCGCAGCTCGGCCCGATCGCGAAGGACTTCAAGATCGGCGAGATCCCGGT
>DATCSE010000329.1:0-5906 GCA_036568605.1 Burkholderiaceae bacterium | reverse complement strand
AAGAAATGGAACAGCGCGTCGCCGTAGTGCGGGTCGCGGATCTCGTGCGCGGGCGCCGGCTCGGCCGCGCGCGCGCCGTTCAGCACGCCCAGCGCCAGCAGCGCGCCCAGCGTGATGAGCGCGGCGACCAGGTTCAGCCGGCGCCTGCGCTTGACCGAGCGAGGAAGCGAACGACTCACTGCCAGACCTTGACGTCGAACTCGGGTTGCAGCTTGCCCATCGAATCCTTGATGCGCAGCTCGATGTACTTCGGGTCGCTGCCCTTCTCGAACTTCACGGTCGCGCCGCGCTTGTAGTCGCGGTCGTGCGGGCCCTTGCCGGTGAAGAACGCGACCAGCTCGTGCTCGCCGGTGCGCAGGTTGCCGAGGTAGACGCGCTGCACGCCGCCGCGATGCAGTGCGGCCACTTCCGCGGGCGTGTAGAGGTAGCTCGAGACCATCTTGTCGTCGAGCTTGATCTGCACCGAGTCGAGCTCGAACATCTTGCCCACGTCCATCGAGACGAACAGCGCGACCTGCGTGTTCGCCGGGAACAGCAGCTCCTCCTCGAGCACCAGCAGGTCGCGGTTGAGCTTGATCACGTCGCTCTTCACGTCCTGGATGCGGCCGTCCAGCGTGGCGGCGACGGGCGCGCTGGCGGCGCTCGCCGGCGCCGCCGCGACCAGGGCGGATGCGGTCGCATCCGCGGCTCGCGCCGCGGTGCCGGCGAACACCAGCGCTGCGATCAGGAGGACGCGGCGTGAAAACAGAGAGGGCAACAACAACATGGCGGGCCTTGCGGTCAGAAGTTGGCCGACAGGAAAAGCTGCAGCACGCCGGCGTTGTACGAATACAGGCTGCCGGTGCGCAGGTCGGTGAAGTCGTCGAACTTGAAGCGCACGTACTCGTAGGCGCCGTTCAGCTTGATGTCGTACTGCCCCGGCACCTTCTTGACCGTGTAGGCCACGCGCGCGCCCAGGCCGATCGAGTTGAAGCTGCTGAGCTGGCGGTTGCGCGAGACGTAGGTCGTCTCGGTGGTCGCGTTGTCGCTGTAGAACAGCGCGTGCGACTGCTTGTAGTAGCGCAAGGTCGCATCGGCCAGCCACGCGTCGCCGAAGTAGCGGCTGTACTGCAGGTCCAGCGTATGGGCCTTGATCGCCCAGGTGTCCCAGAAGTAGCGGTAGCCGGCCTGGATCGAATCGCGCGAGCCCAGGTCGCCGATCACGCGGAACTTCAGCGCGCGCGCCGAGCGCGTGCGCGGGTTGCGCTCGGGCACCGCGGCGCCGAACACGCGCGCGACGCGGTACGGGCTTCCGAGGAAGCCGTCGTCGGACAGGATCTCGAAGTTGCCGCTCGCGATCCAGCGCGTCGTCAGGATCTGCGTGACGCCCAGGCGGTACTGCCAGTGCTTCGCGTCGTCGGCGAACTCGGGCGAATCGTGCTTGCCGACCGTGTCGGAGCCGCGCGTGAAGCCCAGGTTCACGGTGGTCATGCCGCCGAAGGTCTCCTGCGCGATGTCCAGGCTGACGCTGTTGGCCTTGTAGTCGGGCTCGCTGGAGCTGGAGGTCGCCAGCGTGATCTTCGAGTCGCGGTACACGTAGTCGGCCGACAGGCCGTACTCGGTGCGGGTCTCGCGGTACGGGCTCGCGGTGGTCACGACGTCGATGGACGCGTTGCTGACCGAGTCGACGTAGTAGGTCGCGCCCAGCGAGACCTTGTCGGCGATGTTCTTGCGCACCAGCAGCGCCGGACCGTTCGCGGTGACGCCGCCGCCGTGGTACGAGTGGAACATCGCCTCGGCGTTGTCGGGTGGGAGGTCGACGGCGCGGGCAGCGTGCGGGGCGAGCGCGAAGATGCCGCCGAGGAGGCTGCTGAGGGCGGTGAGGAGGCGCCGCAACATTCGATCGGAGTGCACACCCGACACCCGTTCGGGCCGAGCTTGTCGAAGCCCTCGTGCAGTCCAGGCACCAGGCCCTTCGACAGGCTCAGGGCGAACGGGAATGGGATCCCGTTGCACCCCCCACACCCGTTCGGGCTGAGCTTGTCGAAGCCCTCGTGCAGTCCTGGCACCAGGCCCTTCGACAGGCTCAGGGCGAACGGGATGGGTGCGCTCAGGACTGGCGAAGTTGTTGCGCTCAATTGCAGCCACAGCCACCTCCCTGCACCCCCGTCGCCCCACGCGCACCCTCGCGCACATCGCGCACATGCTCGCGATGCTTTTCCGCCAGCGCATCGCGCTGGAACTGCATGATCGGATCCGCGAGCTTCTCGCGTTCGTACGGCTTGACCCACGGCTCGATCGGCTTGATCGCGCAGCCGCCGAGCATGGCGATTGCGAGCAGCGTGACGAGCGGAATGCGCGCACCCTCACCCCGGCCCTCTCCCGCAAGCGGGAGAGGGAGTCGAGCGCTTGCCCCCTCTCCCGCTTGCGGGAGAGGGATGGGGTGAGGGTTGTCGCGACGGCGGCTCCTCATTTCAGGAGCTCCCGAATCTGTTTGTCGTAGGTGTCCTCGTACCCAGCGAGATAGCCGCGGTGCACGTAGCGCACCTTCCCATCCCGGTCGATCAGCACGGTCGACGGCATCGTGCTCAGGTCGTACAGCTTGCTGACGCCCTTGTCGGTGTCCAGCAGTACCGGGAACGCGATGCCCAGCTTGGTCGCGAGCGCGACCGCGTTGCCCGCGTCGTCGTCGACGTTGACGCCCAGAAGCACGAAGCCCGACGCGCGGTACTTCTCGTACAGCCGGTTCAGGTGCGGCATCTCCTGCCGGCACGGGCCGCACCAGGTGGCCCAGAAGTTGACCATCACGACCCGGCCGCGCTGCTCCGCGAGGCGCAGGTTCGGGCCGTTCATCGTGCGCAGCGTGAAGTCGGGGGCGGCGGTGGCGGGGGCGATCGCGTAGGCCGAGGCGCTCGCCGCCCATGCGATGGCGGCAAACGTGAGGGCTCGCGCGACACGGTTCTTCATCATGCTCGGCTCCCTCAGAAGAACACCGCGAAGCCGCCGGTCAGCTCGAGGTTCTGCGTGCTCTGGCGCTTGCCCAGCAGGTCCAGCGAGAAGATGTGGTCGCGCATGTCGAGCTGCAGCGAGACGCGGTCGGTCAGGAACACGCGGAAGCCGAAGCCGACGTTGTAGGTCGCGCGTCGCTGGTCGGCGAACTTGGTGCTGCCGACGCCGGCGATCAGGTACAGCTGCGACGGCTTCGCGTGCTTGGAGCCGATAAAGATCTCGCCGGGCAGCACGTTGTAGCCGATCGAGAGGTTGTAGTAGCTGAGCTTTTCCTTCTCCTCCTCGAACACGCCGCTCGGCAGGATCTGGCGGAACTGCTCGTCGCTGACCTTGGTCTGCGCGTAGACGCCTTCGACGAAGAAATCCTCGGTGATGTGGTAGCCGACCTTCAGCCCGCCGACCGCGCTGGTGCCGAAGTTCTGCGTCGCGTAGGTGCCGGCGAACAGGCCCATCTCGAAATCGTTCGACGGGAACTTGGGCACCTGGATGTCGCGGCGGTCGACCTGCGGCACGACGACCTGCTCGTTGGCCGGCGGCGTCTGCGCGGTCTGCGCCTGCGCGACGCCGACGACGGCATAAAAAGCGGCACAAGCAGTTGCCAGTGAAGCGCCGCGAAGAATCGGGTGGGTCATGGTGTTGTATCTCGATCCGGTCATCATCAGAAGAAGAACGAAACGCCTAGCGTCCATGCGCGGTATTCGGTCGAGCGCTGGTCGCTGACGTTGGCCGTGTACAGCGAGTAGTCGGCGCGTGCGATGAAGCGGTCGGTGATGTAGTAGCGCACGCCCAGGCTCGCGTTCAGGAGCTTCGCGTCGGTGGTCTGCGCGCCGACCAGGCTCTGGTTCGGGAAGTTCTTGAACTTGCCGACGCCGATCGCGAAGAACGGCGAGACGCGCCGGTCCGACCACGGCTCGGCGAGCACGTTGACGTGCCAGAAGTCGGTGCCCGAGAACACGCCCTGGACCTGGCCGACGGTGCCCTCGATGCTCAACGTCTCGGACATCCGGTAGCTGGTCCACAGCTTGAGCATGGGCTCGGACTTGAAGTGGCCCCAGGCGACGCCCAGCTGCACGCGGCGGGCGAGGTAGTCGTCGAGCAGGATGTCGCGGAAGCTCTTGCGCGCGCCGCCGGCGACCAGCGTGGTCTCGAGCTGCGTGCGGTGCACCCAGCCGACCTTGCCGTCCTCGGTGCGCACGCGGAACCAGTCGGTGTGGCGCAGCTCGATCTCGATCCACTCGTTGCGCGGCGCGACGTAGAAGACCGGGAAGCCGCGGCCCGGGCCGGTGTGCAGTTCGATGTAGGGGTCGGCGATCTGCACGCGTTCGATGTCGGGGCGGGCCGGGGCGATCGCGGTCGGGAGCTGGGCGGGCTCGGGGTCGGCGGCCCGGGCGTGGGGGATGGCGAGGAGGAGCGCGACGGCGAGGAGACTGAGGTACGCGTTGGCCCTCACCCTAGCCCTCTCCCAGAGGGAGAGGGGACCAGACTCCCTCTCCCCTCTGGGGAGAGGGTTGGGGTGAGGGGCGAGCGAGCCGAGACAGTCGTTGTTGTTCATTGCGTATTGCACGCCCCACTGTTCGGATCCGCCGGCGTGAACATGCTGTAGCTCGCGGTGCTGAACTCGTCCTGCCCTTGCGGCACCGGGTGGCTGATCCAGTACTTGATCAGCACCGCGTTCGGGTCGCTCTCGCTCGCGAAGATCTGGCCGCCGCCGTGCAGCACGTTGAGCAGCAGCGGCTTGGCGAGCAGGCGGCTCTGCGCGGTCGAGCCCAGCACGACCTCGCCTTGCGCCGAGTAGAAGTTCTTGTACATGTCGCTCGCGCGGATCACGTCGGGCGTGTTCGCCGGGTCCAGCACGTTCAGCGCGGTGGCGGTCGGCACGACGCGAAACGCCCCGCCGGTGCCGGTCGCGTTGTCGTGGCAGCCCGAGCCGGCGCAGGTGTTGGTCGCGGTCGACCCGGGGATGGTCAGCTGCGCGACGAAGATCGGGTTGATGCACTTCTGGAAGTACGCGAACGACAGCTTCTGCCCGGTGCTGCCCTGCGGGTTCTGCACCGTGGCCGGGTTGTCCAGCGGGTTCGAGTTGCTGCCGCCGCCGCAGCTCGCGATCGCGACGCACGCGACCGCCAGCGGGACGATGGCCCAGGAGGAAGAAAGCCGAAACGCCATGCTCGTCAACAGCCTCCCGAGATCCATGCGGCGATCGCGTTGTAGTTGGCGCTGCCCACCGGCAGCACCGCGCTGCCGCCGACCGCGCCGGTCGGATGCGGCGCCGTCGACGGCTTCTTCAGCAGGTAGTTCGACGGCGCGTTGCAGGTGTCGGTGATCATCGTCAGCGTGACGTTGAAGTCGCCCTCGGGATCGCCGCCGGTCAGCACGAAACGGTTGTTGCGGAACGAGGTGGTCAGCGCCGGCGTGCCGGTCGCGCTGGAGCCGCTCGCGCCGTGGCAGGCCAGGCAGTTCGCTTTCAGGATCGGGTAGACCTGGTCCTCGAAGCTCTGCTGGCTCAGCCCCTTCAACTGGCGCACGCCGTTGCTCGCGTCGAACGGGTCGTTGTAGTACTTGCCGCCCAGGTCCATCCACTCGGCGACCAGCCGCTTCTCGGCCGCGTTCAGCAGCTTGCTGTGGTCCGGCGCCGAGGACGGCGGGGTCGGGTGCGCGGTGCGGGCATCGGTGCCCGACATCAGGTTCTGCCCGGACAGGATCTCCATCAGGCGGCTCTTGCGCGCGAGGCCCAGCGCCTCGCCTTCGCTGGCCGCGGTGTCGACCAGCGCCGGCCGGCGTGCGATCACCCGCACGCCCTCTTCGATGCGCGTGACCGGCGCACCGTTCGAGTCGAGCAGCGGGTCGCCCAGCATCAGCTCGTCGTACGAGGTCATGCGGCCCGAGCCGCCGACGACGGCGCGCAGGTCCAGCTTGTC
>DATCSE010000328.1:0-10797 GCA_036568605.1 Burkholderiaceae bacterium | reverse complement strand
GCGATGGGCGTGTACGGCTTCGTGTGCGCGGCGGGTGGCAGCGTCGGGCTGTTGCTCGGCGGTGTGCTGACGAGCGCGCTGAACTGGCACTGGATCTTCCTCGTGAATCTGCCGATCGGCGCGGGCGTCTACGCGCTCTGCATGGGCCTGCTGCCCCATGCGAAGGTCGAGGGCACGCATCAGAAGCTCGACATCGCGGGTGCCATTCTGGTGACGAGCTCGATGATGCTCGCGGTGTACGCCGTGGTGAACGGGAACGAAGTGGGCTGGACGTCGGTTCAGACGCTGGGAATGCTCGGGGCCGCGGTGGTGCTGCTCATCTCGTTCATCATCACGGAGGTGCGCATCAGCACGCCGCTCATGCCGCTCGGCATGTTCAAGCTGCGCAATCTCACCACCGCGAACCTGATCGGTGTGCTGTGGGCGGCGGGCATGTTCGCGTGGTTCTTCATCACCACGCTGTACCTGCAGGCGGTGCTCGGGTTCACGCCGTTTCAGATCGGACTGGTGTTCCTGCCGGCCAACCTGATCATGGCCGCGTTCTCGCTCGGGCTCTCGGCGAAGATCGTGATGCGCTGGGGCATACGCGCGCCGCTCGCGGCCGGGCTGCTGGTCGCGGCGATCGGGCTCGTGCTGTTCGCGCGTGCGCCGGTCGGCGGCGGCTTCGCGCTCGACGTGCTGCCCGGCATGCTGCTGCTGGGTCTGGGCGCCGGCATCGCATTCAATCCGGTGCTGCTGGCCGCGATGAGCGAGGTGCCGGTCAGCGAGTCGGGGCTTGCGTCGGGTGTCGTCAACACCTCGTTCATGATGGGCGGTGCGCTGGGTCTGGCCGTGCTCGCGAGCCTCGCGGCTGCGCGCACGCATGGCGCCGCGGCCTCCGGCCTCGACCCGGCCGCGGCGCTGGCGGCCGGCTACCACGCGGCCTTCATCGTCGGGGCGGCGTTCGCGGCGCTGGCCGCGGCACTGGGCGCGCTGCTGCTGCGTCAGGCGCCGGCCCGCGATGACGACGCGCAGCTCGCGACCCACGCCGGCTGAAGGCACACGAGGGCCAGCGACAGCACGGCGTGCGCAAACGTGCGAGCATCGACTCTCGAACCGGAGACACGACGATGACGTTCAAGGCCATCCAGCTGAGCCGAGACGACGCGAGCGGCGCGACCCGCCCCGCGGTCGTCCAGATCGACGACGCGGCATTGCCGCTGCAGGACGAAGAGCACGTCGTCGTCGACGTCGAGTATTCGACGCTGAACTTCAAGGACGCGCTGGCGATCACCGGCCGCTCGCCGGTAGTCCGGCGTTTTCCGATGGTGCCGGGCATCGATTGCGCCGGCACCGTGCGCGCGTCGAGCAGCGCGCGCTGGCGCGTCGGCGATGCGGTGATCGTCAACGGCTGGGGGGTCGGCGAAGCCCACTGGGGCGGGCTCGCGCAACGTGCGAGCCTGAAGCCGCAGTGGCCGATCGCGCGGCCCGCCGGGCTGGGCGCGTACGACGCGATGGCGCTCGGCACGGCCGGCTACACCGCGGCGTTGTGCGTGCTCGCGCTGCAGCGCGCCGGCGTGAAGCCCGAGGACGGCGAGGTGCTGGTGACCGGCGCGACCGGCGGTGTCGGTGGGGTCTCGACGATGCTGCTCGCGGCGCTGGGCTACACGGTCGTCGCGACGACCGGCAAGCTCGCCGAGGCCGACTACCTGAAGAACCTGGGCGCGCACGAGGTGCTGGACCGTGCGTCGCTGGCGTCTGCCGGCAAGCCGCTGCAGAAGGAGCGCTGGGCCGGCGTCGTCGACTCGGTGGGCTCGCACACGCTCGCGAACGCCTGCGCGACGACGCGCTATGGCGGCGTCGTCACGGCCTGCGGGCTCGCGCAGGGCATGGACTTCCCGGCCAGCGTCGCGCCGTTCATCCTGCGCGGCGTGTCGCTGCTGGGCATCGACAGCGTGATGGCCAGCACCGAACGCCGGCTCGAGGCCTGGGCGCTGCTGGACCGGCTGATCGACCGGCAGAAGCTCCCGGCGACGGTCACGAAAGTCGACCTCGCCGGCGCGATCGCCGCGGCCCCGGGCTTGCTGGACGGCCAGCGGCGCGGCCGTCTGGTGGTCGACGTCAACGCGTAGCCGCTCGCGCCGCTACGCGGCCGCCTTCATCAACACGATCTCCTTGCGGATGCAGGCCGACCAGCGGCCGGGCATCACCTCCTCGAGTGCCGGCACGTGCTGCGCGCAGGCGTCGATCGCATGCGGGCAGCGAGTGCGGAACACGCAGCCCGACGGCGGCGCGATCGGGCTCGGGATGTCGCCCTTCAGCGCGACGCGCTCGGTCTTCACGGTCGGGTCGGGCTTGGGGCTCGCGGCGAGCAACGCGCGCGTGTACGGATGCAGCGGCTGCTCGAACAGCGCATCGGTCTCCGAGACCTCCATCACCTTGCCGAGGTAGAGCACCACGACCCGGTCGCACAGGTACTCGACGACGTCCAGGTCGTGCGAGATGAACAGCATGGTCAGCGACAGCCGCTCGCGCAGGTCGGCCAGCAGGTTGATCACCTGCGACTGGATCGAGACGTCCAGCGCCGACAGCGGCTCGTCGGCGACGATGAACTCGGGCTCGACCGCGAGCGCCCGCGCGACGCCGATGCGCTGGCGCTGCCCGCCCGAGAACTCGTGCGGGAATCGGTTTGCATGCTCGGGGCGCAGCCCGACCAGCTCGAGCAATTCGGCGATGCGCCGTTCGCGCGCTGTCCTGCTCTTGGCCAGGCCATGCGTCGCCAGCGCCTCGCCGAGGATCGCCGAGATCCGCATCTTCGGGTTCAGGCTCGCGTACGGGTCCTGGAAGATGATCTGCAGCTTGCTGCGCAGCCGGCGCATCTTCTCGGCCGACAGCGCGCCCAGGTCTTCGCCGCGGTAGAGCACGCGGCCGTCGGTGCGCTCGATCAGGCGCAGCACCGTGCGGCCTATCGTGCTCTTGCCCGAGCCCGATTCGCCGACCAAGCCCAGCGTCTCGCCGGTGCGGATCGCGAACGAGACGTCGTCGACCGCGCGCACCGGCCGCTCGGGCTTGCCGAAATAGGTCTTCAGGCGCTGGACTTCGATCAGCGGCGTGGCATCGCTCATGCGGCCTCCTGCATCGTCGGCGCGACGTGCACACAGCGCGCCTCGCGCGATTCGCCGCAGCCCACCAGCGCCGGCATCGCGCCGCGGCACGCGTCGATCGCGCGGTCGCAGCGCGGCTCGAAGGCGCAGCCGGGCGGCGGCGCGAGCGGGCTCGACACCTGGCCGCGGATCGCGAACAGGCGCTTCGGCTTGGCCTGCCCCGGCAACCGTGCCTTGCCCGGCAGGCATCCCAGCAGCCCCTGCGTGTACGGATGCTGCGGGGCCGCGAACAGCGGGCGCACCGGCGCGCGCTCGACGACGCGGCCGGCATACATCACGACCACGTCGTCGGCATGGTGCGCGACGACGCCGAGGTTGTGCGTGATGAACAGGATGCTCATCCCGGTCTCGGCCTGCAGCCGGCGCATCAGCTCGAGGATCTGCGCCTGGATCGTCACGTCCAGCGCGGTGGTCGGCTCGTCGGCGATCAGAAGCGTCGGGTCGCAGGCCATCGCCAGCGCGATCATCACGCGCTGCCGCATGCCGCCGGAGAGCTGGTGCGGGTACTCGTGGATGCGCTGCGCGGCCGCGGGGATCTCGACCTGGTCCAGCATGCGCTTCGCGTGCGCGAGCGCCGCGGCGCGGCCCAGCCCCTTGTGCAGGCGCACGCTCTCGGCGATCTGCTCGCCGACCGTGAACACCGGGTTCAGGCTGGTCATCGGCTCCTGGAAGATCATCGACAGTTCGTTGCCGCGCAGCGCGCGCATCTGCGGCTCGGCCAGCTGCAGCAGGTCCACGGTGTGGCCCTCGCGCGTGACGAACGCGGTCTCGCCGCTGACCTGCGCGTTCGCGGTCTTCGGCAGCAGGCGCATCAAGGTCAGGCTGGTGACCGACTTGCCCGAACCCGACTCGCCGACCAGTGCGGTCGTCTTGCCGGGCTGGATCGCGAAGCTGACGTCGGCGACCGAGCGCACGAGGCCGTCTTCGGTCGGGAAGCTGGTGCTCAGATGGCGCACCGTCAGGCGTGCTGCAGTGCTCATGATCAGGCGGCCTTCTTCAATTTCGGGTCCAGCAGGTCACGCACGCCGTCGCCCAGCAGTTGCAGCGACAGCGCGGTCAGGATGATCGCGAGACCCGGGAACAGCACGGTCCAGAACGCCTGGTGCGCGTACTGCTGACTGCCCGCGACCATCGTGCCCCAGGTCGGGATCTCGGGCGGGACGCCGACGCCGAGGAACGACAGCCCGGCTTCCGCGAGGATCGCGTACGCGAAGATGAAGCTGACCTGCACGAGGATGGGCGACATCAAATTCGGCAGGATGTGGCGCCACAGGATGCGCGAGGTGCGCACGCCCAACGCGCGCACCGCCTCGACGAACAGCAGCTCGCGCACCACCAGCGTCGAGGCGCGCACGACCCGCGCGACGCGCGGCGTGTAGACCAGCACCAGCGCGAGCACCACGTTGACGAGCGACGGCCCGAGGATCGCGACCAGCGCGATCGCGAGCAGGATGTCGGGGAACGACATCATCGCGTCGACCACGCGCATCAGCGGCGCATCGAGCCGGCGGAAGAAGCCGGCGACCAGTCCGAGCGCCGTGCCGCACAGCACCGCGCCGAATGCGGTCAGCGCGGCGATCGCGAGCGAGTAGCGTGCGCCGTAGACGATGCGCGCGTACAGGTCGCGGCCCAACTCGTCGGTGCCCATCAGGTGTGCGGCACTGGGCGCCTTGAGCCGCTCCAGCACCGCGGTGTCGTTCGGGTCGAACGACGCGACCCACGGCGCGAGGAATGCGAGCACGACGATCACGGCCAGCACGATGGCGGCGATCATCACGATGCGGCGATGCATCAGCTGGCGGATGACGCGAGGCAGTTTCATCTCAAGTGGCGCTGGTGCTGTGCGTAAGGATTCTTGGACGCAAAGGCGCCAAGAGGCGCCAAGACGCAAAGGCAAGCCAATATCTCTTGGCGCCTTTGCGGTTCTTTGCGTCTTTGCGTCCAAGAAACGCCCCGCACACGTCAAACCAGGTCACGGACATCTCAGACTTTCACGCGCGGGTCGACGACTGCATACAGCATGTCGATCGCAAAATTGATCAGCACGTAGATCGCCGCGATCACCAGCAGCGCGCCCTGGATCACCGGGTAGTCGCGCCGCAGCACCGCGCTGACCACCAGGTTGCCGACGCCGGGCAGGCCGAACACCGTCTCGGTGACGACCGCGCCGCCTATCATCAGCGCGACGGTCAGGCCGACGACCGTGACGATGGGCACCAGCGCGTTGCGCAGCGCGTGCTTCAGCACGACCGTCGTCTCCGACAGACCTTTCGAGCGCGCAGTGCGTACGTAGTCCTCGCCCAGCACGTCCAGCATCGAGGCGCGCGTGAAGCGGATGATCAGTGCCGAGTTCAGCAGGCCCAGCACGGCCGCCGGCAGCACCAGCGCATGCAGCCGCTCGGCCAGCGGCGCACCTGGTGCGCCGTAGCCCGAGACCGGGAACCAGCCCAGCGACACGGCGAACATCTGGATCAGCACCAGCCCCAGCCAGAAGCTCGGGATGCTCGCGCCCAGCATCGCGATCCCGGTGAACACCTGGTCGATCGCGCGTCCGCGAAAGACCGCCGAGACGATGCCGCACGGGATGCCGATGCACGCCGCGATCGCGACCGCCATCAATGCGAGCAGCGTCGTCGGTTCGGCGCGCTCGGCCAGCGCCTGCGTGACCGGGCGCTGTAGGAAGATCGATTGGCCGAGGTTGCCCTGCACCACCTCGCGCAGCCAGTAGCCGAACTGAACCGGCAGCGGCTTGTCCAGGCCGTAGTCCTTCTTGACGCGCTCGATGTCGGCCGCCGTGGCCTGGTCACCCAGCAGCACCGAGACCGGGTCGCCCGAGGCGGCGCGCGTCAGCACGAACACGAGCACCGCGACGATGGCGAGCACCGCCAGCATGCCGAGGGTCTTGGAGAGGATGAACTTGTGCATGGATCCGTGCGCGCCCGCGGGGCGGCTTGCACCGCTAGTGTGAAAGATATTTTCAGATTGACGTCACTATGATCGCTGCAAGCAGCTTTTGTACCCGGGTTTTCCCGGAACTCGTCAGGAAAGTCTGAAATCGTCTTTCATGCGGCTGGCTGCGCCTCCCGGCGCGTTCCGCGCTCGCCGCTACGCCTTCGGGGGTGCGGCCGGGCGGTGCGGGAAGGCCCTCGTCATCCACAGGTAGATCGCGAGGCCCAGCACCAGCGCCGAACCGGCGATCTCGAGCGACAGCGTGAAGCCGGAGCGCTCGCTGCCGGTCCAGTGCAGCATCAGCGCGGCCAGCGGCGGGCCGACGATCTGGCCGACGCCGTAGATCGCGGTCAACAGCCCCATCGTGCTGGCCGCGCTGGCGGGCCGCAGGCGCCGCACCTCCTGCATCGCGAAGAACGTGATCGCGGTGAACGGCAGCCCGAGCAACAGGCTGCCGATCGCGAAGCCGGCCAGCGTCGGGCTCCACAGGCTCGCGGCAATGCCGGCGGCCTGCATCAGGTAGGCGAGCGCGAGCAGGCGGCGCAGATCGCCGCTCACGCGCAACCGCGTCGCGAGCAGCGCGCCGACGACGACCCCAAGGCCGAAGATCGGCCAGAAGAAGTCCAGCCACGGCGAGCCGGGCAGCGCGCCGCGCGCGATCACCGGCAGGAAGGTCGCGGTGATGATGTAGCCGAACCCGGCCAGGCCATAGGCGAAGGCCAGTGCGCCGATCTCGGCGCGGCCGTGCGGCTGCGCCGCGGGCTGGCTGCCGGCGGCGCCGGTCGCGGCCGGCGGCGTGCCGCTGCTGCCGTCCTCGGGCGTGCGGCGGAACGTGTGCCAGACGGTGGCGGTCAGTCCGAACGAGAGCGCACCGAAGATCAGCCAGCCGGTGGCCGCGCTCCAGTGCCACGCGATCATCGGCCCGACCGCCAGCCCGCTGATCACGATGCCGGCGCCGGGGCCGGTGTAGATCGCGCCGCCGGTGGCGCTCGCGCGCAGGCGCGCCAGCTGCGCGAGGCACCAGCCCGAGGTGTAGACGAACACGATCGCGCTCGCGACGCCGGCCGCGAAGCGCCAGACCGGCCAGGTCGCCGGCCACGGCAGGGCCATCGCGAGCGTCAGCAGCGCGGTCGCGACCAGCCCGCCGCGCACCATGCCCGGTGCGTGGATCGCCGGCAGCCACGCCATGCGCGCCCAGATCCACGGCTGGAAGGTGCACAGCAGCGCGCCGGCCAGATAACCGAGGTAGTTCGCGCTCGCGAGCCAGCTCGCCGCGTGCAGGTCGACCACGCCGTCGGCCAGCATCATCGGCAGCAGCGGCGTGAACGCGAAGCGGCCGATGCCCATCGCGACCGCGAGCGAGACCGCGCCGGCCAGCGCGATCGTCCAGCGGCTGTTGGCGCGAGCGGTCGCCGGCCCGGCGGCGTCAGCGCGGGAACGGTTCGAGGCGCTGGACAGCGGCATTCGGTTCCTCCGGAATGTGCGCGACGTTCAGCACCATCGAGACCATCGCGAAGTAGCCGATCAGGCTGATCAGCTCGACGACCCCGGCTTCGCCGAAGCGCTGCACGGCGCGCGCATAGGTCGCCTCGGCCACGCCGTGATGCTGCAGCAGCTCGGTCGCGACATCGTGCACCAGCGTCTCGTCGTCGTCCATCGTCGCCGGGCGCTGCCCTTCGCGCAGCGCCGCGATCGTCTCCGGCGCGGTGCCGGCTGCGAGGGCGAGCGGCACGTGCGTGAACCACTCGAACTGCTGGCCGTAGTAGCGCGAGACGATCAGCGTCGCGAACTCGCTGGTGCGCCGCGACAGCGAGCTCGAGAAGCGCAGGAACTCGCCCAGCGCCGCCACGCGATCGAGCAGCGCCGGGCTGCGCAGCAGCGCGATGAACGGGCCCTTCACGCCTTTGCGCGGGCCGGCGATCAGCGCGTCGGCCGCGGCGCACTGCGCGTCCGTCATCTGCTCGGGCGCGAGCGGCGCCATGCGCGTGGAGAGGGTGGGGGTGGCCGCTGGTTGCATGGCCAAAATGCTAGCGCCACAATTCGTTCCCGGATATCGAATTGTCGAGAACAGGATGTTCTCAAATGGAGAACATCTCCGAACCTGGAGCCCAGTCCGATGGAACTCGAAGACCTCGCGATCTTCCGCACCGTCGTGCACGAGGGCGGCATCCTGAAGGCCGCGCGCAAGCTGCATCGCGTGCCGTCGAGCGTGACCACGCGCGTCAAGCAGCTCGAGGCCTCTCTCGGCACCGACCTGTTCTACCGCGACCGGCAGCGCCTGCACCTGTCGCCCGGCGGGCATCAGCTGCTCGACTATGCCGAGCGTTTGCTGCGGCTGTCGAACGAGGCGCGCCAGGCCGTGGCCGGCGGCGTGCCCAGCGGCGTGCTGCGCATCGGCGCGCTCGAGAGCACGACCGCGAGCCGCCTGCCGGTGGTGCTGTCCCGCTATCACCAGCGCTACCCCGATGTGCGCGTCGAGCTCTCGACCGGGCCGAACGATGCGCTGGTCGCCGCGCTCGCGGCGCGCCGCATCGATGCCGCGTTCGTCGCCGAGGCGCCGGCCGACAAGGGCATCGCGGCGCTGCCGCTGTTCCGCGAGCGGCTCGTGATCATCTCGCCCGAAGGGCATGCGCCCATCGTGCGCCCGCAGGACGTGGAAGGCGATTCGGTCGTCGCGTTCGCGAGCGGCTGCGCCTATCGCCGCGTGCTGACGCGCTGGCTCGGCGACAAGCGCATCGCCGCGACCCGCGTGCTCGACGTGAGCTCGTACCACGCGATCATCGCCTGCGTTGCCGCCGGCACCGGCATCGCGCTGGTGCCCGAGGCCGTACTCGCGACCTTCCAGGGCCCGCCGGTGCTGCGGCACCGGCTGCCCGCGGTCTATGCCGACATCGTCACGCCGCTGATCTGGCGCGTCGGCGAGGTGCCGTCCGCGCTCGCGGCGCTGCACGACGAGCTGCGCGCGCCGGCACGTGCCGCCGCGCGCAGCAAGCCGTCACCGGTCAGGGGCAGCCGGCCGGCTTCGCGGTCGACGGCGTGATCTGCACGCTGTTCGCGCCGGTCACGACGCCTTGCGCGCCGACGCCGATCTCGAACTGCGCGAACGCACTCCAGACCCGGCAGGTGTCGTCGGCCGAGGCCGTCGTATTCGCAATCGACGCGAGGATGCCGTCGCGCATGTTCTCGTACGCCGGCGTGGCCGGCGTGTAGTTCATGCCGTCGACGATGTAGCTGAACAGGCGGGGGGTGCCGGCTTGCGTGCCGTACGCGGCGTCGAACAGCTCCTTCATGCGCCAGACGACCGCGGCGTAGATCTCGCCGTCGTTGTGCACCTCCTCGCCGGTCACGTTGCTGTACTTCAGCGGGTAGCCGGCGTAGCGGTAGCGGCGGATGCCCAGCGGGCTCGCGCCCGCGTACTCGCCCATCACGTCGTCGTTGTTGATCAGCAGCGCGCAGCCATCGGACATGCCTTCGCCGATCGCCCCGGCGAGCGGGCCGCTCATGCCGCCGATCATGCGCCAGGTCAGGCCGTGGCAGTACTCGTGGTAGACGACGTCGGAGTCCAGCGAGGCATCGAGCTGCAGCGGCTGCACCGCGAGCTTGCTGACCGTCCCGACCGGCGAGGACAGTCCCTTCAGTGCCGCGCCGTCAGCCTGGCTGACCATCACGGTCGGGATGCGAACCCGCTTCGCGTCCGACCCGGCGGCCAGCGTGAAGATGGGCTCGACGCGGTTGTCGGCGATGATCGCGGCGATCGCACCGGCCTTCTGCGCGTTCAGCGACTTGGTCGAGAACTCGCAGGTGCCGCGGTCGATCAGCGCGATCTTGCCGGTCAGCGGCGTGGTGATCGCGGTGCAGCCGTCGTTCGGAACCGCGACGACGATGCCGCCGCTCAGGCCCGTGGTCGTCAGCGCGGGGCCGTAGGCCGCGCCCATCGCGGCATAGGTCGCGGCGACCGGCGCCGTCACCTGCACCTGGTGCGTCGCCCCCGGCCCGGTCCACAGGTACATCTGCATGCGCGGCTGGCGGCCGTCGGGCGGCGTCGCGAAGTTCGCGTTGTCGGTGCCGCTGCCGTCCTGCGCCTCGGCCTGCACCGGGTCGCGGCCCTTGCCGCCCTGGCTGAAGTTGTCGGCCTGGAAGTTGCCGGCGGCTTCGTCGAAGCCGTAGCCGTAGAGGATGTCGTGGATGCGGTTGTTCAGGTAGAACAGGTTCTGCACCGCGACGGCCTTGTTGCTGTCGGTGGTCGGTGCGACGCTCAGATTCGCCGCGGTGACGAACGCGCCGGTGGTCACGGTCGTGCCGCCCTTGTCGGGGTTGTTGTTCGCGTTCGCGTCGAGGTAGGCATCGACGTTGTTGCCGCTGATCAGCGTCGTCAGCTGCGTGCCGGTGCCGAGCCAGCCGATCGGCGATTGCGCGTTGCCGGCACCGGGCCCTTGCACGATCGTCTGCGGGCCCTTGCCGGGATCGATCGGAAAGATGTTGTAGCTGTCGCTCGCGGTACGGCGCTCGATGTCGAGGATGCGGCCATCGCCGCCGACCAGCGTGTGGTTCAGCTCGTTGCTCTTCTCGCTCCAGGTCTCGACCAGCCAGGCCCGCGCGAGCGTGCCGTCGGCGAGCGGCGCGATCACCGCGGTCGCGCTCGGCGGCGCATGGAAGAAGCTGCCGCCGTCGTAGCGCGACGTCGCGCCTTGCGTGCCCAGCGCGC
>DATCSE010000327.1:0-11499 GCA_036568605.1 Burkholderiaceae bacterium | reverse complement strand
TCGCGATCCAGCGCGATGCCGCGCACGACCGGCAATTCCCGCCGGTGCAGCGGCTCGGTGTATTCCGGCAGCGTCTTCGCGTTCTGGTAGTAGACGGCGCCGATGCGGCCGATCGCCGAAACGCCCAGGCCGACCAGGTCGCAATCCGGCTGCGTGCTGTAGCCCTGGAAGTTGCGCTGCAGGCGACCTTCGCGCCTGGCGATCGCGAGCGCATCGCCGGGCAGCGCGAAGTGGTCCATGCCGATGTAGTCGTATCCCGCCTCGAGCAGATCCGCTATCGCGCCGCCCAGCATCTCGACGCGCTGCGCCGCCTCAGGCAGATCGTCGGCGACGATGCGCCGCTGCGGCTTGAACCGCTGCGGCAGATGCGCATAGGCATACAGCGCGATGCGGTCGGGACGCAGCTCGACGATCTGCGCGATCGTGCGCGCGAAGCTCGCCGGCGTCTGCTTCGGCAGGCCGTAAATCAGGTCGGCGTTGACGGACTCGAAGCCCAGTTGGCGCGCACCGTGCATCAGCTCGCGCACGCTCTCGAACGGCTGCATGCGGTGCACGGCCTGCTGCACCGCCGGATCGAAGTCCTGCACGCCGAAGCTGATGCGGTTGAAGCCCAGCCCGCGCAAGTGCGCGAGGCGTGCGCTCGTGACCGTGCGCGGGTCGACCTCGATCGACAGCTCGGCCGCATCCTGCACGCGGAACACGCCGCGCAGCCGCCGCATCAGGCGGTCGAGCTCGGCATCTGAGAGGAACGTCGGCGAGCCGCCGCCCAGGTGCAGCTGCGACACGGGCTGGCCGCTGCCCAGCGCCTCGCGCACGAGCTCGATCTCGATGTCCAGCGCAGCCAGATACGCGCCGGCGCGCTCATGGTGCTTCGTGATGATCTTGTTGCACGCGCAGTAGTAGCACACCGAATGGCAGAACGGGATGTGCACGTAGATCGACAGCGGCCCCGCGGCACCGGATGCCGCGCGCCGGCGCAATGCCGTCGCGCAGTCCGGCGCGCCGAAGGTCTCGACGAAACGATCGGCAGTCGGGTACGAGGTGTAGCGCGGCCCGGGCTTGTCGAACTGGCGCAGCAGGTCGGAGGGCAGCACCGGCGCGGCATCCGCGCGGGCCGGTGCGTCGCTCGGCATCGTGACGTCGTGTGGCGGCATGACGCGATCGTGCCCGCGCCGCGCCACTGCGACGTTGATCTGGCGCAAGCGTCGCGCCGTTCGGCGGTCAGACCCCGCACCAGGCGGCGATGCGCACCCAGAGGCCGTGGCCCAGGGCCCAGCCCGACATCGCGACGAGGCCGAACCCGGCGATCCGCAGACCCAGCGCCCCTGCCGTCGCCTGCTGCGCGGCCGGCACCGCCACCGCGCTGCCCTGCAGCGCATGCCAGCGTGACCAGAGCCACGGTGCGAACGCCAGGCCCGGCATCGAACCGATCGCGTAGGCCGCCATCACGAGCGCCCCGCCGGGCGCGTCGTTCGCCAGCGCCGCGAGCAGCAGCGCGGATTGCAGCGCAGCGCACGGCCACGCGACCCATGCGATCCCCGCCAGGCCGGCACGCAGCGGCCGCCCGTCGCGACCGACGATGCGCACGGGCACCGCTCGCTCGCGCGTCATCCAGCCGGGCTGCCGGCCGGTGGCCAGCCACCACAGGCCCAGCGCGAGGAACGCCAGCTGCAGCAGCACCCACAGCGGCCGCAGCGCGGGCGCGGTTTCACTCCACGACGCGAGCGTGGCCACGCTGCTCGCGGCCAGTGCGCCGCCGGCCATGTAGCCGATCAGGCGGCCGAAGTGGAACCCGGCCGCGCGGCGCCGACAGCCGCCGGTCAACGCCGCGCACGGCGCGCTGCACATGGCCGCGCAGTGCGGCGATGCGGCGAGGCCCATCGCCAGCCCCGCGAGGACCAGCGAGGCGTTCATTCGACCTCGAGCAGCGCGGTCAGCGCACCCGCAGTCGAGATCACGCACCAGAAGATCAGGAACGTGATCGTGTAGATCGCCTGGGTCGGCCACTGCGTCAGCAGCCCGCCGAGCCCATGCAGCTCGCCGGGATCGACGACGACGAACACCAGCGCCTCCAGCACGCCGGCCATCAGGAAGGCCGGCCACAGGATGCGCATCGCTCGCTGCTTCACGGATGGGCCTCGGGTCGCGTGAACCTGTGCCGCTCAGCGGCGTGGCGTCGCGGCATGGTTGCGCGCTCGAAGGGCCGGCTCCATCGCCTGCGTCGCGCTGCCGTCCGCGGCGGCCGGGGCGGCGAGCTTCGCGGTGTGCGCGGGCGCATCGGCGACCACCGGATCGACATGCTGCCACGCGAGTATCGCAACGAACACGCCGCCGACCACGACGGCCCCGGGCAGTCCCAGTGCCAGCCAGACGATGGGCAGTCGCCACCACGCGACCGGCGGCGAGCCGGCAGGCACGGCAAGGGCGGAGTGGGCGTTCATCTCGATCTCCTGATTTCAACGAGGTTCAACGAGGGACGACGAAGGTGGACTTCTCGACGACGGCCGCCGCACCGGCACCGTCCGAGGCACGCGTGACCTCGAACCGCAACGGATGGGCACCGGCGCCCAACGCGTGGGCCGCCTCGGGCGGCAGCTGCACGCTGACCGGCGCCCAGCGCGCCTCGGTCGCGCCAACATCGACCTGCGCGCCCGTGGCGAGCACGGCCCCTTGCAGCCCGGCGACTGCGATGCGGAAGCGCTGCGGCGATTCGCTCGCGTTCATCAGCTGCAGGCGGTAGACGTTCTCGATCCGGCCGTCCTGCACCTCGCGTGCGAGCGCGCCGCGGTCGCGTATCACGTCGACGCGGAACGGATTGCGCAGCACCAGGCTCGCGGCCAGCGCGACGACGATTGCGATCAGCACCGTGCTGTAGATCAGCACGCGCGGACGCAGCACGCGACGCAGCATCTCGGTACGGCCCCAGCGATGGGCCAGGCCGTTCTGCGTCGCGAACCGGATCAGTCCGCGCGGGTATTCCATCTTGTCCATCACGCCGTTGCAGACGTCGATGCAGGCCGCACAGCCTATGCACTCGTACTGCAGCCCGTTGCGGATGTCGATGCCGGTGGGGCAGACCTGCACGCACAGCGTGCAATCGATGCAGTCGCCCTTGCCGGCCGCGGCCAGCGCGCCGTGCGCCAGCGAGCGCGGCCGCGAGCCGCGCGGGTCCCCGCGCTGCAGGTCGTAGCTGACGATCATCGTGTCCCGGTCGAACATCGCGCTCTGGAAGCGCGCGTACGGGCACATGTACTTGCAGACCTGCTCGCGCATGTAGCCGGCGTTGCCGCAGGTCGCGAAGCCGTAGAACAGGATCCAGAACCATTCCCACGGGCCGAAGCCCAGCGTTGCCGCCTCCGCCGCGAGCGTGCGGATGGGCGTGAAGTAACCGACGAAGGTGAAGCCGGTCCACAGGCCGATCGCGATCCAGGCCGCCTGCTTGCCACCCTTGCGCAGCACCTTCTCGGCGCTCCACGGCGCGCCATCGAGTTTCATGCGCGCCGTGCGATCGCCCTCGAACCGCCGCTCGACCCACCGGTAGATCTCGGTGTAGACCGTCTGCGGGCATGCGAAGCCGCACCACAGCCGCCCGGCCACCGCGGTGAACAGGAACAGCCCGTACGCGCTGACCACCAGCAGCCCGGTCAAATAGATGAAGTCCTGCGGGTACAGGACCAGGCCGGCGATGTAGAAGCGCCGTGCGCCCAGATCGAACAGCACCGCCTGGCGCGCATTCCATTCCAGCCACGGCAGACCGTAGAAGAGCAGCTGCGTGCCCCACACCAGCAGCCAGCGCCAGGCCGCGAACCAGCCGGTGACGGCGCGCGGGTGGATCTTTTGCTGCGCCTGGTACATCGAGACCCATTCGGTGGTCGCGCTGTCGCGGTCGCGCACCGCCGCGATGGGGATGACCGGCCGCGCCGCGGGCGCCTCGCTCATCGCTGCAGGGCCTTCGGCCATCGCCGCAAACGCCGGGCCGTCGTCACTTGGCCGCGGCAGCGCCGGCCGCATCGAACACGCTGTTGTTCGACAGGCTCCACACATAGGCGGCGAGCACGTGGATCTGCTCCGGCGTCAGTCGCTTCTCCTGCGCCGGCATCACGTTGGTCTTGCCGTTGTTGATCATCGCGACGATCGCATCGTGGCCCCAGCCGTGCAGCCAGACCTTGTCGGTCAGGTTCGGCGCGCCCAGCGCCGGGTTGCCCTTGCCGTCGGGCCCGTGGCAGGCCGCGCAGGCCGCGAACTTGCTGCGGCCTGCCGCCGCGGCGATCGAGTTGTGCGGGCTGCCCGACAGGCTCAGCACGTACTCCGCGACGTTGCTCACGTCGCTCGCCGTGCCGACCGCGGCGGCCATCGTCGGCATCGTGCCCTGCCGGCCATGCGTGATGGTCTCGACGATGGCCTCGGGGCTGCCCCCGTACAGCCAGTCGGTGTCGGTCAGGTTCGGGAAGCCCTTGCTGCCGCGTGCGTCCGACCCGTGGCAGGCGGCGCAGTTGTTGATGAACAGGCGCTCGCCGATCGCCATCGCCTGCGGCTCCTTGGCCAGCGCGGGCACCGGCATCGCCGTGTACTTCGCGTAGACCGCGGCCATCTGCTGCGTCGCCTGACCCTGCTCGGCGCGGTACTGTTCGGCGCTGCTCCACTTGAACGCCCCGGCGGCGCTGCCGAGCCCGGGATAGAGCGCCAGGTACAGCCCGCCGAACACGATCGTGATGACGAACAGCCCCATCCACCACAGCGGCAGCGGGTTGTTCATCTCCTTGAGGTCCACGTCCCAGACGTGGCCGGTCGAGCCGTCCTTCGAGGCGGCCTTGGTGCGGCTCGCGATGGCCAGCAGCATCAGGCAGCCGACGAGCCCGAGCACGGTGGCTGCGGCGATGTACACCGACCAGCCGGCGGAGAAGAAGTCACTCATGTCCGGCTCCTCCCGACGGCTCGTCGTCGCGGAACGGCAGTCGCTGCGCCTCGTCGAAGCGCGCCCGGTTGCGCCCGGACCATGCCCACGACACGATGCCGCCGAAGATCAGGAACAGCAGCAGCATCACGCTGTTGCGAAGGTCGTTCACGTCCATGCCCATGCTCCTCACTTCAAGCTCGTGCCGAGCACCTGCAGATAGGCCACCAGCGCGTCGAGGTCGGTCTTGCCTTGGACCTCGTCGCCCGCTTTCGCGATCTCGGCATCGCTGTAAGGCACGCCGACGCGCCGCAGCGCGCGCATCTTCGGCGCCATCTCGCCCGGATCGACGGTGCCGCTGGCGAGCCACGGGTACGACGGCATGTTCGATTCCGGCACCAGGTCGCGCGGGTTGATCAGGTGGATGCGGTGCCACTCGTCGCTGTACCGGCCGCCGACGCGATGCAGGTCCGGCCCGGTGCGCTTGCTGCCCCACTGGAACGGGTGGTCGTAGACGAACTCGCCGGCCGTCGAGTAGTGGCCGTAGCGCAGCGTCTCGGCGCGCAGCGGCCGGATCATCTGCGAGTGGCAGCCGTAGCAGCCCTCGCGGATGTAGACGTCGCGCCCGGCGAGCTGCAGCGCCGTGTACGGCTTGAGCCCCTCGACCGGCTGCGTGGTCGACCGCTGGAAGAACAGCGGCACGATCTCGACCAGCCCGCCGACCGCGACGACCAGCAGGATCAGCACGATCATCAGGAAGTTGTGGGTCTCGATCGTCGCGTGCGAGAAGCGCTCGGGCTTCGCGGCGTTGTCGTGTTGTGATGCCATGGGGGATAGCTCCGGAAGGTGTCAGGCCTGGGCCGCTGCACCCAGCGGGATGCGCACGGCCTGGTAGCGGCCCTGCATCGCGGTCTTGTAGGTGTTCCAGACCATCACCAGCATGCCGCTCAGGTACAGCAGCCCGCCGACCAGGCGCACGAGGTAGAACGGGTAGGTCGCCTTCACGCTCTCGACGAAGCTGTAGACCAGCGTGCCGTCGGCGTTGACCGAGCGCCACATCAGGCCCTGCATCACGCCGGCGATCCACATCGCGGCGATGTACAGCACGATGCCGACCGTCGAGATCCAGAAGTGCAGCTCGATCGCCTTGACGCTGTACATGCGGTTCTGGCCGAACATGCGCGGGATCAGGTAGTACAGCGAGCCCATCGAGATCAGGCCCACCCAGCCGAGCGCGCCCGAATGCACGTGGGCGATGCCCCAGTCGGTGTAGTGCGACAGCGAGTTCACCGTCTTGATCGACATCATCGGCCCCTCGAACGTGGCCATGCCGTAGAACGACAGGCTGACGATGAGGAACTTCAGGATCGGGTCGTCGCGCAGCTTCTGCCACGCGCCCGACAGCGTCATGATCCCGTTGATCATGCCGCCCCAGCTCGGCGCGAGCAGCACCAGCGAGAACACCATGCCGACGCTTTGCGCCCAGTCGGGCAGCGCGGTGTAGTGCAGGTGGTGCGGGCCGGCCCACATGTACGTGAAGATCAGCGCCCAGAAGTGCACGATGGACAGCCGGTAGCTGTACACCGGGCGCTCGGCCTGCTTGGGGATGAAGTAGTACATCATCCCGAGGAAGCCCGCGGTCAGGAAGAAGCCGACCGCGTTGTGCCCGTACCACCACTGCACCATCGCGTCCTGCACGCCGGCGTAGGCCGAGTAGCTCTTGGTCCAGCTCACCGGGATGACCGCGGCGTTGGTGACATGCAGCAGCGCCACCGCGATGATGAACGCGCCGTAGAACCAGTTGGCGACGTAGATGTGGCGGACCTTGCGGATGCCGATCGTGCCGAAGAACACGATCGCGTACAGCACCCACACGACCGTGAGCAGCGCCGCGATCGGCCACTCGAGCTCGGCGTATTCCTTGCCGCGCGTGTGGCCCAGCGGCAGCGAGATCGCCGCGAGCACGATCACGAGCTGGTAGCCCCAGAAGTGCAGCGACGCGAGCGTGCTCGCGAACAGCCGCGTCTGGCAGGTGCGCTGCACGACGTAGTAGCTGGTCGCCATCAGCGCGCAGCCGCCGAACGCGAAGATCACCGCGTTGGTGTGCAGCGGGCGCAGCCGACCGTAGCTCAGCCACGGGATGCCCAAGTTCAGCTCGGGCCAGGTCAGCTGCGCGGCGATGAACACGCCCACCAGCATGCCGACCACGCCCCAGACGACGGCGGCGATCGAGAAGTTGCGGACCACGGCATCGTCGTAGACCGATGACGGGCTGGGCGGCGCGAAGCTGTCGATCATCTGCTTTCCTCTGTCGCGGGGTACTACGCGGCTGGATGGAATTCTTCTGTGCGCACCGGGTGCGAGGGTTGATCCACATCAACCGGCAGCGGCGACGCGGCGACGATGCGCTCGCCTTCGCGCTCGAGGTCGTCGAACTGCCCGCCGTGCAAGGCCCATGCGAACAAGCCCAGCACGCCCAGCACCAGCAGCGCGGACAGCGGAATCAGCAGGTACAGGGTCTCCATCGAAGCCTCCTCGTTCAGCGCGCGAGGCGCAACGCGTTCAGCACGACCACCAGCGAGCTCGCCGCCATGCCCAGGCCCGCGGCCCACGGCGGCAGCGCGCCGGCGAGCGCGAGCGGTACGCAGGCGGCGTTGTAGGCAGCCGCCCAGGCGAAGTTCTGGTGCACGATGCGCCGCGTCCTGCGGGCCAGCGCGCGTGCGCGCACGAGGTCGTCGAGCCGGTTCGAGACAAGCACGCCGTCGGCCTGCGCGCGCGCGAGCAGCGCGCCCTCGCCCATCGCGAAAGAGACATCGGCCTGCGCGAGCACCGGCGCGTCGTTGATGCCGTCGCCGAGCATCGCGACGATCTCGCCGCGGCGCTGCGCCGCGCACACCGCCTCGAGCTTCGCCGCGGGCGTCATCGCGCCATTCGCGTCGTCCAGCCCGAGCTGCGTGCCGATGCGGCCGGCGCGCGCCGGGTCGTCGCCGGACAGCAGGCAGACGCGCACGCCGTCGCGCTGCAGCGCCCGGACGGCCGCGGCCGACGCGTCTCGCACGCGCTCGTCGAACAGGAAGCTCGCCTGCCAGCGCCCGTCGCAGGCCAGGCAGGTCTGCACGCCGCGCGCATCGGCTCGCGCTGGCGCGCCGGTCCATGCCGGCGAGCCGAGGCGCCAGCGTCGCCCGTCTTCGGCCACGCCTTCGAGGCCGTCGCCCGGCACCTCGCGCACGCTGCGCCATACGGTGCCGGCCGGCGCGTAGGCCGCACGCAGCGCCTGCGCCAGCGGATGGCCGGACCACGCGGCCAGCGACGCGGCCAGGCCCTGCAAGGCCTGCAGGTCGACGGCCTCGCCGCCGGTCGCCGCGACGACGGCCACGCAACGCAGCTGCCCTTCGGTCAGCGTGCCGGTCTTGTCGACGAACAAGGTCCGCATCCGCGCGAGCCCCTCGATCGCATCGAGGCGGCGCAGCAGCAGGCCACGCCGGCCCATCGCGCCGGCCGCGGCCAGCAGCGCACTGGGCGCGGCGAGCGACAGCGCGCACGGGCAGGTGACGATCAGCACCGAGACGACGACCCACAGCGCGCGCGCCGGATCAAACACGCTCCACGCCGCACCGGCCGCCGCCGCGAGCAGCAGCACGACCCACAGGAACGGCCCGGCCCAGCGCGCGGCGCTCGCCAGCATCGCCGGCCGCTGGCTGCGCGCGGCGCGCATCAGCGCGACGATCGCCTCGTAGCGCGTGTCCGCTCCGACGCGCTCGACCCGCATGTCCACCGGCGACTGCAGGTTGAGGCTGCCGGCGACCACGGCATCGCCACCGGTCTTCGAGACGGGACGCGATTCGCCGGTCAGCAGCGACTCGTCCACCGTGGTCGCGCCGTCGGTCAGCACGCCGTCGGCCGCGAACGCCTGGCCGACCGGCACGCGCACCCGATCGCCGGCGCGCAGCCGGCTCGCGCTGATCGATTCGACGCGGCCGTCATCCGCCAGGCGCAGCACCGTCTGCGGCAGGCGGCCGGTCGCCTCTTCCAGCGAGGTCTCGGCACGGTGCCGCGCGCGCATCTCGAGATAACGGCCGCCCAGCAGGAACGCGACGAACATCGTCAGCGAGTCGAACCAGACTTCATGGCCGAACGGGCCGCCGGGGTCGAACGCCGCGCCGCTGCTCGCGACGAACGCGACCGCGATGCCCAGCGCAACCGGCACGTCCATGCCGATGCGCCGCTGGCGCAGCGCGCGCCAGGCGCCGGCGAAGAACGGTGCGGCCGAGAACAGCAGCACCGGCAGGGTCAGCAGCCAGCTCGCCCAGTCGAGCAGCCGCTTGTGGTCCGGCGCCAGCTCGCCCGGGGCGCTGAAATACGCCGGCGCCGCGAACATCATCACCTGCATCGCGCAGAACGCCGCGACGAACAGGCGCCACAGCGCGCTGCGGCCCTCGCGGACGCGCTGCATGCGCGCCGCGGCCGCGGTATCGGGCACCGCGGCGTAGCCGGCCGCCTCGATTGCGCGGACCAGCGCCGATGCGCGGGTCCGGCGCGCATCCCAGCGCACCGTCGCGCATTGGGCGGCCGCGCTGACCTGCGCGTCGACGACGCCGGGTTGCCGCAGCAGCGCCTGCTCGATCGTCCCCGCGCACGCCGCGCAATGCATGCCGACGATGCGCAGCGACGATTCGGCGATCGTGCCGTTGTCGCCGCTGCTGCCCCCATCCTCCCAGCGCGTGAAGGCGGCCAGCTCGATCGGATCGTCGATCACCGACGCGCGGGCCGCCTCGGCGACGGCTCCGGCGCGCAGCGGCGCGGGCGGACTCATCGGACCCGACAAGCGGCACTCAGCGGATCAGCAGCACCGGCACCCTGGAGCGCGCCAGCACGCCGGCCGCCACCGAGCCGAGCAGCACGTTGCCCAGCGACGTGTGCCCGTGGCTGCCCATCACGATCAGGCCCGTCTTCTCGCTGGCCGCGAACGCCGCGATCGTCTCGGCCGCATGGCCGCAGAGATGAACCAGCCGCACGCGCCATTGCCGCTGCTCGACGAACGCGCGCACCGGCTTCAGAACGTGCTCGGCCTGCTCGTCGTAATAGTCGTCCAGCGTGCCGCGGTCGATGAACCGCGAGGCATGGCTGGGCAGCGGCGCCGCGACGGTCAGAACCGTGTACTCGTGCTGCTGGCCCAGCAGCTCGTCGTGCGCGGCCACGTAGGCCAGCATGCGCTTGGTGTGCTCGCTCCCGTCGACGGGCAGCAGGATCTTCATGGCGGTCTCCGGTCACGCGTGATGCCGTCATGGTGCGGCTGTCCGCAACCAGCGGCTTGATCCATCGCAAGGCACATCGACGCGGCCATCCGCTTGATGTGCATCAACGCCTGTTCGAGGGCGCCTGCGATCCTGTCGGCAAGTCGCCCGCGCTTTCCTCGAGGAGTCATCCATGACCGAGCTGAATGTCGGCAATCTCGACCGCCTGCTGCGCCTGCTGGTCGGCTTCGTTCTGATCGTGCTGGCCGCCTTCGGCCGCATCGGCGCATGGGGCTATGTCGGCCTGGTGCCGTTGCTGACCGGCCTGGTGGCCTTCTGTCCGCTGTACGCCCTGCTGGGCCTGCGAACGACATCGCGCTGATCTCGGAGTACCCATGACCTACCGCAGCCTGCTGGTGTTCCTCGACGACAGTGCCGCCTGCGATGCGCGCGTGCAGTGCGCGATCCGCATGGCGCGCGAGCGCGAGTGCCATCTCGTCGGCCTCGCGCCGACCGGCCTGATCGATCTGCCGCCCGAGCCAGGCACCTGGCTGGGCGACTATGCGGCTCGCGCCTGGGACACGCTGCGCGACCGGACCGAGCAGACGGCCCAGCGCTTCCGCGATGCCTGCCACGCCGCCGGGCTGAGCGCCGCGCAAGCCGTGATCGACGAGGCCGATCGCACGCGCTCGCTGGTGCGGCATGCGCAGTACCACGATCTCGTCGTGTTGAGTCAGGCCTGGCCCGACGCACGGTCCGCCTCGCACGAGCCGACGCGCACGCTGGTCGAAGACGTCGTGCTGCACAGCGCCCGGCCGACGCTGATCCTGCCGCACGCCGGCACGTTCGAGCATCCCGGCTCGAATGTGCTGGTCGCCTGGGACGACAGCCGCGAAGCGGCACGCGCGCTGGCCGACGCCCTGCCGCTGCTGCGGCACGCAAGTCAGCTCCAGGTCGTCTGCTGGCGCGAGCCCGACGACGGCAGCGAACCGGCGCGCCGCGCCAGCGTCGAGGCGATTCAGCGCTGGCTCACCTGCCACGGCATCGCGAGCAAGGCCTATGTGGAGACCTGCGAGCAGGGGCTGTCGCACGCGATACGCCTGCGGGCGGCCGAGATGCACGCGGACCTGGTCGTGATGGGCGCCTACGGTCACGCCCGCTGGATGCAGCGTGTGCTCGGCGGCGCGACCCGCGGCATGCTGGAAGCGATGAACGTGCCGGTGCTGATGTCGCATTGACCGGCATGCGATGCGGCGAAGCCCGCAGCGCGGGCGGCCGCTGCCGCCGGCGGCTCAGCCCGCGAGCGGCGTCCCGGCCTGGCTGGCGCCTGTCGCGCCGCGAGGCTGCGCCGCCGTCTGCTCGGACAGGCCC
>DATCSE010000326.1:0-13457 GCA_036568605.1 Burkholderiaceae bacterium | reverse complement strand
TCGTTGAGCCGGTAGGTGTTGCGACCGCGACGCCAGCCGATCGCAAGCTCGAGGCCGATCAGCAGGAAGAACACCGGCGTCGCGAGGACGATGATCTGCGGGCCGGTCATGGCGCCTCGTCGGTGTGGTTGTCTCCTGCGTGGAGCTTAGCTCAAGCAACCTCGCGCATCGACGGGCCAGACGGCGTCGACGACGCCGTCGGCCAGGCCGCCGCGCACGACGATGTAGCGGTCGTGCAGGTTCACCGTCGGGTCGCAATGACCGGGTATGAGCCAAACGGTGTCGCCCAGCTCGGGCAGCGCCGCGGCGGCGTTCGAACCGTGCGAGCGCATACGCAGGATGCCGTGCTCATCGCCGCCGTTGCCGAACTCCAGGTCGTCGCGCTGCCAGACCTTGGGCAACCCGGAGTCGATCGCATGCGCCTTGTGTCCGGCATCGACGACCGCGTGCGCGCTGCCGCGGCTGATCACCTGCGACTTGACGAACAGCGCGTGCTCGAAGCGCGGCGCACGCGGTGTCGGCTCGTTCTCGGCGTAGTCGCGGTCCATGAACAGATAACTGCCGCATTGCAGCTCGCCGTAGACGCCGCTGGTCGCCTCGTGCATGAAGGTCCCGGTGCCGGCCCCGGTCACGAGCGGACAGGTGATGCCCGCGCGCGTGATGCCGGCCTGCGCCGCGCGCACCAGCGCGACGGCGTGGTGCAGCGCCGCCTCGCGCTCGGCCGCGCTGCGCAGATGCTGGGCCTTGCCGTGGTAGGCGTGCAGCCCGGCGAAACGCAGGCCGTGCGAGACCACCTGGTGCGCCAGGGCGCCCGCCGCAGCCGGCGCGACGCCGCAGCGTCCCTGGCCGACGTCGATCTCGACGAACACATCGGCGCTCGCGCCGCGCGCCTTCAGCGCGGCGGCGAGGCGCTCGATGCCCAGCGCCGAGTCGACCGCCACCGCGAGCTTGATGCGCAGCGCGAGCTGAGCCAGCCGCTCGAGCTTGGAGGCAGCGATCACCTCGTTGCTGATGAAGATGTCGGCAACGCCGCGTTCGGCCAGCACCTCCGCCTCGCTCAGCTTCTGCACGCAGACGCCGACCGCGCCGGCTTCGATCTGCAACTTCGCGACGAGCGCGCTCTTGTGCAGCTTCGCATGCGGACGCAGCCGCACCCGATGCTCACGCGCAAACGCGGCCATCGACGCGAGGTTGCGCTGCATCGCGTCGCGGTCGATGACCAGCGCCGGCGTGTCCAGCGCCGCGACCGGCGTACCCGGCAGCGGCTCGGCCATCAGGCGGCCCCTTCGCGCAGCAGGGCCGGCGGCGTGCCGTCGCCGGTTTCGTCCAGCGATGCATCGTCGAGGTGGTAGTCGTCGGCCCAGCCGACCAGCGTGAAGCCCTGCGGCGTGTACAGCAGCCGGTTGATGCTCGCATTGCCGATCTGCCACGAGCGCGGCGCATCGAGCGGCACGCGCGAGGCCGCGCGGTACAGGCAGTCGAGCACGCCGCCGTGCGTGACCAGCACGATGGTCTGGCCGGCATGCGCGGCGGCGAGCCGGGTCGCGGCGTCGACGCTGCGCGCATAGAAGTCGCCCAGCGTCTCGCCGCCCTCGGCGCCGAAGCTCGGGTCGCGGCGCCGCCAGCGTGCGCTCTGCTCGGGCCAGCGCTGCTCGATCTCGGTGAAGGTCAGGCCCTCGAACACGCCGAAGCCGCGTTCGCGCAAACCGGTGTCGGTCACCACGTCGACGCCGCAGCCGCGCGACGTCGGTGTCGCGGTCTGCACGGTGCGCAGCAGGTCGCTCGCATAGATCGCATCGACCGACTCCTCGGCCATCGCCAGCGCGAGCCGGTGCGCCTGCCAGCGGCCGACATCGTTCAGCGGCACGTCGAGCTGACCCTGGATGCGGTTCTCGACGTTCCAGTCGGTCTCGCCATGGCGCACCGCGAGCACGCGAGTCGCCAGTGCATGCTCATCGCCCGCTGCGGGCCGAGCGCCGGGCCGCTCCCAAGCCGGCCCGCACTCCCCTGGGGGGTCGTCCGATGTACCCATCGGGCGGGGGGCCGTCATTTCCCGAGCAGGCGCTTGTTCAGCGTGTAGGTGCCCGAGTGCGTGGCCTCGGCCAGCACATACGGGTAGATCGCCTCGCGCAGCTGCGCACCGGTGAACTTGCCTTCGACCGGCGCGCGCTCGATCTTCAGCGCATAGACGGTGAACACGTAGTGGTGGATCAGCGAATCGTTGAACGGCGGGAACGGGCCGTCGTAGCCGAAGTAGTCGCCGGCCATCTCGGCGTTGCCGGCGAACCAGCCGGTGTAGTCGTTCAGGCCGTGGCGCGCGCCTGGAAGATCCGCGACCGCCGGGCCGCTCTTGCCGCGCGTGGTGAAGCCGCGGCTGAACTGGCCCTCGCGAATCTCGCCGAGGCTGGCCGGCAGGTCGCACATCACCCAGTGGAAGAAGTCGACGCGCGGCAGGTCAGCCGGCACTTCGCGATCGGTCTTGTTGACGTCGTCGCCGCGGCTCGGCACATCGAAGTCGTGGCAGATCAGCGCGAACGATTTGGTGCCGGCCGGCACTTCGCTCCACGCCAGATGCGGGTTCAGGTTGTCGGAGAACGTCGCGCCGCCGGCGCCATCCGGCTTGCCGGCGGCGTAGCGGACCGGAATGCGCTCGCCGTTGATCCAGCTGTCGCTCCAAAGCTTCATGACTCGAACCTCATCACTCTCTTCGTTTCAGTTTCCCACTCTCGACACGTGAACCAAGCGTAGCCAAGCGGACGCCGCGGATCCGGCTTTGCCGGTCCGCTGGCGTCGCCCCCTTGAGGGGGAGCGCCGAAGGCGCTACAGGGGTGGGCCATCTCAGTCAGACGCCCCATACGATGTCGGCCTTCTCGGCCGACGCGCGCTTCATCATCTCGATCATCGGCCACGCGCGCTGGCGCAGCGTGACGCCTTCGGCCGGCGGCAGCTTCTTGCCCTCCGCCTGGGCTTCGCGTTCGGCCCGCTCGCGCGCCACGTCGTCGGCGACCACGGCCTGCTCGAGCGCCGCGATCGCCGCCGGCATCGCCGCGACCTCGATGATGCCCTTGGGCGCCGGTGCCTTGCCGATGATGCGCAGCACCTCGTCGCCGTTCGGCCCGAGCATGATCACATCGCCGGCGGCCTTGGACTTGAACTTGTAGAGCATGGGTCAGCGGTCGTACATGTACCCGCGGTTGAACGGATATACCGATTGTGCGCCGCGCAGCGGCCCGTCGGAAACGTCGCCGCTGGGCCGCGACGCGAGCATCTGGAACAGTTGCAACCAACCTTGCTCGAAGCCCATCGCACTGCCGGCGAGGTACAGGCGGTACGCGCGCACGACGCTGTCGCGCGTCAGGTCGCGCGCCTGCGGCAGTTGCGCCTCGAGCGCATCGCTCCAGGCCCACAACGTCTTCGCGTAGTGCGGGCGCAGGTTCTCGAGGTCCAGCGGCTCGAGCGCCGCCTCGGCCATCACCTCGGTGACCTTCGAGACGTGCAGCAGCTCGCCGCCCGGGAAGATGTAGCGCTCCATGAAGTCGCCGATGCCGGCACCGAGCTGGTGGTTGCGCGTGCCGCCTGCGGTGATGCCATGGTTCATCAAGAGGCCGCCGGGCGCGAGCAGCCGGCGCAGCTTCGCGAAGTATTCGGGCAGGTACGCACGGCCCACATGCTCGAACATGCCTACCGAGGCGATCTTGTCGAACGGCTGGTCCTCCGGCAGCTCGCGATAGTCGCGCAGCTCCATCGTCACGCGGCCGGAGAGGCCGCGCTCCTCGATCAGCTTGTTCACGTGCGCATGCTGGTTCTTGCTCAGCGTGATGCCGTGCGCCTCCACGCCGTAGTGCTCGGCGGCCCACAGCAGCAGGCCGCCCCAGCCGGCGCCGACGTCGAGGAACCGCTCGCCGCTCCTGAGCATCAGCTTCCGGCAGATGTGATCGAGCTTGGCTTCCTGCGCTTGCGCGAGCGTCATGTCCGCGTCGCGGAAGTACGCGCATGAGTAGAGCCGGCGCGGGTCCAGCCACAGCGCATAGAACTCGTCGGAGACGTCGTAGTGGAACTGGATCTGCTGCGCATCGGCCTGCAGATGGTGGCTGCGACGCGAGCGGGCGTTCTGGCGGATCTCCTGCCACCAGCTCAGCGCCGACTTGCTCGCGCCGGTGTGGGTCGGGTCGCGGTCGATCATCTGCGTCGCGATGGTCATCAGGTCGCGCACGCTGCCGCTGAAGTCGAGCCGCCCTTCGACGTAGTCCTCCGCGACCTTGCCGATCTCGCCGCTGCTGATGTGGACCAGCGTCCCCAGGTCCTTCAAGCGCAACGTCACCGCGGCGTCCGTGGGGCCGACGCGATGCCCGTCGGGCAGCACCAGTGCGAGCGGCAGGGTCAGATTGGCCAGTTTGCGTTCCAGCAATGCATCGATGACCGACATGAAGGCGTTCCTCCGGTTGCCGGACTGTACAAAAAACGGCTCATTCGTGCCGGCAAGGCCGCGCGCGACCGTGCGGACCCGCGGGTTGCGCGGGTGTCAACCGGCGAGTGGCGCCGGTTCTGTTTCGGCCGGACCGGTCGCCGCGTTCGCGACGCTCTCGTGGCGCAGGTGTCGCTCGAACGCCGCCGCATCGAGCGCCGGCGCGAACAGATAACCCTGGGCCTGGTCGCAGCCGCTGCGTTGCAGGAATCGGCACTGCGCGTGGCTTTCGACCCCTTCGGCCACCACCCTCAGGTGCAGTGCGCGCGCCATGCTGATGATGGCTTGCACGATCGCCGCATCGCTCTCCTCGTCGGGCAGCCCGGCGACGAAGCTGCGGTCGATCTTCAACCGGCCGATCGGGAAGCGCTTCAGGTAGGCGAGGCTGGAGTAGCCGGTGCCGAAGTCGTCGATCGCGAGCTTGACGCCCAGCTGCGCCAGCGCCTGCAGCCGCAGCATCGCCTCCTGCGCATCCTGGATCAGGATCGATTCGGTCAGCTCGAGCTCGAGCAGAGACGGCGGCAGCCCGTGCTGGCGCAGCACCGCAGCCACGCGATCGACGAAACCCGGCTGCTGGAACTGCAGCGCCGAGACATTGACCGACATCACGAGCGCCGACCCGGCCGCATGCCACGCGGCCGCCTGCTGCACGGCCTGGTGCAGGACCCAGTCGTCGATCGCGACGATGAAGCCGCTCTCCTCGGCGATCGGGATGAACTCGCCCGGCGAGATCTCGCCGAGCTCGGGGTCGTGCCAGCGGATCAGCGCCTCGGCGCCTATCGTGCGGCCGGCGGCCTCGCCGAGCAGCTCGACCTGCGGCTGGTAGTGCACCCGCATGCGGCCCTGCGCGAGCGCCTGGCGCATCGCATGGTCCAGCTTCATGCGCGAGCGCAGTGGCGCATCGCCTTGCAGCGCGGGCCGCGAACGCTGGAAGAAGCGGAAGCCGGCACGCCCCGCGCCCTTGACCTCGCGCATCGCGGCGCTGGCGCGGCGCTCCAGCTCGTCGAGATCGGCGGCGTCGCCCGGGTGCATCGCAATGCCGATGCTGACCGTCACCGTGAAGCGCATGTCGCCCTTCGCATCGCTCTGCACGAACGGCTGCTTCAGCGCCTCGATCACGCGCAGCGCGGCGGCTTCGGCGCCGCGCTCGTCGACCTGCTGCACGACGATCACGAACTCGTCGGCCCCCAGCCGCGCAACCGTGTCGATCTGGCGCACGCAGCCCTTGATGCGCTCGGCCACGTCGACCAGGACGCGATCGGCCACGCCGTGCCCGAACGCTTCGATGATCTGGCCGAAGCGGTCCAGGTTCAGCAGCAGGAACGCGAACGGCGAGCCGTCGCGCCGCGCGGTCGCGAGCGCGACCTCGATCCGGTCGGCGAGCAGCTGCCGGTTCGGCAGCCCGGTCAGCGCATCGGTGTACGACAGCAGCTGGATGCGCTCGTGCGCCTCGAGCTTCTCGGTCACGTCGCGAAACGCATGGACCCGTCCGACGGGCTGGCCCTGGTTGAACTGCGGCGTCACGACGCGCTCGAACACCTTGCCCGAGCGCAGCCGCAGGACGTCGACTGCGCGCGAGTTGGCGCCGGCCTCGATCGCGGCGAGGCGGCGCATGTACGCGCCGGCATCGGCCACGCCGCGCCGCATCCACTCGAACACGGCATCGTCCTGGCCGCGCACCAGCAGCTCCTCGGGCATCGCCCAGAGCGCCGCGAAACGCCGGTTGAAATTGCGGATGCGCCCGGCGAGGTCGGTCACGAGGATGCCGTCGTGCGTGGAGTCCAGCGTCGAGCGCAGGTCGGTCAGGCTCAGCTCCAGCGCACGTTCGGCCTGCAGCTGCGCGCTGCGGTCGTGCAGCGCGACGACGTACAGCGCCGCGGCATCGGCATCACCGCCGCCGGCCGCGCCGAGATGCAACGCGCGCACCCGGCGCCGCACCGGAACGATGCTGCCGTCGAGGCGGCGCAGCAAGGTGTCGGATTCGATCTCGAGCGCGCGCTCGTGCCCGGCCGCGTCGGCCGCTTCGCGCCAGAACGCATCGTCTTCGGGTGACGCCAGCAGGTCCAGCACCGCATGGCCGGCCAGCGCCGAAGGCTGGACGCGAGCCAGCGCCGCGGCCGCGCCGTTCACCGCGACGATGCGCGGCACCGGCGCCGCCCGCACCAGCCAGGCGGCGTGCAGCATGATGTCGGCGAAGGCGCGCCACGCCGCCAGCGTGGCGGGCGGCAACGTGGTCGTCGTGCCCGGCGCGCGGTCCTGCGGTTTCATCAGTCGGGCTCCCCGACCTGGACCGGTTCGAAGAAGTACGCCACGCGCGGACGCGGCGCGAGGTAGTCGAGCGATTCCGGGGGCAGCTGCTGCGGCCGCAGGCTGCGCCGGATGCCCAGGCCCGGCACGCTCTCGAGGTCGAGGATCAGCGCTTCGTCGCGCGGCACCTTGGCCTCGTGCACCATCACGCGCGGCTTCAGCGGCCGGCTCGAGTTCACGCCGACCACCACCGCATAGCGGTCATCGGTCAGCTGCACCGCGGAGCCCGGCGGGTACACGCCCATCATCTTGATGAACGCGCCGAGGATCGCGGTGTCGAACTTGGTCTTGCCCTGGGCGAACAGCAGCGACAGCGACTCGTGCGGCGTCAGCGCCTTCGCGCTCAGGTTCGGGTTGCAGAGGTTGTCGTAGCGGTTGACGATCGAGACGATGCGCGCCGCGGCGGTCATGCGGTCGCTGTTCAGGCGCAGCGGGAAGCCGCTGCCGTCGGCCTGCTCGTGGTGCTGCGCGATCACCAGCGTCGCGCCGGCCGACAGGCCCATGCGCCGCGCGGTCGCGACGCCGTGCGCGACATGCTCCTCGTACGCACGCTGCTCGGCCGGCGTGAAATGGTCTTCGCGGTGGCGCAGCCGGTCCGGCACCTCGAGCTTGCCGATGTCGTGCAGGATCGCGCCGACGCCCAGGTCCATCATCTCGGCATCGGACAGACCGAAGCTGCGCGCCATCAGCATCGAGACGATCGCGACGTTCAGCGCATGGGCCGAAGCCTTGTCGCCGGCCGCATCGCTGAGCAGGCGGATGCACAGCTCGTCGGCCGCCAGCATCTTCGCGGCCAGCGCGCCGGCCAGCGCCTCGGCGTTGGCGCGCGCCTGCTGCGGCTTCAGCACGACCATCTCGGTGATCTGCTTGCACTCGTGCGCCGCCTCGGCGAACTGGCGCTCGCACAGCGCCAGCGCGGCGCGCTGCTCGGCCAGCAGGCGGCGGTGCTCGGAGCGGGCGACGGCCTCGGCATCGACGGCAATCGTGGGCGCGAGCGTCTGGCCGGGCAGCAGGTCGAGCAGCGGCGCCGCGGCCGAGGCCGCGAACTCGCGCACCCGGGCCTCGGGCACGCCCGTCATATCGCTTTGCTGCGGGCTCCAGCGCACGCGCTGCAGGCCCAGCGAGCGGATCGTCGCAACCTGGTCGGCCGACGAGATCCGGAAGCTGCTGAGCGGGAACGGATGCGACATCCAGCCGACGTCCAGATGCACGAACATGCCGATGCGCAGCGCATCGACATCGATCATCTCCTTGACGGGGGCAGTGGCTTTCATGGGGCGAATTCGGATCGCCTGCTCGCGGCAGGCTGGCGGGGACTGACCGGTTTATCGGCCCGCCCTGCACTGAACTTGAGCTGGATGGCCCAACGCAACCGCTGCGCGAGTGGTGCCGTTGAGGCCCGGGCCGCAGGCGACGATCTCGATCGTGACATTGTTCGCGCCGAGTTCGTCCTGCAGGCTCTTCACGTTGTTCAGTACCAGGTTCCAGCGCGCCGGTTTCGCGGAGGGGGCACACTGCGGCCCCGTGACCTCCAACGCCCCCGACTCGCGCTATGCCTGGGCCCGCCTGATGGCGACGCTTGCGTTGATGACCTTGGGCTCGTCGGCGATGTACGTCGTCGCGGTCGTGCTGCCGCCGGTGCAGGCCGAGTTCGGCGTCGCGCGCGCCGACGCATCGCTGCCATACACGCTGCTGATGGTGGGCTTCGGCCTCGGCGGCGTGCTGATGGGCCGGCTGGCCGACCGCCATGGGGTCATGGTGCCGCTGATGGTCGGCGCGGTTGGGCTGGGCGCCGGCTTCGTCGCGGCCGGCCTGAGCGGCAGCGTGCTGCAGTTCGCGATCGCGCACGGCGTGCTGCTGGGCTTGCTGGGCAGCTCGGCGACGTTCGCGCCGCTGGTGGCCGACACCTCGTTGTGGTTCGTGCGCCGGCGCGGCATCGCGGTGGCGATCTGCGCGAGCGGCAACTACCTGGCCGGCGCGCTGTGGCCGCCCATCGTGCAGCACCTGATCGAGACCGTCGGCTGGCGCCAGGCCTACATCGGGCTCGGCGTCTTGTGCGCGGTCGCGATGCCGCTGCTCGCACTGGCCCTGCGGCCGCGCCCGCCGACCGCGGCAGTGCCTGCGGCGACTGGCAGCGCCAGCGCGTCGCGCGCAGCGTTGCCGTCGCAGCGCCCGTTCGGACTCTCGGCGGCCCATGCGCAGACGCTGCTGTGCATCGCCGGCGTCGCCTGCTGCGTCGCGATGGCGATGCCGCAGGTTCACATCGTCGCGTATTGCAGCGACCTCGGCTACGGCGCCGCGCGCGGGGCGCAGATGCTGTCGCTGATGCTGGCCTGCGGCATCGTCAGCCGGCTGGTCTCCGGCTGGATCTGCGACCGCATCGGCGGCCTGCGCACGCTGCTGCTCGGCTCGGTGCTGCAAGGCGTTGCGCTGCTGCTGTTCCTGCCGTTCGACGGGCTGGTCTCGCTGTACGCGATCTCGGCGCTGTTCGGGCTGTTCCAGGGCGGCATCGTGCCCAGCTACGCGATCATCGTGCGCGAGCACTTCGCCCCCGCCGAAGCCGGCGCGCGCGTCGGCACGGTGCTGATGTGCACGCTGTTCGGCATGGCGCTGGGCGGCTGGATGTCGGGCAAGGTGTTCGACCTGACCGGCTCATACCACGCGGCGTTCGTCAACGGGATCGCCTGGAACCTGCTGAACCTGTCGATCACGGTGTTCCTGCTGCGGGCGCTGCAGCGCGGTCGCGCCGCGACGATCGCGCTGGGACAAGCCTCGTCCTGAACGCGGCCGCGCTCGCCCTCTCGTTACGCCCTCACGGGTGGCCACCCGCGCCGGCGGCCCGCAACAGCCAATCGCGAAACGCCCGCATCGCCGCGGTCTCGCGGCGCGAGCGCAGCCGCGTCAACCAGTAGCCGCCGGCGTCGATCTCGGTCGCGAACACCTTCACGAGCCGGCCGCTGCCCAGCTCGCGCGTGAACATCGCGGTCGGCAGCAGCGCGACGCCGGCACCCTGCGCCGCGGCCTCGGCCATCGCCAGCGACGAGTCGAACACCATGCCGCGCACGACGGGCGGCGCCGCGACGCCGGCCGCGCTGAACCACGCTGCCCACTCGTCGGCGCGATACGAGCGCAGCAGCGGCTCGCGCCCGAGGTCGCGCGGCGTGCGCAGCCGCTGCGCGATCGCCGGCGCGCACAGCGGCGCGAGCGGCGCGCGCAGCAGCGGCAGCGCGACGGTGCCGTGCCAGTGGCCGTCGCCGAAGCGCAGTGCGTAGTCCAACCCTTCGCCGGCGAGGTCGACCCGGTTGTTGTTCGTGAAGATGCGCAGGTCGATGCGCGGCTGCGCCTGCTGGAACGCGCGCAGCCGCGGCAGCAGCCAGCCGACCGCGAAGGTGCCGACGGCGCCGACCGACAGCACATCCCGCGGGCCGGCCTCGCGAAAGCCCGCCAGCGATGCGCTGATGCGCTCGAACGATTCGGTCAGCACCGGCAGCAGCGCGAGCCCCTCGTCGGTCAGCGCAAGGCCGCGCGGCACGCGCCGGAACAGCGGCTTGCCGAGGCGCTGTTCGAGGTTCTTGACGTGCTGGCCGACCGCAGTCGGCGTCAGGTGCAGCTCGTCGGCCGCGCGCGTGAAATTCAGGTGCCGGGCCGAGACCTCGAAGGCCCGCAGCGCGTTCAGAGGCAAGTCCATGGCCGAAGTTTTCTGAAGGGCTGCGCTCGATTATTTCCGATTGTCGGTGCCGCGCCGCCCACCTATCGTCTGCGCCATGTCCACACACTTCACGAGGAAGAATCGATGCTGAACCGACGCCGCTTCGCGGCTCTCGCGACGATGGGCCTGGCGTCGTGCCGGGCGCTGGCAGGCTCAGAAAACCTCAGCGCTCCGGGCGCGCCCGCGCTGCGCCGTCCGATCGAGCAGCAGTTGGCCGAGCTCGACCGGACAAGCCGCGGCCGCCTCGGCGTCGCGATCCTCGACACCGCGACCGGCGCGCATTACGCGCACCGCGCGCACGAACGCTTCCTGCTGTGCAGCACGTTCAAGCTGCTGGCCAGTGCGTACGTGCTGCGGCGCGTCGACCGCGGCCAGGAATCGCTGGACCGGCGCATCGCCTACGACGCGACCGCGCTGCTGTCGTGGTCCCCGGTCACCGAGAAGCACGTGGCCGACGGGATGACGCTGGGCGCGCTGTGCGAGGCCGCGATCACGTACAGCGACAACGCCGCGGCGAACCTGATCCTCGCGAGCTACGGCGGCCCACCGGCGCTGACCGCGTTCGTGCGCACGCTGGGCGACGACGTCACGCGCGTGGACCGCACCGAGCCCGCGTTGAACGCCCATGGCCACGCCGGCGACATGCGCGACACCACATCGCCCCATGCGATGCTGCGCAGCCTGCAAAAGCTGGTCCTGGGCGATGCGCTCTCCGCGGCGTCGCGCACGCAGCTGCAGCAGTGGCTGCGTGCCAACACGACCGGCGAGCACCGCCTCAAGGCCGGGCTGCCGGACGGCTGGACGATAGGCGACAAGACCGGCTCGTTCGGCCGCGGCGACGGCGGCGGCACGTCCAACGACGTGGCCGTGGTCTGGCCGCCGGACGGCCGCGCCCCGCTGCTGGTGGCGGCGTTCCTGATGGACAGCGCGGCGCCATCGGCGGCGCGCGATGCGACGCTTGCGAGCGTCGGCCGGCTGCTGCCGGCGATCGTTGTCGGCGCGCCGCGCGGCGGCTGAGCGTCAGCGCAGGATCAGCGCTGGATCCGCGTCGACAGCACGATCGCCGAGGTCGTGCGCTCGACGCCGTCGAGCTGGCCGATCCGGTCGATCAGTGCATCGAGCTCGACGATGGACGCGGCCGCGACGATCGCGATCAGGTCGAACGGCCCGCTGACCGAGTGCAGCACGCGCACCTCGGCGATCCGGCGCAGCGCGGTTTCGATCGCGGCGCTGCGCTTGGGCGCCAGCGTGATCAGCACATGGGCGCGCACGAGGTCGGCCTCGAGCTCGTCGGGCACGCTGATCGTGAAGCCGGCGATCACCCGCTGGCGCAGCAGCCGCTCCATGCGGCTCTGCACCGTCGTGCGCGAGAGCTTGAGCTTGCGCGCGAGCTCGGTGGTGCTGGCGCGCGCGTCGTCGCGCAGCAACGCGATCAGCGCGCGGTCGGTCGCGTCCAGCGCAACCGGTGCCGGTGATGCGGACGTTGTGGATCTTGCCATTTTGTTCAATCGATCTTGCCGATCTGCCGAAGTATGGGCGTCGTTTCGTCAGATGACCAGATGCGGTTTGCACGACCGGCCGGGACAATCCCGCCATCGACAGCCTCTTCAACGGAGCTCGCCATGATGAAAGACATCCTCGTGATCGGCGCTGGCAAGATCGGCTCGGTGGTCGCCGACCTGCTGGTCGACACGCCCGAATCGCACGGCTACCGCGTCACCGTCGCCGACCGATCGGCGGCGCTGCTGGCCGAGATCGACGGCGCTGCGCGCAAGTCGCCGCGCCTGTCGACGCTGCAGCTGGACGTGACCGACCCGATCGCGCTGCGGGCCGCGCTGCGTGGCCGCTTCGCGGTTCTGAGCGCTGCGCCGTACCACCTGACCGTGCGCGTCGCCCAGGCGGCGAAGGACGAGCGCGTCCACTACCTGGACCTGACCGAGGACGTCGCCAGCACGCGCACGATCCGCGCGCTGGCCGAGGACAGCGCCGAGACCGCATTCATCCCGCAATGCGGCCTGGCACCGGGTTTCATCTCGATCGTCGCGGCCGACCTCGCGCGCCGCTTCGACACGCTGGACTCGGTGCGCATGCGCGTCGGCGCGCTGCCGGCCTACCCGAGCAATGCGCTGAACTACAACCTGACCTGGAGCACCGAAGGCGTCATCAACGAGTACTGCGAGCCGTGCGAAGCGATCGTCGACGGCGTTCGCCGCGAGGTGCCGGCGCTCGAGGAGCGCGAGGAGTTCTCGCTGGACGGCGTGCTGTACGAGGCGTTCAACACCTCCGGCGGCCTCGGCACCTTGTGCGAGACGCTGGCCGGCAAGGTGCGCACGCTGAACTACCGCACGATCCGCTACCCGGGCCACGCCGCGATCATGAAGGCGCTGCTGCACGACCTGCGCCTGAAGGACCGCCGCGACGTGCTGAAGGACATCCTCGAGCAGGCGGTGCCGGCGACGCTGCAGGACGTCGTGATCATCTTCGTGACGGTCGCCGGGCAGCGCGACGGCAAGCTGCTGCAGGACACCTACGCCCGCAAGATCTACAGCCACGTGCTGGCCGGCACGATGCGCAGCGCGATCCAGATCACCACCGCCTCCAGCCTGTGCGCGATGCTGGACCTGCTGGCGCACGGCCGTCTGCCGCAGGCCGGTTTCGTGCGCCAGGAAGACGTGCCGCTCGCGGCCTTCCTGAGCAATCGCTTCGGGCGGGTCTACGCGATGGACGAGCTGGCGCACGCGGCCTGACGCGGGCGCAGCTTGGCACACCCGTTCCGCGCGCCGGTCACTTCACGAGCTTCCACGCGTCAGGGCTTCGACAGGCTCAGCCCGAACGGGTGGTGACTCGCGAGAGCGACCCTCGGCCCGATGGCCTACGCGGCGTGCGCGACGGCGTCGTGTGCGTACACCTGCCCGAACCGATTCCCCAGGAAGTCGACCAGCCGCACGTCCTCCTGCCGCACGAACCCCGACTGCG
>DATCSE010000325.1:0-5976 GCA_036568605.1 Burkholderiaceae bacterium | reverse complement strand
TGTTCGTGATCAACAAGACCGACCTCGCCCCGCACGTCGGCGCGAGCCTGGACGTGATGGAAGCCGACACCAAGCGCATGCGCACGACGCCGCAAGGGCTGAAGCCGTTCGTGATGACGAACCTGAAGACCCGGGCCGGGCTCGCCGAGGTCGTCCAGTTCATCGAGACCAAGGGCATGCTGCGCGCCGCCTGAGCCGGTGCCCGCGCCGTCATCCGATGATCCGCGCGACCCCGTTGCTCGAGCCCGCGCGCGCCGGGTCGCTCGCGGTGATCGACTACCGCTGCGACGCCGCGGCCGGCGAGGCGGCGTATCCCGAGGTGCATGAGGACTACTCGGTCTCGTTCGTGCGGCGCGGCAGCTTCGGCTATCGCTGCTGCGGGCATGGCTACGAGCTGGTCGCGGGCTCGGTGCTGGTCGGGCGGCCCGGCGCGGAGTACACCTGCACGCACGAACATCGCGACGGCGGCGACGAGTGCCTGTGCTTTCGCGTCGCCCCCGCGCTCGTCGACACCCTGGGCGCACGGCCCGAGGCGTGGCGTGTCGGCGCGCTGCCGCCGCTGCCCGAGCTGATGGTGATGGGCGAGCTCGCGCAGCGCGCCGCGGATGCGGCCGACGACGTCAGCCTCGATGAAGCGGGCCTGCAGTTCGTGCACCGCTATGTCGAGCTCGCGAGCGGCCGCGCCGACAAGCCGGCCGCGCTGCGCGGCATCGACCGGCGCCGCGCGGTCGAGGCGGCGCTGTGGATCGAGGCGCACGCCGCCGAGCCGCTGGAGCTGGCCGATTCAGCCCATGCGGCCGGTCTCAGCGAATTCCATTTCCTGCGCCTGTTCACGCGGGTGCTGGGCGTCACGCCGCACCAGTACCTGCTGCGCACGCGGCTGCGGCATGCGGCGCGGCTGCTGGGCGAGCCGTCGCGCACGATCACCGAGATCGCGCTCGAGGTCGGCTTCAACGACCTGTCGAACTTCGTGCGCACCTTCCGCCGCGCGGCCGGCATCTCGCCGGGCGGCTTTCGCGCCGCAGCCCGTGGCGAGCGCAAGAATTTCCAAGACCGGCTTGCGCGCGCTTCCTAAGATCGAGGTTCATCGAACGAACCTTGCCCAGGAGGCAGACATGTACGACCACATCGGCATCCGCGTGACGGACCTGGCCGCGAGCCAGCGCTTCTACAGCGCGGCGCTCGGCGCGCTGGGCCACGCGCTGAATTCCAGCGGCGAAGACTACGCCGGCTACGGCGCCGGCCCGAGCACGTTCTGGCTGCACTTGAGCGACCGCGCGCCGGCCAAGGGCGCGCACATCTGCTTCGCCGCGCCCGATCAGGCCGCGGTGCAGCGCTTCCACGCGGCCGGCCTGGCCGCCGGCGGCCGCGACAACGGCGCGCCGGGACCGCGGCCCGAATACAGCGAGAAGTACTACGCCGCGTTCCTGATCGACCCGGACGGCAACAACGTCGAGGCGGTGGTCAGCCCGCGCTGACGGATGCCGCGGCGCGCGCCGGGGGCGGGTGGGCTATCGCAGCGTCATGCTGCCTTGCAAGGTCTTCACGACCCCCGCGCCGATCGCCGCGCCGAAGCGCTTGGCCAGCCGCTCTGCGACGTTCTCCTTCGGCGTGTAGTCGACCACCTCTTCGGCCTTGACCACTTCGCGTGCAACGTAGTCGAGGTTGCCGAAGTGGTCGGCCAGGCCGAGCTGCAGCGCCTGCTCGCCGTTCCAGAACAGGCCGCTGAACATCTCCGGCGTCTCCTTCAGCCGCTTGCCGCGCCCCTCGCGCACGACCGCGATGAACTGCTGGTGGATCTGGTCCAGCATCGCCTGGATGTAGGCGCGCTGCTTGGGCTGCAGCGGCGAGAACGGATCGCCGATGCCCTTGTTCTCGCCGGCGGTCAGCAGGCGGCGCTCGACGCCCAGCTTGTCCATCAGGCCGGTTGCGCCGAAGCTGTCCATCAGCACGCCGATCGAGCCGACGATGGAGGCCTTGTCGACGTAGATCTCGTCGGCCGCGACCGCGATGTAGTACGCGCCCGATGCGCAGGTCTCCTCGACGACCGCATAGACCTTCTTGTGGTGCAGCTTCTTCAGACGGCGGATCTCGTCGTTGACGATGCCGGCCTGCACCGGGCTGCCGCCGGGCGAGTTGATGCGCAGCACGATCGCTTGCGCGCCGTTGTCCTCGAACGCCGACTTGATGCCCGAGACCAGGTTCTCGGCACTCGCTTCGACGCCTTCGGCGATCTCTCCGCGCACCTCGATCAAGGCGGTGTGCGGGCCGCTGGGCGCGGTCGCCTTGGTGCGCGCCGCGACCACGCCGTAGACGATCGCGATCACGAGCAGCAGCCAGCTCAAGCGGAAGAACACGCGCCAGCGGCGTTCGCTGCGCCGGTCCATCAGGTAGGCGCGCGCGAACTGCTCGGCCAGCGTGTCGCTGGCCGGCGGTGCCGCAGCGATCACCGCGGGCGGCGGGGCCGGCTGCGGCGGGATCGGCGGCGGCATGGGCTCGTAGGGCGACGGGGGCGGGTTGTCTTCGGGCGTGCTCATGATGTTCTGCCGTGCTCGCGCGCGGCAGCCAAGGTTGCAGAAGGTGGTGGGACGATCAGTCGGCGAACGCCGGTCGCGTGTCGCGGGAAGGATACCAATAGACCTGCCCGTCGCGTTCGGCCACCTCGATCGCGGTCAGCTTGCCGCGGCCGCACGGGCCGCCGACGCAGCGCCCGCCCTGCGGCTCGTAGGCCGCGCCGTGGGTCGCGCACAGGATGTATTCCTTGCTGCTGTCGAGGAACTCGCCGGGCTGCCAGTCCATCTCGGCCGGCACGTGCAGACAGCGGTTCAGGTAGGCCACCACCCGGCCGTCGAAGCGCAGCGCGAACGCACGCGCCGGTTCGCCGTAGTGCAGCACATCGAACACATGCGCGACACCGCGCTCGACCAGTTCGGCCGAGGCGCACAGCGGCAGCTCGACGCGCGGCGGCTCCGCCGGCAGCGGCGGCGGGACGTAAGGGCCGCGGCCGGACTCAGCCATGGCGTGCCAGCCAATCACTCAGGTCCGCGACCGAATGCGCGACATGCCGCGGCGCGAACTCGGCGAACGCGGCGTGGTCGTGCGCGCCGTAGCTGACGCCTATGCTCGCGGTGCCGGCGTTGGCCGCGAGCAGCAGGTCGTGCGTGGTGTCGCCGATCATCACGGTGCGCTCGGGTCCGATGCCGAACTCGTCCATCAGCTCCAGCAGCATGCGCGGGTCGGGCTTGGAAGCGGTCTCGTCGGCGGTCCGGGTCGCGTCGAACACGTTGCGCAACGCGGTGCCGCGCAGCGCCTCGTCGAGCCCGCGGCGCGACTTGCCGGTCGCGACGCCGAGCAGGTGCCGGCGCTCCTTCAACTGCCGCAGCAACTCGAGCGCGCCTTCGAACAGCACCAGCTCGTGCTGGCGCGAGAAGTAGTGATGACGGTAGCGCTCGGCCAGATCGCGGTAGCGCTCGCGCGGCAGCGCCGGCGCCGCGTGCTGCAGCGCCTCGGCCAGCCCCATGCCGATCACGTAGCTCGCCTGCGTGTCGCTGGGCACCGTGCAACCGACATCGGCGCAGGCCGCCTGGATGCAGCGCGTGATCAGCGCCGTCGAATCGAACAGCGTGCCATCCCAATCGAAGACGATCAGGTCGAACTGGCGGGAAGTATTCATGACAACGAATGCAGCAACTGCTCGCATTCTGCCGGCAACGGCGCCTCGAGTTCGAGAACCTCGCCGCTGGCGGGATGGGTAAAACGCAGCAGGCGTGCGTGCAGGAACATGCGGTCGAAGCGAACGTCCGTCACCGCCTCGCCGCGCGCCAGAAGCTTGTTCAGCGCGAAGTCGCCGTACTTGTCGTCGCCGACGATCGGATGCCCCTCGTGGGCCAGGTGCACGCGAATCTGGTGGGTGCGGCCGGTCTTGATCGTGACGTCCAGCAGCGTGTAGCCGGCCAACTTGCGGGCGATGCGCACCAGCGTGATCGAGCGCTTGCCCGCCTCCCCATCCTCGGTGGAAGCCGCCTGGACCCGCCGCTCGCCTTGCGCGGTCAGGAACTTGTGCAGCGCGACGTCGATGACCTTGCGACTGGCCGGCCACTCGCCGATCACCAGCGCCGCGTAGGTCTTGCCGGTCTCTCGGGCGCGCAACTGGTCTTGCAGCGCGACCAGCGCCGAGCGCCTCTTCGCGATCAGCAGCAGCCCGGAGGTTTCCTTGTCGAGCCGGTGCACCAGCTCGAGGAACTTCGCGCCGGGCCGCGCGCGCCGCAACTGCTCGATCACGCCGAAGCTGACGCCGCTGCCGCCGTGCACCGCGACACCGGCCGGCTTGGCGATCGCGAGCAGGTGCTCGTCTTCGTAGACCACGTCGAACTCGCGCGGCGGCGCGGGCCGCTCGTCGACCTCGCCTTTCTCGGCGACCCGCACCGGCGGCACGCGCACCTCGTCGCCCAGCGCGAGCCGCGTGTCGGCGCTGGCGCGGCCCTTGTTGACCCGCACTTCGCCGGAACGGATCACGCGGTAGACGTGCGTCTTGGGCACGCCCTTCAGCAGCTTGATCAGGAAGTTGTCGAGGCGCTGGCCATCGGAGCCTTCGTCGATGCGGATTCGCCGCACCGCGGCGGCCGGCTCGGCCACCGTCATGGGCTTGGTCGCGACGCCGCTCGCAGCGGCGCGTTTGCCCCCTATAATCCGTTGCGCCACGTAGCTGCTGTAAGTGTTTGATTTTGCACAGTTTAGCGTCGTGGTGCGATCGGGCCTGAAGCCCGGTCATCCGGTGATGCAGCGCCTCGCGCTCCCGGCGGGCACCGTCCCCATGTGACGGCGCGGCCGACGCGCAGGCGATAGAGCAACAAGAACGAACCCAATCAAAAGGTTTTCCCGAGCAGGAGAGCAAGCCCCCGACGCCGCGCGCACCCATCGCGCAGCATCATCCCGGCGCTTCTTCTGCTCGCGTGGCCAGTGAACCCAGGCGGAATGTCGACCCTCGCCCCCGATCTCCGGCGCCATGCGCGCGAGCTGCCAAGGCCAAGAGCCTGCGACGCAGCCCGCGTGCAGCGCGCGGACGGGCGGCCAGGAGACGCATGCCCGCGCGACGCACGCGCTGCCGGCACGGCAGCCCCGACGACGAGCGCAGCAACTCCCCGCCCACGCCACTGCCACGCACGCGCCAACGCTGCGCTTGCGGGCCTCTCGGCCGGTCCTTCGTTGACCGCCTGATCGGCCCGCCGCACAGTCCAGGGCGACACCCTTCGGTTCCTTCTCGTTTCTCGTGCATCGATCGTCGCCCAGCCGGCAAACGCCGGCGAGGCGGCTGTGAGAGCGATGCGCGGAACCCGTACGCAACGGCCCGCGCTTTTGGAGTGCACGAATGAAGCGCATGCTGATCAATGCGACGCAGCCCGAGGAGCGTCGCCTGGCCATCGTCGACGGCCAGAAACTGATGGACTTCGAGACCGAGATCGAAGGCCGCGAACAGCGCAAGGGCAACATCTACAAGGCGGTCGTGACCCGCGTCGAGCCGTCGCTCGAGGCATGTTTCGTCGACTACGGCGAAGACCGCCACGGCTTCCTGCCGTTCAAGGAGATCTCGAAGCAGTACTTCCGTGAAGGCGCCAACGTGCGCGACGCGAAGATCCAGGACTGCATCAGCAACGGCCAGGAGCTGCTGGTCCAGGTCGAGAAGGAAGAGCGCGGCAACAAGGGCGCCGCGCTGACCACCTTCGTCAGCCTGGCCGGCCGCTACCTCGTGCTGATGCCCAACAACCCGCGCGGCGGCGGCGTCAGCCGGCGCATCGAGGGCGAGGACCGCGAGGAGCTGAAGGAGAACCTCGACCAGCTCGAGTACCCCAAGGGCATGAGCCTGATCGCGCGCACCGCCGGCATCGGCCGCAGCGCGCCCGAGCTGCAGTGGGACTTGAACTACATGCTCAAGCTCTGGTCCGCGATCGAAGGTGCGGCCAAGTCCGGCAAGGGCGC
>DATCSE010000324.1:0-45827 GCA_036568605.1 Burkholderiaceae bacterium | reverse complement strand
GGCTGTAGCCGAGCACGAGCTGCATGTACAGCGCCGAGATAAAGAACCACGCGAACATCGCCGCGGCCCACAGCACGCCGATCACGTTTGCGACCGCGACGCTGCGCAGCCGGAACAGCGCGAGCGGCATCAGCGGCGCGGCGACCTTCGCCTCGATCGCGAGGAACACCGCCATCAGCACGACGGCGGCGGCCAACAGGCCCAGCGTCTGCGTCGACGTCCAGCCGGCCTCGTTGCCGTTGACGATTGCGTAGACCGCGAGCATCAGCGAGCAGGTCACCGTGACCGAGCCGGCCACGTCGAGCTTCTGCCCCGCCGCCTCGCCGCGCACGGCCGGCAGCAGCGCGACGCACAGCGCATAGACCGCGATGCCGATCGGCAGGTTGACGAGAAAGATCCAGTGCCAGCTCAGCGTGCTGGTCAGCAGCCCGCCCAGCAGCACGCCGATGCTGCCGCCGCCGGCGCAGACAAAACCGTAGACGCCCATCGCCTTCGCGCGTTCGGCCGGCTCGGTGAACAGGTTCATGATCAGCGACAGCGACACCGCCGAGACCACCGCACCCGCCAGCCCCTGCACCGCCCGCGCGCCGATCAGCACGCCCTGCGAGCCGGCGAGCCCGCAGGCCAGCGACGCGAGCGTGAACCCGGCGATGCCGAGCAGGAACATGCGCCGGTGCCCGAGCAGATCGCCGAGCCGCCCACCAAGCAGCAGGAAGCCGCCGAAGGTCAGCATGTAGGCGTTGACGACCCAGACCAGCGAGGTCTCGCTGAACTGCAGGTCGGCGCGGATCGACGGCAACGCGACGTTCACGATCGTCGTGTCCAGCACCATCATCAGCACGCCCAGGCACAGCACGTACAGCGCCCACCAGCGCTTGCGTTCGTCGAGGTGGTCTCTCATCCGACAGGCTCCCTGGGTGAATCGCCGCGACCTGCGAGTCTAGCGGCTGGTATGGTGGGGGCTCTTCGTTCATCCCCACGCGAGGCTGCGAATGAAATCACTCGGCAAGAAGGCCACCGGAGCGCGACTGGAACGCATGCAGGCATCGCCGCGCTGGGCCGGCGACGGCTTTCGCAATGTCCATCCGATCGCGCCGGGGCTGCGCGACCCGAACGCACCGCGGCCGACGCTGTCCGAGTTCCTCTGCGGCGGCCCGCGCCGGGTGCCGGAGGCGCCGCTGCCGGCGCAGAACCCGCTCGCGCACTGGCTGCGTCCGCCCGACACCGGCTTGCGCGCGACCTGGCTGGGCCACTCGACCGTGCTGATCGAGATCGACGGTTGCCGCGTGCTGACCGATCCGGTCTGGGGCCCGCGTGCGTCGCCGTCGCGGCTCGCCGGGCCGAAGCGCTTCCAGCCGGTGCCGGTGCGGCTCTCGAAGATGCCGCCGCTCGATCTGGTGCTGGTGTCGCACGACCACTACGACCACCTGGACTACCCGACGATCGTCGAGCTCGCGCGCAGCGACGTGCCGTTCGTCACCTCGCTGGGCGTCGGCGCGCACCTCGAGGCGTTCGGTGTGCCGCCCGAGCGCATCACCGAGCTCGACTGGTGGGAGTCGCACACGCTGCCGGGCCGCGAGCTGACGATCACGGCGGCGCCGTCGCAGCACTTCTCGGGCCGCGGGCTGAAGGACCGCAACGCGACGCTGTGGTCATCGCTCGTGATCCGCACGCCGCGGCACCGCGTGTTCTTCAGCGGCGACACGGGCCTCACCGGCGAGTACGCGACGATCCGCGAGCGGCTCGGTCCGTTCGACCTCGTGATGCTGGAGGTCGGGGCGTTCCATCCGTCGTGGGGCGACATCCACCTCGGTCCGGCGAATGCGCTCGAGGCCCACGCGTTGCTGGGCGGCGGCGCGTTCCTGCCCGTGCACTGGGGGACGTTCAGCCTCGCGATGCACGACTGGGACGAGCCGGCCGAGACGCTCTACGCGCTCGCGCCCTCGCGCGGCGTGCCGCTGCTGATGCCGCAGCTCGGCGAGCCGGTGGAGCCGGCGCGGGCCGACGGCAAGGTCTTGCCGTGGTGGCGCGAGGTCGGCCGCCGCGAAGCCCCTGCGACACCCGCCGCGACCGAAGCGTCCGCGACCCCGACAGCGACCTTGCCGAAGCAGATGCCCTGGCCGGTGGACTGACCGTGCCGCATGCATCCACTGCGACCGCGGCCTTGTCGTCTTCGCGTCCGCAGTTCATGCTCCCAGTCGGAAGCAGGTCGGAACAAGAGGAGTGCCATGGGATTTTGGGATTGGATCGCCCAGACGGCCGCGACGGCCCAGACGCACGCGAGCAGCTACCTGAGCTCGCCGGCGCACATCGTCGCCGCGGTGGCCGTGACGCTGGGTGTCGTGCTGATCGTCGCCGGCGCCTTCGTGCGCACGATGCTGCCGCTGCGCTGGCTGGCGGCCGGCAGCGACTTGTCGATGCTGGTGTTCGGCGCGCTGGCGCCAAACATCACGACCTTGCTGGTCGCCGGCGCACTGCTGCCGATCAACGTCTTCCGCGCCGTCGAGGTGACGCGGCTGACACGCCGCGTCCATCGCGCGCAGGCCGATGCGGACCTGTCCGGTCTCTGGCTGCGCCCCTACATGAAGCCGCGGCGGCTGGTACCTGGCGAAGTGCTGTTCCGCAAGGGCGACATCGCGCGCCACCTGTATTTCCTGGTCGATGGCGAACTGCAGCTGAGCGACATCGGCAAGCCGCTCGAGACGGGTCGCATCTTCGGCGAGATCGCGTTGTTCTCGCCGAGCCGCAAGCGCACCCACACCGCCACGGCCATGTCGGCCTGCCATGTGCTGGAGATGCACGAGAACACGGTCATGGAGCTGTACTTCCAGAACCCGTCGTTCGGCTTTCACCTGATCGAGCTGCTGGTCGGCCGCCTCACCGAAGACGTCGAACGCAGCGAGACCCGACCGGTCGAGGCGTAGGCCGCGACCTAGGCGGAGAACACCGCGCGCAGCAGCGTCGCATCGCCGGGATGGCGCTGCAACTCGCCGCCTAGCGAGCGCACGAGCGCGATCATCGGCTGATTGCCCCACAGCACATCGCCGTAGAGGCGGCGCACGCCGGTCGCGCGGGCATGCCGGGCGAGGCGCTCCAGCAGCGCACGCGCCAGGCCGACGCGCTGCCACGCATCGGCGACAACGATCGCGAACTCGGCTTCATCGGTGTCGGCCGAGCGCACGTAGCGCGCGTCGGCCACGATCGCGCCGTGCGGCTCGTCGGCCGGCCGCGCGACCAGCGCGACATGCTGCCACTGGTCGATCTCGGTCATCTGGCGCACCAGCTCGTCGGGCAGATAACGCAGCCCGAAGTGGAAACGGCGGTAGCGCGATGCGGGCGACAACCCATCGGCGACGAACGCTTGCTCGGCACGCGCATCGGTCGCGTCGACCGGGCAGACGATCACATGGCGCCCGTCGGCCAACTCGAGATGCTGATGGCAATCGGCGACGCGGCGGACTGCGACGGCGTCTTCGAATGAAGTGGCAGTGACCTGCATCGTGGCGCTCCGGTGTCTCGGGTGTTGCCACGATGATCGGCGGCGGCCGGGCCGCGCTCAAACGGTCATTTCGCAGGTTTTGCATGCGCTGCGCGCATGCAAGCTTCCCCTCTCCCCTGAGGGAGAGGGAGTCTCCTCTCAATACCCGAGCGCGAGGCCGGTGTTGCGGCGCGGGTCGTTCGCGCCGTAGTACCGGTTCTTGCCGACCGGCTTGCCGCCCAAGGTCGGCGCGCCGACCAGGATCGCCGCGAGGTGGTTGGCCGGCTGCGGGTTGGCCAGCTTGTGGCCCATGCCTTCGAGGATCTTGCGGGTGTCGGGGCTGAGCGCGAAGTTCTCGACGTTGGTCGCCTCGGGCAGCCACTGCTGGTGGAAGCGCGGCGCGTCGACCGCCTCCTGCACGTTCATGCCGTAGTCGATCACGTTGATCATCGTGTGCAGCACCGCGGTGATGATGCGGCTGCCGCCCGGCGTGCCGACCACCATCACGGTCTTGCCGTCCTTCGTGACGATGGTCGGGCTCATCGACGACAGCGGCCGCTTGCCCGGCTCGATCTTGTTCGCCTCGCCCTGCACCAGGCCATAGAGGTTGGGCACGCCGATCTTCGCGGTGAAGTCGTCCATCTCGTCGTTCAGCAGCACGCCGGTCTTGGCCGCGGTGACGCGCGCGCCGAACCAGTCGTTCAGGGTGTAGGTCACCGAGACCGCGTTGCCCCACTTGTCGACGATCGAGTAGTGGGTGGTGTTGCTGCCTTCATGCGGCGCGACGCCGGGCTTGATGTCCTTGCTGACGCCGGCCTTGTTCGGGTCGATCGCGGCGCGGATCTTGCCCGCGTAGTCCTTCGACAGCAGGCGCTCGAGCGGGTTCTTCACGAAGTCCGGGTCGCCGAGGTACGAGTTGCGGTCGACATACGCATGGCGCATCGCCTCGATCTGGTAGTGCACCGACTGCGCCGAGCGGAAGCCCAGCTCCTTCAGCGGGTAGCCCTCGAGCACGTTCAGGATCTCGCAGATGATCACGCCGCCCGAGCTCGGCGGCGGCGCCGAGATCACGTGGTAGCCGCGGTAGTCGCACTCGACCGGCTTCATCTCGCGGGTCTTGTACTGGTCGAGGTCGGCCTGGGTGATGATGCCCTTGCCTTCCTTGCTCGACGCGACGATGGCCGCGCCGACAGCGCCCTTGTAGAAGCCGTCCTCGCCCTTGTCGCTGATCAGCTTCAGCGTCGCGGCGAGGTCCTTCTGCACGAGCTTGCCGCCGGCCTGGAACGGCTCGCCGTTGTTCAGGAAGATCGCCGCGGTCGCCGGGTCCTTCTTGAAGTCGTCGGTCGCGGTCTGCAGCAGGTCCACGTCGCCCTGCTCGAGCACGAAGCCGTCCTGCGCATACTTGATCGCCGGCGCGATCAGCGTGGCGCGCTTCATCGTGCCGTACTTCGCCAGCGCGTACTCCATGCCCGAGACGCTGCCCGGCACGCCGACCGCGAGATGCCCGAGCGTGCTCGCGCCCTTGATGACGTTGCCGTCCTTGTCCAGGTACATGTTCGCGGTCGCGGCGAGCGGCGCCTTCTCGCGGAAATCGAGGAAGGTCTTGCGGCCGTCGGCCAGGTTGATCGTCATGAAGCCGCCGCCGCCCAGGTTGCCGGCCGCGGGGTAGACGACCGCGAGCGCGTAGCCGACGGCCACCGCCGCATCGACCGCATTGCCGCCATCCTTCAGCACGTCGACGCCGACACGCGTGGCCAGGTGCTGCGCCGTCACGACCATGCCGTTCTCGGCGGCGACCGGGGCTTGCGAGGCCGCGGTGGCGGCGGCGCAGGCGAGTGCGACGGCAGAGACCAGGACGGTCTTGCCCAGGGTATCGAATCTCATCGGGGTGTCTCGCTCGTTGTGGTGAAGGAAGCGACCGAGACTATACGGGGCCGCATCGCGTGCTCGATGCGAACGAGGCATGAGCCCATTCGGGCGACCCTCACCCCAGCCCTCTCCCGCAAGCGGGAGAGGGAGTGCGTGCCGGGTACGTCCCCTCTCCCGCTTGCGGGAGAGGGTCAGGGTGAGGGTGACGGCCTACGCAAGCGGCGACGGATCGAACTGGCCCCGCAGCGCGCGCCACACGCGCGGCGGCGTCAGCGGCATCTGGATCGCCTCGGCGCGGCGCCCATGGCCGGCATGGTCCAGCGCATCGATCACCGCGTTGACGGCCGCCGGCGTCGCGCCTATCGTGCCGAGCTCGCCGACGCCCTTGACGCCCAGCGGGTTGACCTTGCATGGGATAGCCTGGTCGAACTCGGTCTTGAAACCGTGCGCGAGCGTCGCGCGCGGCATTGCATAGTCCTGGTAGCTCGCGGTCAGCATCTGGCCGCTGTCGCGGTCGTAGACCATCTCCTCGGTCAGCGCCTGGCCCAGGCCCTGCAGCGCGCCGCCTTCGATCTGACCGCGCGCGATCGTCGGGCTGACGACGGTGCCGATGTCGTTGACCGATGAATAGGCGACCACTTCGACGGCACCGGTCTCCGGATCGATCTCGACCTCGCAGACATGGCAGCCGTTCGGCCAGGTCGGCCCGCCGACCGTGCTGGTCGAATCGACGGCGATCTGCGCCTTCGGCTGGCGCGCCGCGAGCTCGAACAGGCCGATGCCGACGTCGGTGCCGACGACCGCGAAGCGGCCGTCGCGGTATTCGATGTCGGCGCTCGCGACCTCCAGCACTTCGCCCGCGAGTTCCTTCGCGGTGTCCACCGTGCGCTGCGACGCGATGCGCACCGCCGAACCGCCGGTGAACAGCGAGCGCGAGCCGGCGCTGCCGAAGCCGTTCGCGCGGTCGGTGTCGCCCTGCACGATGCGGATGCGGTCTTCGCTGACGCCGAAGACTTCGACCGCGAGCTGCACGTAGCTGGTCGCGATGCCCTGCCCCATCGCCTGCGTCGCCGAGACGATCTCGATGTAGCCGTCGGCCGCGACCGTCACCGCGACGCGCTCCTCGAACACATTGCCGCCGGTCCATTCGAGAAAGCTCGCGAGCCCGCGGCCGCGCAGCTTGCCCGCCGCCTCGCTGGCTTCGCGGCGCGCCGCGAAGCCGTTCCAGTCGGCGAGCCGCAGGCCGGCATCGAGAATCTGCTCGAAGCGCCCGGTGTCGTAGGTCTGCGCCATCGGGTTCGTGTACGGCATCTGCTCGGGGCGGATCAGGTTGCGGCGGCGCAGCTCGGCCGGGTCGAGCTTGAGCTCGCGCGCAGCCGCGTCGAACAGCCGCTCGGTGATGTAGATCGCCTCGGGCCGGCCGGCGCCGCGGTACGCGCCGGTCGGGCCGCGGTTGGTCATCATCGCGATGAAATGCAGGTCGATGGTCTGGATGTCGTAGATGCTGGTCTGCACCCACGGCCCGACCAGCAGCTGGATCGCGACACCGGTGCCGGTGGCATAGCCGCCGACGTTCGCGAGCGTGCGCACGCGCAACGCGAGCACCCGGCCGTTCGCGTCCAGCGCCATCTCGGCGCGGCTGACGGCGTCGCGGCCGTGGATCGCCGAGAGGAACTCGTCGCTGCGATCGGCCTGCCAGCGCACCGGCACACGCAGCTCGCGCGCCGCGTACGCGACGACGATGTCCTCCGGGTTGATGCCGGTCTTCATGCCGAAGCCGCCGCCGACATCGCCGACGACGACACGCACGTTCTCGTTCGTCAGCCCGGGGATCGCCTCGCACAGCGAGGTGCGGACGCCGGTCGGCATCTGCGAGCTGATGCGCACCGTGAGCCGGCCGCTCGCGGCATCGAACATCGCGACCAGGCCGCGCGGCTCCATCGGGCTCGGCGCGACGCGCTGGTTCACGAGGTCCAGCGAGATCACGTGCGCCGCGCGTTCGAACGCCGCGGCGGTCGCCTTGATGTCGCCGTGGCGCATCTCGGCGGCGATGTTGTCCGGCGCGTCGGGGCACAGCACCGGCGCACCGGGCCGGCTCGCCTGCACCACGTCGGTCACGGCCGGCAGCTCGTCGTACTCGACGAACACCGCTTCGGCCGCATCGCGGGCGGCGAGGCGCGAGGTCGCGACCACCGCGACCACCGGCTCGCCGACATGGCGCACCCGCTCGTGCGCGAGCGCGCGGCGCGGCGCCGTCGCCATCGGCTTGCCGTTGGCGCGCTTGAAGCCCGGGCCCGGATCGATCGCCTTGATCCCGGCCGCGACCAGCTGCTCGCCGGTGTAGACCGCCAGCACGCCGGGCATTTCCTTGGCGGCCGCGGTGTCGATCGCGACGATGCGCGCATGCGCGTACGGCGAACGCTGGAACGCGATGTGGTGCTGGCCCTCGACCGGCACGTTGTCGACGAATTGGCCTTGGCCGGCCAGCAGCGCCGCATCCTCGACTCGCTTGACCGCGCGCCCGCTGCCGAAGCGGCCCACCGCATTGCTCACATCGCTCATCTCGACTCCTCGCAGGTTCGGGCGATGCTAGCGCGCCCGCGGCGATCGTGCTGGCACGCTACAGCAGCTTCCCGATCAGCATCGCCAGCACGCTGAGCACGAGGCTGCTCGCGAGCGGGATGAACCACTCGCGGCCGAACAGGCGGAAGCGGAAGTCGCCGGGCAGCCGGCCCAGGCCCAGCTTCTCGAGCCAAGGGCGCAGGCCGCTGAAGATCAGCAGCGCGAGGAAGACGACGATGAGCCATCGGATCACGATGACGCTCCTCTCTGCGTTGGCCGGCGCATCACAGCGTGTGCGTCCGGTCGCCGGCCGTGAAGCCGATCGCGTCGTGCCCGAGCGCATCGCTGCCGCCTTTCGCGAGCGCGATCACCTTGAACAGCTCGCCCATCTCGTGCTCCATCAGCAGCTTGTTCGCGTTGGCGCGCGTCGCGAGATCGGCATCGCGCATCAGCTCGACGATGCCGCAGTTGATCAGGAAGTGCGCCTGCGAGGTGTAGCCGATCACGTCGAACCCGGCGTCCTGCGCGGCCAGCGCGATGCCGGTGAAGTTCACGTGCGCGGTGATGTCCTTCGCGCCGGGGTCGGCCAGCGGATCGGTGTCGGCCTGGTGCCCGCGGTGGCACATCAGCGTGCCCATGTGGCGCTGCGGGTGGTAGTACTCGGCCTCGGGGAACCCGTAGTCGATGAACAGCGCGGCGCCGCGCTCCAGGCGCTCACCCAGCGTCGCGACGAAGGCTTCGGCCTGGGCGTGCAGCTCGGTCACCGCGCCGGGCGGAAACGCGCCCGGCTCGCCCGGCGGACGGCGCTCGCCGGCGCGGTCCTGCCACGCGAAGCCGTCGCCCTGCACGACGACGCCGCGCTCGTGCCAGCGCTGGCCGTCGAAGTGCAGCAGCTCGACCGGCATCGCATCCAGCACTTCGTTGCCGACGACGACGCCGCGCAGTGTGTCGGGCAGCGCGTCGACCCAGGCGACGCGCTCGCCGAAGCGCTGCAGCCGCTCGCGCTGGCGCGCGCGCAAGCTCCCGGACAGGTCGACGATGGTGTAGCGCTGGACACGCTCGCCCAGCGCGTCCAGCAGTTGCTCGGCCAGCGCGCCCGAGCCGGCGCCGAATTCCCAGACCTCGTGCGTGCCGGTCTGTTCGAGCCATTGCGCGACCTGGCGCGCGAGCGCGGCGCCGAACAGCGGCGACAGCTCGGGCGCGGTCACGAAGTCGCTGCCCGATTGCGGCAGCAGGCCGAACTTGCGCCCTGCGTTCGTGTAGTAGCCCAGGCCCGGCGCGTACAGCGCGAGCGCCATGTAGCGGTCGAAGCGCAGCCAGCCGCCATCGCGCGCGATCGCATCGCGGATCACGCGCAGCAGCGCGGGGTCGCTGCCCGCCGATACACTGACGCCACTTCCATTCGTCTGCATCGTTCGATTGTGCCCGCTGCCCCATCGCCATCGCGCCGTCGCGTCGTGCTCGTGACCGGCGCCGCGCGCCGCCTCGGCCGCACGATCGCGCTCGAGCTCGCACGGCACGGCTGCGACCTCGCGGTGCACTACCGGCATTCGGCGGAAGACGCGAACGCGACCGTCGCCGAGCTGCGTTCGGCCGGCGCGGCGGCGCAGGCCTTCTGCGCCGACCTCTCGGACGAGGCGGCCTGCAACGCGTTGGTGCCGGCTGTCATCGCGCATTTCGGGCGGCTCGATGCCGTGGTCAACAACGCGTCCACCTTCGAGTACGACGATGCGGCGAGCTTCGGCCACGCGGCGATGGACAAGCACTGGCGCGCGAACACCGCGCCGGCGATCCTGCTTGCGCGCGCATTGCACGCGCACCTGCTCGCGCGCGGCGACGGACCGGGCGCTGCGAAGGGCTGCGTCGTCAACCTGCTGGACCAGAAGCTCTGGAACCCGAACCCGGACCATTTGTCGTACACGCTGTCCAAGGCCGCGCTGCAGGCCGCGACCGTGACGCTGGCACTGGCGCTGGCGCCGGCGCTGCGGGTCGTCGGCGTCGCGCCGGGCGTCACGCTGGCGTCGGGCGCTATGAGCGACGCGCAGTTCGACGAGGCGCACCGGATGACGCCGCTGCAGCGCTCCTCGACGCCCGAGGACATCGCCCAGGCGGTGCGCTTCCTGATCGAGTCGCCGGCGATCACCGGCACGACGCTGCTGGTCGACGGCGGCCAGCACCTCGCCGGGCAGCCGCGCGACGTGTACTACCTGACCTCCGCCCACCGTTCGGGCTGAGGTATCGAAGCCGCGCGGCGCTTCGATACCTCAGCGCGAACGGGAGTGCGCCGCATCCATTGGAATCACCACCATGCACAGCCTGCTGAACCACCCGAGCCTGATGGACTGCCGGCGCCTGTTCCTGCGCGACTACGAGGTCTTCATCAACATCGGCGTGCACGCGTTCGAGAAGACGCGCGAGCAGCGCGTGCTGATCAACGTCGACCTGTACATCCCGCTGGCCGTCTCGACGCCCACGGCCGATGCGCTGGACGAGGTGGTGGACTACGACTTCATGCGCAGCAGCATCGCGCAGCGCGTCTCGCAAGGCCATATCCACCTGCAGGAAACGCTGTGCGACGACGTGCTGAAGCTGATGCTCGCGCACCCGAAGGTGCGCGCCGCGCGCGTGTCGACGCAGAAGCCGGACGTGTATCCGGATTGCGTCTCGGTGGGCTGCGAGGTGTTCGGGATCAAGCCGGCGCCCTGACATTTCGCTTTGGCGCTGAGCGCAGTTGGCGCTGGGCCCCTCCCCAGTTGGCGCTGAGCCATCCCCCGTTCGCCCTGAGCCATCCCCCCGTTCGCCCTGAGCTTGTCGAAGGGCCGGCGCAAGCGGCACCAGGCTTCGACAGTGCCCGAACGGTGATGTCCTACTCGATCTGAATCGAGTTCTGAAACCGCTCCACCGTGTCGTCGTGGTCGAACAGCAGATCGCCCGGCACGGCCGAGCCGGCAGCCTCGGCACCACGCGGCGTGAAGGTCGCGAAGTCGAACAAGTTGCGATCCAGCAGGTGCGACGGCACGACATGCGTCACCGCCGAGAACATGCTGCGCAGCCGCTGCGGGTGCGCGCGGTCCCATTGCTGCAGCAGCTCCTTCATCGCCTGGCGCTGCAGGTTGGGCTGCGAGCCGCACAGGTTGCACGGGATGATCGGGAACTGCATCGCCGCGGCATAACGCTTGATGTCCGATTCGCGGCAATAGGCAAGCGGGCGTATCACGACGTTGCTGCCGTCGTCCGAGCGCAGCTTGGGCGGCATGGTCTTGATCGTGCCGCCGAAGAACATGTTCAGCAGCAGCGTCTCGAGGATGTCGTCGCGGTGGTGGCCCAGCGCGATCTTGGTCGCGCCGATCTCCTTCGCGACGCGGTACAGGATGCCGCGGCGCAGCCGCGAGCACAGCGAGCAGGTGGTCTTGCCGGGCGCGACCTTGGCCTTGACGATGCTGTAGGTGTCCTGCTCGATGATGCGAAAGTCCACGCCCTCGCGCGTCAGGTAGGTCGGCAGCACGTCTTCCGGGAAGCCGGGCTGCTTCTGGTCCAGGTTGACCGCGACGATGCGGAACTCGATCGGCGCGACGCGCTGCAGGTAGCGCAGCGTGTCCAGCATCGTGTAGCTGTCGGCGCCGCCGGACAGGCAGGCCATCACGACGTCGCCGTCCTCGATCATCGAGAAGTCGATGACCGCCTTGCCGGTCAGCCGGCGGATCCGCTTCTGCACCGACAGCGCCGTCTTCGAAAGTTCGGGCGCTGTGCCGTCGCCGTGCAGAGGCGGCGCGGGTTCATCATCGGCGGCGACAACCGGCGGCAGGGGCAGTTCGAGCTCGCTCATGCCCCGATTGTCCCCGATCGGGCACAACGCGCGTCTCAGCTCCTGAAGATGGGCTCTCGCTCCGGCGTATCGCAGCTGGCGTGATGCGGCGCGATCCGCGCCAGCTCGGTCAGCTCGGACGCGAGGAAGTCCGTCACGTCGTCGGCGGTCAGCACGCCCACCAGTGCGCCATGCCCATCGATCACCGGCAGGCGCAGCAGCCGCTTGCGCCGCATCAGCGCGATCGCGTCGTAGACGAACTCCGAGTCGCGCACCGTCTCGAACTGGCTGGCCATCAGGTCGGCTGCGCGGACCTGATCGGGGCGGGCGCCCGGCGCGATCACCCGGACCACCAGGTCGTGCTCGGTGACGAAGCCCAGCGGCACCATGCGGCCGCCGCGCTCGTCGATCACGACGACATCGCTGACATGCAGGTCGCGCATCAGGCTGCCGATCTCCTGCGCGCTGGCTTCGCGCCGGCAGGTCGCCAGCGACCGAGTGCAGATATTTCCGATGTGCATGACGAACCTTTCGCTTCGGTTTCCAGGTGTCTCCTCGCGTCCCAGGGCCACGCATTCGACGGGCCGACGATCTTGCGCCCGACACCGGCGCGCCGCAAGGCCAACGCTCGCGTGATGGTCTTGCCGGGGTCGTCGCCGGAACTCGTCGGTGCAGCGGACGGTCCAAAATGGCGTTTCGACCACGTTGTCCTGCAGGTGCCCCGATGTCCAAGATTCTTTCGACGCTTTCGCTGCTGCTGGCCGCCTTGCTGCTCGGCGGTTGCGCCGCGCTGAACAACCTGAACAACCAGGTTTCGACCTTCGGCGACTGGCCGGCGGCGCGCAAGCCGTCGACCTACGCGTTCGAGCGGCTGCCGTCGCAGCAGGGCCAGCCGCAGCGCCAGCAGATGCTGGAGGACGCGGCACGCGGCGCGATCGAGGCCGCCGGGTTCACGCCGGCCGCCGATGCCGCCCGCGCCGATTACGTGATCCAGCTCGGCGCGCGCGTCAGCATCAACGACCCGTGGTACTACGACGACCCGATGTGGTGGCGCGGCGGCGTCTACTGGCACCGCTACTACGGGCGTTTCGGCCCGCGCTACTTCGGTCCGGGATGGGGTCCCGGCTGGGGCCCGGGCTGGGGGCCGTACTACATGGACCCGAATTTCGAGCGCGAGGTCGCGGTGCTGATCCGCGACGGCAAGACCGGGCAGATCCTCTACGAGGCGCGCGCCAACAACGTCGGCCCGTCGTCGGGGATCGACTACCTGCTGCCGGCGATGTTCGAGGCCGCGATGAAAGACTTCCCGAGGAGCGGCCCGAACCCGCGGACCGTGACGACGCAGATCTCCAAGAAGTGACGGCGCGCCGCCATCAGCGCTGGGCCTGCGCGACGATGAAGCGCAGGTCCGACTCCCAGCCCGCGAGCTTCTTCGCCGCGGTGCGGCGCTGCGCCGGCGTCGTGCTGTTGTGCAGCGCCGCGAGGACGCCGCAGTTGTATTCGACGAGCCGGTCGTTGTAGTGGCGGTAGGCCTCGCGCGGCGAACGCTCGAGGCGGTCGGCATAGCCGCGCAGCGCCGCGGCGGCCTGCTCGCGGTTCGCCGCACCGTCGCCGTTGCTCATCGCGCGCAGCAGCCGCAGCGCATCCTGCTGGCGCTGCTCGCGCTCGGCCAGCCAGAGTCCGGGGTCGAACGGCGAGCGCGCCAGCGCGTCGGCCAGTCGGGCACGCTGCCCATCCTCCAGCCGGCCGTAAAGGATCTCGGCACGGTCGACGGTACGCTCCAGGTTCTTCTTCTGGCGCTGGGCCGGATCGGCCTGCAGGTACTCGTCGCGGAACTCGTCGTTGTTCTTCGCGTAGCGCTTCTCGAGCTGCCGGATCTGCTCGGCCGAGATCGTCAGCACGATGTCGGCCGCGGCCGGCTCGGCCTGCTCGTATGCGACGCGAGCGCGCCGGACGAACTCGCGCTGCCATTCGCAAACGCGCCCCGGCGTCGTGTCGGCGAGCACCTCTCTCTGCGCCCGCACGAGCAGATCCGCATACTCGGGCAGTTGCGTGCGGCGGTGCCAGGCGAACCAGTCGGCGATCGCGGCGCGCACGCGCACCGTCTGGTCGCCGTCGAAATCGACGTAACGGTCCAGCCACCAGTAGATCAGGTCGGGCGCCTGGCCGTAGCCGATACGCAGCGCACTGCAGCCGGTCAATCCCATGACCGCCGCGAGCACCAGCGGGAGCACGCCGATAATCGACCGACGCAAGCCGCCCGGCATCAGCCGGGCCACCCACCACCGCCCGACGCGAGACGACGACGACCAGCGCGCCGCTTCGGCGGGATCGGAACACATCGACATGGCACTCGACATCGTCATCATGGCCGCGGGCAAGGGCACCCGCATGAAATCCAACCGGCCCAAGGTGCTGCACCAACTGGCCGGGCGCAGCCTATTGCAGCATGTTCTGCAAACCGCTGCCACCTTGGGCGCGCAACGAATCGTCACGATCACCGGCCACGGCGCCGAGCAGGTCGAGGCCTCGGTCGGCGCGCAGGCGGTATCGGAGCTGCGCTTCGTGCGCCAGGAGCCGCAGCTCGGCACCGGCCACGCCGTGCAGCAGGCCGTGCCCGAGCTGCACGACGAGGGCACGACGCTGATCCTGAACGGCGACGTGCCGCTGATCGAAGCGGCGACCGCGAAGGCGCTGATCGACGCCTGCGGCGGCACCCGGCTCGCGCTGCTGACGATCGAACTCGCCGACCCGACCGGCTACGGCCGCATCGTGCGCGGCGACCCGGCCGGCCGCGATGCGACCGAGGGCGGCCGCGTGCGCGGCATCGTCGAGCACAAGGACGCAACGCCGTCGCAGCGGGCGATCCGCGAGGTCTACACCGGCATGATGGCGGCGCCGACCGCGCAGTTGAAGCGCTGGCTCGCGCGGCTCTCGAACGACAACGCGCAGCGCGAGTACTACCTGACCGATGTGGTCGCGCTGGCGATCGCCGACGGCGTGCCGGTCGTGACCCAGCAGGCCGCGCGCGAGATCGAGGTGCTGGGCGTCAACAGCCCGTTGCAGCTCGCCGAGCTCGAGCGCCGCGTGCAGCGCCGCCAGGCCGAGACGCTGATGGAAGCCGGCGTGCGCCTGGCCGACCCCGCGCGCTTCGACCTGCGCGGCGAGCTGGTCTGCGCCGAGGACGTGGAGATCGACATCGGGTGCGTGTTCGAAGGCCGGGTCGAGCTCGGCGCGAACGTGCGCATCGGCGCCCACTGCGTGATCCGCAACGCGACGATCGCCGCGAACGCCGTGATCCACCCGTTCACGCACATCGAGGGCGATGCGGTCCAGGCCGAACAGCGCGTCAGCGTCGGCGCCGGCGCGCTGATCGGCCCGTTCGCACGGCTGCGCCCCGGCGCACAGCTGGGCGACGAGGTCCACATCGGCAACTTCGTCGAGGTCAAGAACTCGACGCTGGCGCGCGGCGCGAAGGCCAACCACCTCGCCTACCTCGGTGATGCGACGGTCGGCGAGCGCGTCAACTACGGCGCCGGCAGCATCACCGCGAACTACGACGGCGCGAACAAGCACCGCAGCGTCATCGGCAACGACGTGCACGTCGGCAGCAACTGCGTGCTGATCGCGCCGATCACCGTCGGCGACGGCGCGACGATAGGCGGCGGCTCGACGATCGCGAAGTCCGCGCCGGCCGGGCAGCTCACGGTCGCGCGCGCGAAGCAGGTGTCGCTGGCCGGCTGGAAGCGGCCGGTCAAGGCGAAGAAGTAACCCCTCTCCCTCTGGGAGAGGGCTGGGGTGAGGGCCAGCGAGGCCTTCGAGTCAGATCGCCAGCTCGCGTTGTGCGAGCACCCAGGCTTCGAACTCCGCACGCGGCAGCGGCGCGCCGATCAGCAGCCCCTGCAGCTCGTCGCAGCCCTGCGCGGCGAGGAAGTCGCGCTGCGCGCGCGTCTCGACGCCCTCGGCCATCACGGTGATGCCCAGGCTGCGGCCCATCTGGATGATCGCGCAGGTGATCGCGGCCGAGTCGCGGTTGTCGGGCAGGTCGTGCACGAACGAGCGGTCGATCTTGACCTTGTCGATCGGCAGCTCCTTCAGGTGGCCCAGCGACGAATAGCCGGTGCCGAAGTCGTCGACCGAGATTCGCAGGCCCAGCTGCTTCAGGTGCGCGAGGCGCGTCTTCACCTGGTCCAGGTCTTCCATCAGCATGCGCTCGGTCAGCTCGAGCTCGAGCAGCCCGTGTACCGCGCCTTCGCGCGGCAGCACCTGCGCGACCGCGTCGACGAACCCGATCGCCTGGAACTGCACGTTCGACAAGTTCACCGCGATCGGTGCCGAGCCCGCGGCGATCAGCCCGGTCTGCTGCCAGCGCAACGCGCAGCGCGCTGCCTCGACGAGCACCCACTGGCCGATCGAGTACATCAGCTGGCGCTGCTCGGCCACCGCGATGAAGGCGTCGGCAGCGAGCAGCCCGCGCGTCGGGTGGTGCCAGCGGAGCAAGGCCTCGGCGCCGACCAGCCGGCCGTCGTGCGCGCGCACCTGCGGCTGGAAATGCAGCTCGAACTCGCCGCGCTCGATCGCCTGCGCGAGCTCGCCTTCCATCACCAGGTCGTCGTACGCGGCGGTCGCCATGCCGTGCTCGAAGAACTGGTAGTTCGCGCGGCCGCGCGCCTTCGCACGGTACATCGCCGAGTCGGCATGCTTGACCAGCTCCTCGGCGGTCCGGCCGTCGCCCGGGTACAGCGCGATGCCGATCGACGGCGTCACCGAGATCGGCCGGCCATCGGCCGCGACCGCACTGCCGATCGCGGCCAGCAGCTTCGCGGCCACCTCCTCGGCGTCGGCGGCATGCTGCGTGCCGCCAGCGAGGCCCGACAGCAGCACCATGAACTCGTCGCCGCCGAAGCGCGCGACGATGTCGGTCGCACGCAGGCTCGCGGTGATGCGCGCGGCGACGGTGCGCAGCAGCGCATCGCCGACCAGGTGGCCCAGCGAGTCGTTGACGCGCTTGAAGTGGTCGAGGTCGATGAACAGCAGCGCGAGCCGCGATTCGACGACCGGCGAGCCGGCCAGCGAATGCTCCAGGTGCTCCATGAACGACACGCGGTTCGGCAGCCCGGTCAGCGCGTCGTGGTGCGCGAGGTGGTGGATGCGGGCCTGCGCGTTGTGCCGGTCGCGGATGTCGCGCACGATGGCCATGCGCAGCCGCTCGCCGTTTCGGACGATCGTGCGCACGATGATCTCGACCGGGATGCGCTCGCCGTCGCGGTCGATCACGACGCTCTCGTAAGCGGTCTCCTGTCCGGACGCCATCACCGCGGCGACCTTCGCGACATGGTCGGGCGCGATGAACTCCAGCGTCTTGCGGCCGAGCAGTTCGTCCAGCGTGTAGCCGATCAGCGCGCAGGCCGGCGGGTTCGCGTCGGTGATGTAGCCGTCCTTGTGGAACACGATGCCTTCGGCGCTGGCCTGCATGAACTTCGCGAGCCGCTCCTCGGACTCGCGCACGGCCTGTTCGGCCAGGCGGTGCTTCGTGATGTCCGTCACCAGCACGAAACCGCCGCGGGAAGGCGCGTCCGGCCCGGCGTCAGGGTCCAGGTGCGGCACGACGTTGACCTCGATCCAGCGCGAGCTCCCGTCCGGCGAGCGCAGCACGCGCTCGTAGGTCACCGCGCGGCGCTCGTACTCCACGGTCTTGAGCAGCGGCTGGATCTCGCGTGCCGCCTGCTCGCCGATCACCTCGGCCACCGTGCGGCCGACGATGGAACGCTCGTCGAGCCCGAAGGTCTGCGCGTACTGCCGGTTCGCGAACAGGCAGCGGTGGTCGCCCGCGCGGAAGTACGCGACCAGCATTGGCACGTTGTCGGCCAGCAGCCGCATCAGCGCGTGCTGTGCCTGGGCGTCGTGCTGCAGCTGCCCGGCGTCAGCAAAAGATGGCGGCGCGCCGGACGAGTCGGCTGAGCTCATGAGCGCGAAACCCTCTCCCTCTTCAGGACCGCCGAACGCCGGCAGCGAGCGCAAGGCTACGCGCGTCGTGAACGGCAGGCAAGTCAGTCCGACTGGGCCGCCGCGGCGCGCGCGAGGCACAGATCATCCCAGGCTTTCGCCTTCTCCTCGGGATTGCGCAGCAGGTAGGCCGGGTGATAAGTCACGATCAGCGGCACGCCCTGGTAACGGTGCACGCGGCCGCGCAAGCGGCCGATCGGATCGGTGCTGCGCAGCAGGCTCTGCACCGCGAAGCGGCCCATCGCGACGACGATCTTCGGCTGCACCAGCTGCAGCTGGCGGATCAGGAACGGCTCGCAGCGCTCGAGCTCGTCGGGCTCGGGGTTGCGGTTGCCGGGCGGCCGGCACTTGATCGTGTTCGCGATGTAGACCTGCTGCGCCGCGGCCGCCTCGGCCGCGGTGCCCTCCGGCGGGTCGGCACGGCTCAGGCCGATCGCACGCAGCATGTTGTCGAGCAGCTGTCCCGACTTGCCGACGAACGGCTCGCCGCGGATGTCCTCCTGCTCGCCCGGTGCCTCGCCGACGATCATCCAGTGCGCACGTCGGTGGCCGACGCCGAACACCGTCTGCCGGCGCCCCTTGCACAGACCGCAGGCAGTGCACGCGACGACCGCCTCGCGCAGCTCGTCCCAATCCATGCGGGCGACATCGCCGAGCACGGCCGGTTGCGCCGCAGGAGCGGCAACGCTGCTCCCCAGCGCGGCCGGTGCCGCGCTCGCTTCACGCTCGGCAGGGGGCAGGGGGATGTCGTCACCGAGCTCATCGGGCAGGGGCTGTCGTTCCAACAGCTCATCCCCCATCGGATCCGGCTGCGGGGCCCACAGCCGGACGCCCATTTCCCGCAGCATCACGACCTGGCGCTCACTCCAGCGCATTGCCGTCTCCATCGCGCGCCAGCTTCAGCGTCATCACCGCCGCATCCTCGCGCCGCGCAAAACCGGCCGGGTAGTAGCCCTTGCGGATGCCGACCTCGACGAAGCCCATTTGCCCGTAGATCGCCCGCGCGCGGGTATTGCTCAGGCGGACCTCCAGCCACAGCTCGCGCGCCGCATGCTCGCCGCACAGCGCGATCAGCGCCGCCATCATGTAGCGCGCATGGCCGCGGCGCTGCGCGGCCGGCGCGACCGTGATGTTGAGCAGGTGCATCTCCTCGACGCCGGCCATCGCGACGAAGTACCCGAGCAGCACGCCGCGCGCATCCAGCAGCACGCGCGCCGGATAACCGGCGACGATCGAATCGACGAAATTGCCGCGGCTCCACGGGAACGCATACGCGGCGTTCTCGATCGCCATCACCGCGTCCAGATGCTCGAGCGCCATCGCCGCGAGGCGCCGCTCGTCGGCCGGGGTCGCATCGTCATCGTCGCGCCACCGTGCGCTCATCGCGGTGCGGCTCCGGCTTCGGTGCGCTCGACCTCTTCGTCGGCAACCCGCTTCGCGGCACGCGCCGCGTCGCGCTCGGCGGTGGTCTGCGCGACCTTCTCGCGCACATAGAGGGGCAGCGCGAGCGCCGCATCGACCAGCCCACCCTGCGCGATCAGTGCCGGCGCGACCGCGAGCAAGGCGGTCGCACGCGGCAGCGCATCGGGCACGCGCCGCGCGGCGCCGGTGTCCAGGCGCTCGCCGAAGGCGTCCAGCGCGTTGCCGGCGACGATCTCCGGCGGCGCCGCGCGCCAACGCTCGTTCAGCGCGTCGGCGGTCGTCAGCATCGGCGCCTCGACGGTGTGCCAGCGCTCGCCGTCGTGCGCGTACTGCGCCGCGTAGATCTCGTTCATGCGGGCGTCCAGCAACGCCCAGGTGCGCTGCGGCTGCGCCGGCGACGGCGGCTGCGCGACACGGCGCCGCGCATCGTCGGCCACCGCCATCAGCGTGTCGACCGGCAGCACCCGCTTGCCGGCGCCGAGCGCCAGGCCCTGCGCGACCGAGCAGGCGGTGCGCAAGCCGGTGAAAGCGCCGGGTCCGCGGCCGAACACGATCGCATCCAGATCGGCCAGCGCGACGCCCGCTTCGGCCAGCAGCCGCTCGATCGCCGGGATCAAGGTCGCCGAGGCCAGCGCACCGCCGGCGGCTTCGTGGGCATGCAACTGTCCGCCGCCCGACAGCAGCGCGACGCTCAACAGCTCGGTCGCGGTGTCGAAGGCCAACAGCGTGGGGGTCATCGAGGAAGTTTAGCGTCGGCGCCTCTGCACGACGTGTCGTCGGGTTTCGGCGCCACGCGACCGAATTCGCGCCGGGTCCGCATGCGATCATCGCGGCCATGCCCGTGCAGTCGTTCGTGATGGCCCTGCTGCTTCTGCTCGGCACGCTGGGATTGCCGGGCGGCGGCGCGTGGGCGCAGTCCCCGCCCGACGCGCTCCCGCTCGAGGTGCGCAGCGCGCTCGAGCGGGCCGAAGTGCCGCGCGAGGCGCTGGTCGCCTGGGTGCAGGAGATAGCCGCCGGCGGCCGCAGCAGCAACGGCCACGACGCGGCGCCGCCGCGGCTCATCTGGCAGCCCGATCAGCCGGTGAACCCGGCATCGCTCGCGAAGCTGCTGACCACCTACGCGGCGCTGGACCTGCTCGGCCCCGCGTGGACCTGGGACACGCCGGTCTGGCTGCAAGGGCCGATCAGCCGCGACGGCACGCTGGCCGGCAACCTCGTGATCAAGGGCAGCGGCGACCCGAAGCTGGTGCTGGAGCGGCTCTGGCTGCTGTTCAGGCGCCTGCAGCAGTTCGGCGTCCAGCGCATCGCCGGCGACATCGTGCTGGACCGCAGCGCGTTCGTCGTGCCCGAGCAGAACCCGGGCGACTTCGACGGCGAGCCGCTGCGGCCGTACAACGTCGGCGCCGATGCGCTGCTCCTGAACTACAAGGCGCTGCAGCTGACGTTCATGCCCGATGTGGCGCGCGGCGTCGCATTCATCGGCGTCGATCCGCCGCTGGCCGGCGTGCGCATCGACACGAGTGTTCCGCTGGCCCCACCCGGCGGCAGCAGCGCCTGCGCCGATTGGCGCTCGGCGCTCGGCGCGCAGTTCGCCGACCCGGCACGCATTCGCTTCGCCGGCACGTTCAACGCGGCCTGCGGCGAGAAGAGCTGGCCGGTCGCGTACATCGAACCCGCGACCTACAACCAGCGCGCGCTGCTCGGGCTCTGGACCGCGCTCGGCGGCGCGCTGGGCGGCACGGTGCGTGAAGGCTCGGCGCCGGCCACGCCGCCTAGCTTCGTGCTGAGCTCGCCGCCGCTGGCCGACGTCGTCCGCGACATCAACAAGTACAGCAACAACGTGATGGCGCAACAATTGTTTCTGACCCTCGGGCTGCTGCAACGCGGCTCGGGCACGCCGGAGAACGCGCGCGCGGTGCTGCGGCAGTGGGTCGCCGACCGGCTCGGTGCCGACGTCGCGGCGGGCCTCGTGATCGACAACGGCTCCGGCCTGTCGCGCGACACCCGCGTCAGCGGGCGGCTGCTCGCGCGCCTGCTGCAATCGGCCTGGGCCGCGCCGGTGATGCCGGAGCTGGTCGCCTCGCTGCCGGTCAACGGGCTGGACGGCACCGCGCGCCGCGCCGGCTCACCCGGCGTCCGCGCGCATCTGAAGACCGGGTCGCTGCGCGATGTGCGCGGCGTCGCCGGCGAGGTGCTCGGCGACTCGGGGCGGCGCTACGTGGTCGTCGCGATCCTGAACCATCCGAATGCGAACCGCGACGCGGCGCGCGCGGCGCTGGACGCGCTGCTGCGCTGGGCCGCGGACGACGGCGCCGTCGCGGCCAGCGCGACCGGCGGCGCAGCCGCAAACCGTTGACGCGGCTTCGGCGCAATCCGGCGCGGCCGCTGTCGGCTAGAACTTGTAGCCGACCGCGAGCGCGAACGTGTCCGGGTCCAGCTTCATGTCCAGCGTCTGCCCGGTCGAGAGCGTCGCGCGCGTCTTCAGGAACGTGTGCAGCAAGGTCGCATCGACGAACCAGCGGTCGTTGAACGTGTAGGTCGCGCCGAGCTCGATCGTTGCCGCGAACTTGGACTTGATCGACAGCGTCGTCGGGTTGTCCGGCGTGCCGCCGGTCAGCCCGCTCAGCGCTGCGGTGCTCTTCGCCTTGTAGAACTTCGCGTAGGTCACGCCGGCGCCGACATACGGCCGCAGCGCTGCGTTCGCGTCGAGGAAGCGGTACTGGCCCATCACCGTGATCGGCAGCGCCTTGACCTCGGCGATCTTGCCGACGCCGCCGATCGCGCCATCGCCGTCGAGCTCGTGCGTGAACGGCGTCGCGATCGGGATGTCGACGGCGATGTTGTCGGTCACCATGTAGGTGAGGCCGGCGCCGAGCTGCGTGTCGGCGCGCACGCTGGCCTTCGTGCCGGGCAGGCTGGGCGGGGTCAGGTCGCCGCTGTCGGCGTTCGGCTTGATGTGCGTCGCGCCGACGCGCACCAGGATGCTGCCGGCGCTCTGCGCGGCCGCCGGCATCGCGGCGCCGAACAGCATGCCGGACGCGACGAGCCATGCGGCGGGTTGGACGAGCGGGTGTTTCATCTTCTTCATCTGTCGGAGTCCTTCTGTCGTCTGCACGCGCATCACAGCCAGCCGGCGTCGCCCAGCGATTTGAGGATGCGGCGCGCGAGCAGGTCGTGGCCGAACGGCGTGGGGTGGAAGCTGTCGGAGAACGCGTAGCTCTTCCACCAGTTCGCGGTGCCGTCGGATCCGGCCGGCGGCGTCATCGCGCTGAGCGCCGTGTCGGTGCAGGTCGCGAAGGTGTAGGTCGGCAAGCCGTCGCTGCCGACGCCGGTGGCCGGGCAGGCCGGGGTCGTCACGTTGGTCAACGAGTACTGCGCCGGATTTGCGATCTGGTCGTTGAACGAGGTGTAGAAGTCGACCAGCACGACGTTGCTGTTGCCGTTGAACTTGGCCGCGAGCTCGCTGTTGAACGCGACGAACCAGCTCTTGAACAGGCTCTCGGCACTCGCGCGCGCGGTCGCGCCGGCGGTGCCGCCGCCGTTGGCCGCGGCGATCGCATCGAGCACCATCTGGAAGCGCGGCGTGTTCGTGATGCCGGGCATGTTCAGCACGACCACATGCTGCGCGCCCTTGTCGAGCGCGTTGGTCTTGATCGCGCTGTAGAAGTTGTCGGCCACCGCGGTCATGTAGGTGCCGCCGACGCTCGCGAGCCCGGCCGCGCCCTGCGCCAGTGCGGCCTGCACGGTCGCGCTCGGCAGCACGGTCTGCAGCAGCGCCGCGTACGACGCACCGCCGTCGCTTGCGGCCGCGAGGTACGCGCCGACCAGGTCGGCCCCGTCGTTGCCGCCGCCGTCGATGATCAGCAGATCGGTCGCGCTGTAGCTGCCGTTGATCGCGGCCGCGTTGACGAGCTGCTGGACGATCGAGACCGGCGAGGTCGGCGCCGTGTAGTTGTTGATGCGCCCGCCGCCGATCGCGTAGTTGGTGCAGCCGGTGCTGGTGGCGAAGGTCGTGCCGGTATAGACGTAGTACGGGCACAGCGTGCCCACGCCGAAGTTGGTCGCGACGCGCTCGGGGTAGATGAACGACTGCGCGCCCTGCACCGTGAACTTGAAGCCGAAGGTGCCGCTGTCGGCGAGGCTGTCGCCCATCACCTTGACGGATGTGATGTGGACGCGCGTCGACGTGTCGCTGCCGCCACCGCCGCAAGCCGTCAGCAGCAGCGCGGAAGCGAGCGCGAGCGGCGCCCAGGAACGGATGTGTCTCATGCAGACCTCTGTGGGTAGGACCGTGCGGCCGGGGCCACACCGAACATATGAAAAGAAAAGCGAACGGTCGTTCGCTTTTCTTGCCCCACTATAGGTCTGCGTCAACGGGTGCTGCAGCGGGGGAAACCCCCTGCGGTGCACACGGCGCAACGTTTGTTGCGCAAACGCAGGGGGTCGTCAGAACGGATTGTTCTGCGCGCGCGTGATCGCGAGCGAGCCCAGGCTCGATTGGGCGCCCGGGCTCAGATGCAGGTTGTCGGCCCAGACCCAGGTCGACGCGCTGGCCGCCGTGCCGCTCGAGTCGGTGGTCAGCGTGCTGGTCGTGCAGGTCGGCAGCGGCGCGCTCGTCAGGCACGCGGCATCGGTCGTGTTGACGAAGCCCAGGCCGAACTTGCGCACGGTCTGGAGGTACTCGTCGAGCAGCACCAGGCCGATGCGGTGGCCGTCGTTGTAGATGCGGCTGCGCATCTTGATGTTGAACTGCGCGGAAAGCCGCGACAGCAGCGCCGCGTTCGAGCCCGACGGGTCGCCGGCGTACGGGGTCAGGCCCATGTCGGGCACGGTCGCGACGATGACCTTGACGCCCAGGTCGGCCAGCCGGTTGATCTGGTCGCCCAGCGCGTTCGCCGCCTGCGTCAGGTTGTCGTCGAGCTGGTCCTCACCGATGCTCGGGTACTGCTGGTACTGCGCGATGATGTCGTTCGCGCCGATCAGCACGGTCGCCAGGTCGCCGTCGGCGAACCCGCCACTGAGCACCTGCTGGTCGATCTGCGCCGACAGGTCGGCGACCTTCGCGCCGTTCGCCGCGTAGATGCGGCTGTCCGGTGTCGTGACGCCGTTGGGGTTGCATTGCGGGAACACCAGCCCGTAGATGGCCGCGACCGACTGGATCCACAGCGGATTGCTCGAGCAGTCGTACGCGTTGCTCGTCGTCAGCGCGTTGATCGAATACTTGCTGCCGTCGCTGTTGATCACGCTGGTCTCGTCGCCGAACGCGAACACGCGCTTCGCGACGAACGTCTCGACCTGTTCGCCCCCGCCGCACGACGCGAGGCCCATCAACACGGCAGCCGTCGCGGCGCCCAGCAGCGCTCTGCGCCAACCTTTCACATTCACAGTCATCCAGACACTCCAAAACCGAGGATGGCGCCCACGACAGACGACGCCGGTCAAGACGCCGCCGCGCGCCGCAGGCGGTCACGCACCCCGTCCCATTCGGGATCGGCCGGCGGCTCTTCCACCCAGATGAGTTGCGCACCTTCGGCGTCGAGCTCGCGCAGCACCGAGAACAGCTCGTGGGCAGCGTCCGCGGGTCGCGCCGGCATGCGCCGATGTCGTATGCCGGGCGCCGCAGTGAGCGGTACGCTGCGCGAATATACCGCCAGCTTCAAACTCTCCCCGGCGAGCATTTGCAAAGCTGTGTGGAGCATGCTCCCCGACATCAGGCGCAGCTTGGCACGCGGCGCGTAGTGCGCCGCCAGCGTGCCGCTCGCGCGCGGCGCATCGGCATCCGGGTCGCGCAGCGCCTCGCCGGCCGCGGCCTCGATCTGCGCGCGCGTCAGCTGCCCGGGGCGCAGCAGCACCGGACGGCCGCGCGAGCAGTCGACGATGCTGGATTCGATCCCGACCGGGCACGCGCCGCCATCGAGCACCGCGAGCTGCGGGCCGAACTCGTCGACGACATGGGCGGCGAGCGTCGGGCTGATCCGGCCGAAGCGGTTCGCGCTCGGCGCCGCGACGCCCGGCACGCCGCGTTCGCGCGCGGCGACCAGCAGTGCATGTGCCACCGGGTGCGCCGGGCAGCGCAGGCCTATCGTCGATTGCCCGCCGGCGGCGACGGCGGCGATGCCGGCGCGGCGCGGCACGATGATCGTCAACGGCCCCGGCCAGAACGCCGCGATCAGGCGCTGCGCGAGCGGGTCCAGCATCTCGGCAAAGGTCGCAGCGTCTTCGGCGCCGGGCACGTGCACGATCAGCGGATGGTCCTGCGGGCGGCCCTTCGCGGCGAAGATCTTCGCCACTGCGGCATCGTCGTCGGCCCGGGCACCGAGACCGTAGACCGTCTCGGTCGCGAACGCGACGAGCTCGCCGTCGGCGAGCAGCTCGGCAGCACGCGCGATCGCCGCGGGGTCCTGGCCGGCTAGCAGCATGTCTTCGGGCGACCCGGGAATCGCGCGACGCGAACCATCGTCACCACGCCCCGATTCCGAGCCGCGCCGCGACCTCGAGCGCCACGTCACGCGCCTGCGCCGTGGACGCCGCGGTGACGGTCAGGTGCCCCATCTTGCGCCCGGGCCGCGCGTTCGTCTTGCCGTACAGATGCAGGTGCACGCCGCCTTGCGCGAGCACCGCGGCCCAGTCGGGCTCGACCTCGCGCCCGTCGCGCCACCACAGGTCGCCGAGCAGGTTCAGCATCACGCACGGCGAGTGCAGGCGCGGCATCGCGAGCGGCGCGCCGGTCAGCGTGCGCACCTGCAGATCGAACTGCGAGACGTCGCAGGCATCGAGGCTGTAGTGGCCCGAGTTGTGCGGGCGCGGCGCCATTTCGTTCGCGACCAGCGAACCGTCCTGCAGCACGAAGAACTCGACGCACAGCACGCCGACGTACTCGAACGCCGCGGCGATCTGGCGTGCCGACTCGATCGCGCGTTGCTGCGTTTCGGCATCGATGTCAGGCGCCGGCACCTGCGTGACCGCGAGGATGCCGTCGCGGTGCAGGTTCTGTTGCACCGGGAAGTGCACGATCTGGCCATCGGCACCGCGCGCGACGATCACGCTGAGCTCGGCCGCGAGCGGCAGCCGCTGCTCGAGCAGGCACGGCACGCGCTGCAGCGCAGACCAGGCTTCGGCCAGCTCGGCGCGTGTCGCGACGCGCGCCTGCCCCTTGCCGTCGTAACCGAGCCGATTGGTCTTCAGGATGCCGGGCAGCAGCGCGCCGTCGACCTGCTCGAGGCCGGCATCGGAGGCGATCAGCGCATGCGGCGCGCAGGCCACCGCGCTGCGCACGAAATGCGCCTTCTCGGCCGCGCGATCCTGGCACACCGCGACCGCCGCCGCGGCCGGCGCGACCAGACGGCGCTCGGCGAGCCAGGCGAGCGCATCGGCCGGCACGTTCTCGAACTCGGTCGTGATCGCGGCGCTGCACTGCGCGAGCTGCGCGAGCCCCGCCGCGTCGTCGTACGCCGCGCGGATGTGCGCATGCGCAACCAGCCCGGCCGGGCTCGCGGCGTCGGCGTCCAGCACCGCGGTGCCATAACCCATCTGCTGCGCGGCATGCACGAACATGCGGCCGAGCTGGCCGCCGCCCATCACGCCCAATGTCGCGCCGGGCGCGATGAACTCTCGAGGCCCCAGAGTCACTTCAGTTTTCCGTGTTGCCGAAGCGGCGCTGTGTCTGCACGGCGCAAGCGCAGCCAAGCGGACGCCGCGGATCCGGCTTCGCCGGTCCGCCGGGGTCGCCCCCTTGAGGGGGAGCGGCGAAGCCGCTACGGGGGTGGGTCATTTCAAGTCTGCCGACATTGCGCGGGCTGCCTCGGTCTGCCGGGCGCGGTACGCCTCGAGCTTCGCGCGCAGCGCCGCATCGTCGTTGGCCAGCATCGCGACGGCGAACAGTGCCGCGTTCGCGGCGCCGGCCGTGCCGATCGCGAAGGTCGCGACCGGGATGCCCTTGGGCATCTGGACGATCGAATGCAGCGAGTCGACACCCTGCAGATGGCGGCTCGCGACCGGCACGCCGAGCACCGGCACGGTGGTCTTCGCGGCCAGCATGCCGGGCAGGTGCGCGGCACCGCCGGCACCGGCGATGATGGCCTTCAGACCGCGCGCCGCGGCGCCCTCGGCATAGGCGAACATGTCGTCCGGCATGCGGTGGGCCGAGACGACCCGGGCTTCGTGGGCAACGCCGAACTCGGCGAGAATCTCGGTGGCGGTGCGCAGGGTCTCCCAGTCGCTGCTGGACCCCATCACCACGCCCACCACCGCGGCGGCGCTGTTCATCGTTGGCTCGCTCAATCGCTTACGCGTACCGATCAACCTTGAATTGTAGGCGCCGCGGCGTCATCTCCTCGCTGCGCGGCCGCCGTCCGACGTTTCAGAAAGCCTCATCCGCCATGCTCGACATTTCGCTGAAGAACTTCGAAGCCGACCTCATCAACGCGTCCCACGAGCAGCCGGTGCTGCTGGACATCTGGGCGCCCTGGTGCGGGCCGTGCAAGGCACTCGGCCCGGTGCTCGAGAAGCTCGAGCTCGCGTATGCCGGCCGCTTCAAGCTCGCGAAGCTGAATTCGGACGAGCAGCCGGAGATCGCCGGCCAGCTCTCGCAGATGTTCGGCGTGCGCAGCATCCCGTTCTGCGTGCTGTTCAAGGGCGGCCAGCCGGTCGACGGCTTCGTCGGCGCACTGCCCGAGGCCGAGGTGCGCAAGTTCCTCGACAAGCATGTGCCCAGTGCCGCCGAAGCGGCGGCCGAGGAGGAGATCGAGGAAGCCTCCGCGCTGCTCGCGGGCGGCGACACCGAGCGTGCGCTCGAGCGGCTGCAGGAAGCGGTGGCGATCAACCCCGGCAACGATGCCGCGCGCTACGACTACCTGCGGGCGCTGTTGGCCGCCGGCCGCATCGACGAGGCGCGCCGGGCCTACGAGCCGGTCGCGAGCAAGGTGCTGCTGGACGCGCGGCTCGCCGCATGCGGGCATTGGATAGACGCGATCGATGCCGCCGCCAAAGCGCGTCCTGCCGATCAGCTGGCCGCCGCGATCGCCGCGAACAAGCGGGACTTCGACGCGCGCTTCGAGCTCGCGCAGACGCATTTCGCCGCGCAACGCTTCACCGAGGCGCTGGACGAACTGCTCGAGATCATCATGCGCGACAAGACCTGGCACGACGAGATCGCCCGCAAGACCTACGTCGCGATCCTCGAGCTGATGGTGCCGGTGCGCGCGGCGCCGGCCGCGAAGGCCGAGGCTGCCGCGAAGGGCACGCTGGAAGTCGCCGCGAAGGTCAACGTCGCGCCGGCTGATCCGCTCGTCGACAAGTACCGGCGCAAGCTCAGCATGGCGCTGTTCTGAGCTGAGCGGCGCGCTCGCGCCGCTGGCCGGCGATCACGCGCGTGAGGCCACCGCCAACGCCGGCGCAGTCGCCAGCAGCCCGACGATGCGCCGCTGCAAGGCGCGGTGCTGCGCCCATGCCGCATCGGCATGCGCCTGGTGCTCGCGTGCCTCGTCGGCACGTCCGAGCAGCTCGCACACCTGCGCCATGCGGCCATGCGCGACGGCGCGATCGTCGGCATGGCGCGCTTCGCCGAGCTGAGCGCGCGCGGCCTCTAGATCGACGGCGGCCGCCTCATGCGCCCCGCCTTGCCAACGGCACCAGGCGATGTCGGCCAGGAACACCGCCGACAGGAATTCCAGGCCCTGGTCGCGCGCCGCCTGCCCATGCGCCTCGTACAGGCTCAGCGCCTTCGCATGTTCGCCGAGCAGCGACCACAGCACGGCCATCGTGATCGGCGTCAGTGCGTCCAGCGACTTCGCGCCTATCCAGGCGTCGTAGTTGGCGGTGGCTTCGGCCGCGGCCAGCGCATGGCGGGCAACGCCGGCCGCATCGCCGCCGAACAGCGCCGCCTGCAGGGCTCGCAGCGCACCCTGTGCTGCGATGTTGTAGTTGATCGCGCTGAGCATCTGCTCGTCGCCGATCGCGCGGGCGTGGTCGCGGGCGGCCGCGTACCACTTCTGCGCGTCGACCTTGTGCTCGACGAAGTCGAACGCCGTGGCGGCCACCAGGCAGGCGCGGGCACGGGCGTCGTGATCGTCCGGTGCGGCGGTGTGCAGGGCCTCTTCCAGGTGCGCGACCATCGCGGCCACATCGTCGGCCGCATAGTCGGTCAGCGCCAGCCACGCGGCGCTCAGCGCACGGACCCGCCGCAGATCGGTAGCGGCGCTCAGTGCATAGGCCCGCTTCATCCAGCCGCGTGCCGACCCGTCCAGGCTACCGTAGTACGCGATCCAGCCTTCGAGCAGGCACAGCCAGACGCTGACCTCCGGGTGAGGCCGCATCGCGAACTCCAGGCGCAGCGCATCGAGCTCCTTGCGTGCGCGGTCGAAGCGGCCCTGGCGGGCCCGGTAGCCGGCTCGTTCCGCTCGCAGGCAGGCCGCGCGGATCGGATCGCGGGTCGCCGCCAATGTGGCATCCAGCCGCGCGAGCAGCTTCGAGTCGGCGTTCTTCATGTGGTCAATCGTCGCAGCGCTTCTTGGTATTTGTCGGCCGTCTTCGCGATCACGTCGCCCGGCAGCGCCGGGGCCGGCGCTTTCTTGTTCCAGGGCCGGCCGTCGACCTGCGCCTGCTCGAGCCAGTCGCGCACGAACTGCTTGTCGTAGCTCGGCGGGTTGATGCCCTCGGCATACCCTTCGACGGGCCAGAAGCGCGACGAGTCCGGCGTCAGCACCTCGTCCATCAGCGTCAGCGTGCCGTCGGCGTCCAGGCCGAACTCGAACTTGGTATCGGCGATGATGATGCCCTTGGCCAGCGCCAGCGCCGCCGCGCGGCTGTAGAGCCGGATCGCGATGTCGCGCACCTGCGCCGCCAGCTCGGCGCCGATGATCTCGCTGACACGCTCGAACGAGATGTTCTCGTCGTGGTCGCCGGCCTCGGCCTTGGTCGCCGGCGTGAAGATCGGCTCGGGCAGCTTCGACGCGTTGTTCAGCCCGGGCGGCAGCGCGACGCCGCAGACCGTGCTGCTCTCCTGGTATTCCTTCCAGCCGCTGCCGGCCAGGTAACCGCGCACCACGGCCTCGATCGGCAGCGGCTTCAGCCGCTTGACCAGCATCGAGCGGCCGCGCACCTGCTCGCGCTCGTCGGCCGCGACGACGCTGACCGGATCGTCGCCGGTCAGGTGATTCGGCACGATGCCCTCGAGGTGCGCGAACCAGAACATCGCCATGCGCGTCAGCAGCTCGCCCTTGCCGGGAATCGGCTGGCCCATCACGACGTCGAACGCGCTGAGCCTGTCGCTCGCGACCATCAGCAGCCGGTCGTGGCCGACCGCATAGTTGTCGCGGACCTTGCCGCGTGCCAGCAGCGGCAGCGAATGCAGCTGGCTTTCGAGCAGCGGCGCGGAAGAGGCGGACGTGAAGGATGAGTTCGTCATGATGTTTCGTGCCGGGTACCGACACGCCGGGGTGCGTAGCGAAGGCGCTGGGGGAATGGGGTCGTCAAATTGTAGAGAGCCCCTCGCGGCACACCGGACAGCGCGCGCATGATGCATGAGGGTCACCGCAGCCGACACACCCATTCACGGAGGTCGCAACCATTGTTTGCATTGCGCGGGGCCGGTGCAAAAAAGAACCCCGCCGCAGCGGGGTTCCCGAGGAGAGAACCGACAACTCAGACGACCGTCTGCGCCAGCTCGCCCTTCGCATACCGCTGTGCGATCTGCGTGAGCGGCTGGGACTTGATCTTCGCGGCCTGGTTCGAGCAACCGAACTCCACATAACGCTGGCGGCAGATCTGCTTGGCCGCTTCGCGCGCCGGCTTCAGGTAGTCGCGCGGGTCGAACTTCTCGGGGTTCTCGGCCATGAACTTGCGGATCGCGCCGGTCATCGCGAGGCGCACGTCGGTGTCGATGTTGATCTTGCGCACGCCGTGCTTGATGGCCTCCTGGATCTCCTCCACCGGCACGCCGTAGGTCTCCTTCATGTTGCCGCCGTACTGGCGGATCTGCGCGAGCAGGTCCTGCGGCACGCTGGACGAGCCGTGCATCACGAGGTGCGTGTTCGGGATGCGGCGGTGGATCTCCTTGATGCGATCGATCGCGAGGATGTCGCCGGTCGGCTTGCGGGTGAACTTGTAGGCGCCGTGGCTGGTGCCGATCGCGATCGCGAGCGCGTCGAGCTGCGTGCGCTTGACGAAGTCGGCGGCCTGCTCGGGGTCGGTCAGCAGCTGGTCGCGCGTCATCGTCGCATCGGTGCCGTGGCCGTCCTCCTTGTCGCCGCGCATGGTCTCGAGCGAACCCAGGCAGCCGAGCTCGCCTTCGACCGTGACGCCCAGCGCGTGCGCCATGTCGACGACCTTCTTGGTCACGTCGACGTTGTAGTCGTAGCTGGCGATCGTCTTGCCGTCGGCCTGCAGCGAGCCGTCCATCATCACCGAGCTGAAGCCCAGGCCGATCGCGCCCTTGCAGACGTCGGGGCTCTGGCCATGATCCTGGTGCATCACCAGCGGGATGTTGGGCCAGGCTTCGACCGCGGCCTGGATCAGGTGCTTGATGAACGGCTCGCCGGCGTACTTGCGCGCGCCGGCGCTGGCCTGCAGGATCACCGGAGCGCCGACCTCGTCGGCTGCGCTCATCACCGCCTGCACCTGCTCGAGGTTGTTGACGTTGAACGCGGGGATGCCGTAGCCGTTTTCGGCGGCGTGGTCCAGCAGTTGGCGCATCGAGACGAGTGGCATGGCAGAGTCCTCGGATGAAGGTGAAGAGTGGGGGAAACTGCGGCGGCATGCGGATGAAACCGCGCCGTAACTGCCTCAATTTTAGCCAGCGCCCGCGCCGGCCCCGCGACCAACCTCAGCCGACGCGTTCGGCTTTGTAACCCTCGGCCCGCATCGCCTCGAGGATCTGCTCGATGTGCGCAACCCCGCGCGTCTGCACGACCACCTCGATCAGCGCCCGCTCGACCGACAGCGACGTGAACGCGCGCTGGTGCTGCACCTCGTCGATGTTCGCACCGAGCTTGCCGAGCAGCGTCGCGACGTTGGCGAGCGCGCCCGGCACGTCGCGGATGTCCAGCCGCAGCCGCGCGAGCCGACCCGACTTGACCATGCCGCGCTCGATGATCTCGGCCAGCACCAGCGGCTCGATGTTGCCGCCCGACAGGATCAGCCCGACCTTGCGCCCCGCGAAGCGCTGGGGGTGCTTCATCAGCGCCGCGAGGCCGACGCCGCCCGCACCCTCGACCACGGTCTTCTCGATCTCCAGCAGCAGCAGGATCGCCTGCTCGATGTCGTCCTCGCCGACCAGCAGCACGTCGTCGACGCGTTCGCGGATCACCGGCAAGGTCAGCATACCGGGCGACTTGACCGCGATGCCGTCGGCGATCGTCGCCTGGCCGCTCGGGTGCTCGGCCGCACGCATCGCGTTCCACGCCGCCGGGAAGCGCTCCGTCTGCACGCCGACGATCTCGAGCTCGGGCCGCAGCGCGCGGGCCGCGGTCGCGACGCCCGAGATCAACCCGCCGCCGCCGATCGGGACGACCAGCGTGTCGATCATCGGCGCCTGCGCGAGCATCTCCAGCGCGATCGTGCCCTGCCCGGCCATCACCGCGAGGTCGTCGTACGGGTGCACGACGGTCAGCCCGCGTTCGCGTGCGAGCGCAAGGCCATGGGCGCGTGCGTCGTCGAAGGTGTCGCCCTCGAGCACGACGGTCGCGCCGAAGCCGCGCGTGCGCTCGACCTTCACCGCGGGCGCGAAGCGCGGCATCACGATGGTCGCCGGGATGCCCATGCGCTGCGCGTGGTACGCGACGCCTTGCGCATGGTTGCCGGCCGAGACCGCGAGCACGCCGCTCGCGCGCTCGGCCGCGGTCAGCTGCGCCATCTTGTTCAGCGCACCGCGCTCCTTGAACGACGCGGTGAACTGCAGGTTCTCGAACTTCAGGTGGACCTCGCAGCCGGCCAGCGCCGACAGCGTGCGCGACGGCACGCAGGGCGTGTCGATGATTTCACCGTGCAGCCGGGCCGCGGCGGCCTGGATGTCGGCCAGCGTGAGCGAGGCGGGAGAGATCGCGGGCGGATTCGGGGCCATGCAGCATTGTCGCCCGACACCGCGGCGATCAATCCGCAGCACGGCACAGGGTTGCGATCGGCCTGCCATCACGGCAGCACCCAGGCTTCGTTAGTCTGCGGCGCCTGCCCCTCGGCGCGGCGGCGCAGTCACGCTGTCACGTCCGTTCACACCCACTTACGCAGGAGTCCCCCGATGACGCTCGCCCTCCGTCGGCCGCTGGCCTTGTCACTGTTGCTCACCGCCCCGACCCTCGCGCTCGCGCAGGCGCAGGCCACCGTGAAGCCCGATGGCGAGTTCCGCTACGCGCTGGGCGTCGGCGCGAGTTTCCAGTCGGGCAACACGGACGCCTCCAGCGTCAACATCAGCGGCGACGGCGTGCGCGCGACCGCGGACAGCAAGTGGCAGATCGGCGGCAAGGCGCTGCGGGCCAACACGAACGGCGCACGCTCGGCGGAGAACGTCTTGCTGGGCACCCAGTACGACCGTGATGTGACACCGCAGTGGTTCACGCTGGTCAAGGCCGATGTGCTGCACGACAAGCTCGCGAACATCTCGTCGCGCGCATCGATCTTCGGCGGTCTGGGCCGGCACCTGGCCAAGAGCGAGACGCTGACCTGGGATGTCTCCACCGGGCTCGGCTACACGCACGACCGCTACATCGACGCCACGGTCGTCGCCGGCGAGACGCGCACGACCTACGGCCGCGCCGAGTTGCTGCTCGCCGAGGAATCGACCCACAAGTGGACGCCGACGACCTCGTTCCACCAGAAGCTCTCGATCTACCCGGCCCTGGCCAGCCACGGGACGTACCGCGGCGTATTCGACGCCGGGTTGTCGGTCGCGATCAACGCCAAGCTGAGCCTGACCGCCGGCCTGAACTACCGCTACGACAGCGACCCCGGCGAAGGGCTCGAGCGCGGCGACACGCTGTTCGTGACCGGGATCGCGCTGAAGATGGACTGACGACTGCGCCGTCGCGCGGCCGTCGATCGATCACGCGACCCGGCAGACCTTCAGCATGTTGGTCCCGCCCGGATAGCCCATCGGCTCGCCGCAGGTGATCGCGTAGGTGTCGCCCGGCTTCAGCACGCCGAGGCCGACGAGCTGCGCTTCGGCGTTCGCGAGCGCCTGGTCGCGATCGGTGAAGCTGGGCATCAGCAGCGGCGTCACGTTGCGGTACAGCGCCATGCGGCGCTGGCTGCGGACCTGCGAGGTCAGGCCGAAGATCGGCACGTGGATCTTCTGGCGGCTCATCCAGAGCGCGGTCGAGCCCGATTCGGTCAGCGCGAGGATGGCCTTGCAGCCCAGGTGATGCGCCGTGAACAGCGCGCCCATCGCGATCGACTGGTCGATGCGGCCGAACTTCTTGTTCGCGAAGCTCGCATCCAGCGAGATCTCCTCGGCCTGCTCGGCCTCGACGCAGATCGAGGCCATGATGCGCACGGTGTCCACGGGATACTTGCCGGCGGCCGTCTCGGCGCTGAGCATCACCGCATCGGTGCCGTCGAGCACCGCGTTCGCGACGTCGCTGACCTCGGCACGCGTGGGCACCGGGTTGGTGATCATCGACTCCATCATCTGCGTCGCGGTGATCACCGTCTTGTCCATCTCGCGCGCCATCCGGATCATGCGCTTCTGCAGCGCCGGCACCGCCGCGTTGCCGACCTCGATCGCGAGGTCGCCGCGCGCGACCATGATGCTGTCGGACGCCTTCAGGATCTGCTCGAGCGCCGGGATCGCCTCGGTGCGCTCGATCTTCGCGATCAGCTGCGGCTTGTGGCGCCACGGCTCGCCGGCGACGTTCGCGAGCTGGCGTGCCATTTCCATGTCGGTGGCGCTCTTCGGGAAACTGATCGCGAGGTACTCGCACTGGAAGCTCATCGCGGTCTTGATGTCTTCCATGTCCTTCGCGGTCAACGCCGGTGCGGTCAAGCCGCCGCCGGCCTTGTTGATGCCCTTGTTGTTCGAGAGCACGCCGCCCGCGACCACGGTCGTGCGGACCTCGTCGCCGCGCACCGCGTCGACCACCAGCGTCAGCAGGCCGTCGTTGAGCAGCAAGGTGTCGCCCGGCTTCACGTCGCGCGGCAGTTCCTTGTAGTCCAGGCCGACTCGCTCGTTCGTGCCCAGCCCGTCGAAGCCCGCGTCGAGGATGAACGGCTGGCCGACCTCCAGCGTCGTGCGGTCGCCTTCGAACCTGCCGACGCGGATCTTCGGACCCTGCAGGTCGGCCATGATCGCGACCTCCTTGCCGACCTTCTGCGCCACCTCGCGCACCATCGCCGCGCGGTCGATGTGGTCCTGCGCCTTGCCATGCGAGAAGTTCAGGCGCACGACGTCGACACCGGCGCCTATCATGCGCTCGAGCACTTCCGGCGAGTTCGAGGCAGGGCCGAGGGTCGCGACGATCTTGGTCGCACGGGGCATGCTGGTCTCCATCGGGTGAGTTTTCTTGTGGCGTGATTATCGAAGCGCGGCGCCGTCGTTCAACGCGGCGCCGCCGGAATGAGTCTTATGCCGGCCGCACGGCTCAGCCCTGGGCGCGGCGCTGCAGGATCTCGAACGCCGGCAGCGTCTTGCCCTCCAGCACTTCGAGGAACGCGCCGCCGCCGGTCGAGATGTAGCCCACGTCTTTCTCGATGCCGTACTTCGCGATCGCGGCGAGCGTGTCGCCGCCGCCGGCGATGCTGAACGCGCCGGACTTCGCGACCGCCCGCGCGATCGCCTCGGTGCCCTTCGCGAACGCGTCGAACTCGAACACGCCGACCGGGCCGTTCCAGACGATGGTGCCGGCCGCCTCGAGCTGCGCTGCGAGCTTCGCGGCGGTCTGCGGGCCGATGTCGAGGATCAGGTCGTCTGCCGCGACGTCTGCGGCGGCTTTCACGGTCGCCGTCGCATCGGCCTTGAACTCCTTCGCGACGACCACGTCGGTCGGGATCGGCACCTCGGCGCCGCGCGCGCGCATCGCCGCGATCACCGCCTTCGCGTCGTCGAGCAGCGCCGGCTCGGCCAGGCTCTTGCCGATCGGCAAACCGGCCGCGAGCATGAAGGTGTTCGCGATGCCGCCGCCGACCACCAGCTGGTCGACGTTCTTCGCGAGGCTCTGCAGGATCGACAGCTTGGTCGAGACCTTGCTGCCGGCGACGATCGCGACCAGCGGCCGCTTCGGGCTCGCGAGCGCGCGGCTGATCGCGTCGATCTCGGCGCCCAGCAGCGGGCCGGCGCAGGCGATGGGCGCGAACTGCGCGATGCCATAGGTCGACGCCTCGGCGCGGTGCGCGGTGCCGAACGCGTCGTGCACGAAGATGTCGCACAGCGCCGCGAGTTTCTTCGCAAGCGCTTCGTCGTTCTTCTTCTCGCCCTTGTTCAGCCGGCAGTTCTCGAGCAGCACCAGCTGGCCCGGCGCGACCTGCACGCCGTCGACCCAGTTCGCGACCAGCGGCACCTCGCGGCCCAGCAGCTCGCCCAGGCGCTTCGCGACCGGCGCGAGTGAGTCCTCGGGCTTGAACTCGCCTTCGGTCGGACGGCCCAGGTGCGAGGTCACCATCACCGCGGCGCCGGCCTGCAGCGCCATCTGGATGCACGGCACCGATGCGCGGATGCGCGTGTCCTCGGTGATGCGGCCCGCATCGTCCTGCGGCACGTTCAGGTCGGCACGGATGAACACGCGCTTGCCGGCAACCTTGCCTTGCGCGATCAGGTCGGAGAAACGAAGGACGTTCATGGGTGAGCAGCGGTTCGATGAAGATGGACGAAGAAGGCGCTACCAGCCGAAGCCGACCCGCAGCGCCACCATCACCGCGGTGCCGGTGACGATGGTGCCTAGGATGCCACGCCGCCAGAAGAAGTAGGCCGTTGCGGCGGCCACAGCGTACAACCGCGCATCGCGAGCGGTCGCGATCAGGTGGCCTTGCGTCATCAGCACCTCGGGCGCGATCACCGCGGCCAGCGCAGCCAGCGGCGCATACCGCAGCCCTTGCTGCAGCCAGCCGGGCAGCGGCAACTCACGCTCCGCGTACAGGAAGAAGCCCCGGGTTCCAACCGTGATGATCGCCAGACCGACGATCGCGATCACCGCCTCCCAGCTGCTCATGTCGCATCCTCCACCACCGGCTTGCACTCACGGGGAGTCACGTGGTCGACCAGCAGCCCCGCCACGATCGCGGACGCGATCGCGACAACGACATTGAGCTTCAACGGGAGCGCCGCGGTGGCAATCGCCGCGCCGCTCGCGACCGCGGCCGCGAGCCAGCTCGCGCGGTCGCTGAGCAGCGAGTACAGCAGCCCGAGCAGCGCCAGGATGCCGGCGAAGCCGAAGCCCCATTCGGTGGGGATCGAATCGCCGAGCAGCAGGCCGACCATCGTCGGCACCTGCCACGACAGCCAGTTGACCGAAACGCCGCCCCAGAAGTACGGCATCTGCTCCGGTGCAGGCCGCGGCTCGGGGAAGCGCTTCATGAACACGACGTAGTTCAGGTCGGCCGTGAAGTACCCCAGCACCATGCGCTGCCAGCGCTTGAACGGTGCGAAGTACGGCCGCCAGGTCGCACTGAAGATCACGAAGCGCAGGTTCACGCACAGCGCGATCGCCCAGACCATCCAGATCGGCGCGCCGGTGATGATCAGCGGCAGCGCCGCGAGTTGCGCGCTGCCGGCGAACACCAGCAGCGACATCAGCACCGCCAGCGGCATCGCGAGCCCGCTCTTGGCCATCGCGACGCCGGTGACCAGCCCCCACGCGGCGATGCCCAGCGACACGCCGACCATGTCACGCGCGCCGTGGCCGAATTCGGGATGGCGCCAGACCGGCTGCGGCGCGGTGAGACTGCGGCTCATGGGACGCGATTGTCCTACGAGCCGACGGCCCCTCGCGGCCGCGGCGCCGGTAACCGCGCCGTAATCGGTGCGACCCGTTCAGGCGCCGCCGCGCGGCGTCACTTGCGGCGGACCGTCCCCATGCCGGCGATCGACGTCTTCGGCACCGCATCGCCGGTATAGGCCACGCTGCCGGTGCCGGCGATCGAGACCGACAGCGTCTTGCGGGCATTCACGGTGGCGTCGCCGGTGCCGGAGATGCCGACGCTGACGTCGTCGGCTTCGAGCTCGGCGGTGTTCACGTCCCCGCTGCCGGCGATCGCGACCGCGAGTTTCGCCGCCCGGCCGTCGAGGCGAATGTCACCGCTGCCCGACACCTTGATGCCCACATCGTCGACGGCGACCTTGTTCAGCCGCACGTCGCCGGCGCCGCTGATGTCGACCTTCAGGTTGGCGCCCTTCAACTGCTCGCCGCGCACGTCGCCCGAGCCGCTGATCGTGATGCCGCTCAGCCTGATCAGGTCGACCGTCACGACCGGCGTGGTCCGGGTCCGGTAGCTCGTGCCGCGGCGTGTGCGGATCTCTAGCGTCGGCACGCCGCCGGAGTCGACGACCTGGGTCTCGATCAGCGGCAGCACGTTGTCGTCGGCGCGCAGCTCGGCGCCTTCGCGGCTGCCCTGGCGCAGCACCACTTTGACGGAGGTCTTCAGCGCGATCGCCTGGAAGCCGCTGACGGCGCGGGTCTCGCTCTGGATCTGGCCCGACCCGGTGACGTCCGCGGCGTACGCGGCGACGCCGCATGTCAGCGCGATCGCCGCGGCAATACGCGGCAAGAGGGAGGAGAAGGACGGGGCAGCGGCGGTCGTCATCGTCGGCATCCTGGTGGGGGTGATCCAGGCCGCCACTGTGCCAGCCGGTCGCGCACCGGTCACGCGCGGCGCGACGAACTGCGCCGCAGGACGACGAACTGCAGGGCGGTGGCCAGCGGCGATCGCCGCGGCGACTCGATCAGGATTCGCGCGCCTTGGTCTCGCGCGCTGTCGGCGCGGTGAGCTGCGGCGCGACCGCCTCGATCTTGTTCTCGCGCATGTAGTCGTTCATGTCGCGCCAGCCTGCGAAGATCGCCGCGCGATCGGCCTTCTTGTTCAGCGCGTAGCAGTCTTCGATCGCACGGCCGGCGTGGCGGCAGGCGCCGCCGATCGCACGGCCGTCGGCCTCTCGCGCGGCCGCCACCTTCTCGGGCGATTCGATGCCCAGCATGTCGCAGCCCGCGAGCAGCGTGGCGGCGAGGCTGAGGATGGCGAATGCGAGGCGGCGGGGCATGGCGTAACGACGGGCGGACCGAAGTCGGGAGCAGACGTTCCCGGTTTATCGGCCGCCGTCGACCCGGACTTGAGCCCCACCCCACGCCCGATCTGCAACCGTGTATTCAGGGCCGCTGGCCCCACTCGATGCGCACCTGAGCCGTCGTCGACGGCAGCCGGATCGAATCGGCCGGGCCGGCGACCGCGACGCCGTCGATCCGGACTTTCGCATCGGCCGGCCACGGCCCGCGCAACCACAAGCCGCCGGGCGGCATCTCGCGCAAGCCCCGCACGTCGAACTCGACGCGGTTCTCCGCGGCGCGTGCCCGCCAGCTCAAGGTTCCATACGGCGTGCGCAGCCCGTCGATCGCGACGCCGTCGCCTTCCTGCAGCCACGCCATCGGCACGCCGCCGGCCAGCACCAGCGAGCGCTCGCCCTCGTGCTCGTACGCGAACAGATCCAGCACCGCGCGGATGTGGTCCGAGGCGACCCAGCCGTGCGGCATGTCGCCGAGGAAGCGCGGCTCGCGCACGTTGCGCAGCACGACCTCGGCCCACTGGCGCCAACCGGCCGGCCGCCGGTCGCGATAGAAGTAGCGCAGCGCCTCGAGCGCGCGTTCGCGCTGGCCCAGCCGCACCAGGCTGCCGACCACGCGCCATTCGTACGGCGTGTAGGCACCGTCGCCGTGGCGGATGCCGGCCGCATCGTCGGCGCGGCGCTGCTCGAAGTCGCGCCAGTAGCGCTCGAACGTGTTGCGCACCAGCGCGTCGGGCAAGGCGCCGAGCAGGCCGCCGGGGGTGAGCGCAATCGTGCTCGAGGTCGGGTCGAAGTCGCCGCGGTCGGCGGCGCCGGCCAGCACGTCGAGCTTGTAGCGTTGCGCGGTCGCGCCGATCGATGCGAGCAGGTCGTGCCGGAACTCGTCGCGCTGCGCGGCGATGCGTCTGGCCTCGTCGTTCAGCCCCAGCGCCTGCGCCAGCTCGACCGCGCTGCGATAGCCTATCCAGGCCCAGTGGTCGTCCCAGTACGCATACGCGGCCTTGTCCGAATAGCCCTCGTGGCTGATCGACGGCGGCATCATGCCGAAGTAGCCGGCGCGGTCGGCGCCGCGGTTCGCCTGTCCCCGCTCGCTCTGCCGCAGCTGCTCCATGTAGCCGATCGCCGCACGCACATGCGGCCACATCGCGCGCGCCAGCGCGGCATCGTGCGTGTAGTGCCACAACTCGGCGGCGGCATAGGCCAGCTCGCCATGGCTGTCGTTCTCGGGCACCGGGTCGGCACCGCGGGCGGTCGCGCAGCACGGCACCTTGCCGTTGCCGAACTGGAACGGCGCATACCAGCGCAGGAAGTCGCGCGCGACGTCGTCGCGGCCCAGGCGCAGCAATGCCGACGAGGTCATCGCGCCGTCGCGTATCCACGAGCGTGCATAGGCGCGCGCGCCGGGCTGCACTGCCGGCCCGCTGCGGTTGACGAGGATATGGCCCAGCGCGGTGCGCAACGTGCGCGCGACCTCCTGCACCTCCGCGCCGCCGCGCAGCGTGACACCGCCCAGGCGCTGGCGCCACGCCTGCGCGACCTGGGCTTCGCGCTGCGCCAGCGCGGCCTGCGTGGGCGCTGCCGGTGCGCCCTGCACCGGCAGCGCGACGCCGATCACGCGCTCCTCGCCCGGCTTCAGGGTCAGCCGGTACGACAGCGCGGCGCTCGCATAGCCGGCCGGATCGGCGATACGCTGCCGCCGCGCCGCCGTTGCGCGAGCGTCGCGTGCCGCCGTCTCGCCGGCCCAGGCCGTCGCCGGCCCGGCCGCGAGCGGCTCGAGCCGGACCGCATCGGGGCGAATCAACGGCTGCATGCGCAACGCGCCGTTGACGCGCAGCGCGCGACCATCCCATTCGAGCTCGCGCACGGCACTCGCGCCGCCGGGATGCGCGAGGAATTGCGTCGGCGGGTTCGCCTGGAACGGCCGCCAGGCGAGCACCAGCGTGACGCTGCGTGTGCGCGTGCCGAGGTTGCGCACGCGGTAGCTCGCGAGCGCCTGGGCCGCATCGGGTGTGCCGTCGCCAAAGGCTTGCACGTCCAGCGCGAAGTCGCCGGCGCGCCAGTGCACGCGCGGCATCGGCAGCTCGCCGTCGACCAGCGCGTGCTCGATCTGCGCGTCATGCCAGGTCAGCACCTTGGCGGCGCTCGCGGCCGCGTCGTCGTCGCGGACGACCAGCAGCGGCTCGAGCGCGCCGACGCCGGGCACCGGCTCGAGCACGCCGTCCTCCGACAGCAGCGACGCGATGCGTGCGCCTTCGACGCCGAGCACGGTCCAGTACGACTGCTCGCCGGCATACGCCCTTGGATAGACGCCGCGCGGCGCGCGCCCGCCCAGCATCGTGAAGAACGCGTTCGGGCTCAGCGCATTGCGCAGCTCGATGCCGCGCAGCGCGATCGTCGCAGCCGCATCGCCGCGGCCGCGGTCGAAGCGCAATCGCAGGTAGCGCGCTTCCGACTCGCCGAGCCAGTGCGCCTGCAGCGCGCCGCGTGCGCGGGCGACACGTTGTGCAACCTGCCAGGTCACACCGTCGTCGGACGTCTCGATCGTGTAGTGCGCCGCCTCGGCACCGGGCCGCCAGTGCAGCAGCAGCGCGCTGAACTCGTGCGCGGCGCCGTAGTCCACCGTCAGCGCCGGCTCGGGATCGCGTGCGGCGGGCTCCCAGTCCACGGCCGCCGCGCCGGGCGCACGCGGCTTGACCTCGGTGTCGTAGGTCGCGATCAGCCCATCGAACGGCGCATGGCCGTCGCGCGACGAACTCGCGCGCGCAACCGGCGTCGGCGCGACCTCCGGCGGCGCCGGCAGCTCGCGCAGGGTCAGGCGATCGACGCACAGGCTGCCGCGGTTCGGCTGGCCGTCGCCCGGGCCGCCGCCGGTCGCGACGACGAACTCGACCCACTCGGTGCGGCGCAGCACCTTGTCCTGGGTCGGCCCCCATGCGAAGCCGACGTGGCGCTGCCGCACGCGCTGGTGCTGCCATTGCGCCGGCGGCTGGTAGTCGGGGCGCTGCATCCACCAGACGTTGTCGCCGCTCGCGTCGCTGAACTTGAGCTGCAGTGCGTTCGGCGGCATCGTGCCGCGCACGTCGAAGTTGAGATCGAAGCGCGCCGGGAACTCGATGGGCAGCTTGCGGCGCAGCGCGACATACCCGGTCACGCGGCCGAAGTCGAACTCCAGGCACAGCGCTCGGTCGTCGGGCTTGCCGCTCGCGCCGGGCACTGCGCGCAACGAGGCCTTCACATCGTCGGTCGCCACCACGCTCCAGGCCGACGCGTCGTCGAAGTCGTCGAGCACGCGCTCGGCGATCCGGCCTTGTGCCTGCGTTTCCGTGCCGCCGACCAGCATCATCGCCACCCATCCGCCCACCAGGAGCAACCTCGACACCACCAGCTTCATCCCTTGACGCTGCCGGCCATCAGCCCGGCCATGTACTGGCGCTGCAGCGCCAGGAACACCACCAGCACCGGCAGGATCGTGACGACCGAGCCGGCCATCATCAGCTCGTTGTCCTGCACGTGCTCGCGCGACAGGCCGGCCAGCGCGACCGGCAGCGTGTGCAGCGCATCGTCGGTCAGCACGATCAGCGGCCACATGAAGTCGTTCCACGTGCCGAGGAACGCGAAGATCGCCAGCGTCGCCAGCACCGGCTTGAGCAGCGGCACGACGACCAGCACGAAGATGCGCCATTCGCTCGCACCGTCCATGCGCGCGGCCTCGAGCAGATCATCGGGAATGCCGCGCGCGAACTGGCGCACGAGGAAGATGCCGAACACGCTGGCCAGCGTCGGCACCAGCGCGCCGGCGTAGCTGTTGACCAGCCCCAGCGGCTTGAGCATCAGGAACAGCGGCAGCATCGCGACCTGCCCCGGGATCACCAGCGCGCCCAACAGCGTCTTGAAGATCGCGTCGCGGCCGCTGAACTGCAGCTTCGCGAACGCGTAGCCGGCCATCACGTTGAAGCTGACCGAGATCAGCGTCGCGAGCACCGCGATCAGCAGGCTGTTGAGGAAGTAGCGGCCCATGCCGATGCTGCCGAACAGCGTCCGGTAGTTCTCCAGCGTCGGTGCTGCCGGCACGATGGGCGTCGGCAGGCTGCTCGCGGCGCCGGGGTGCATGAACGACACCGAGACCATCCAGACCAGCGGGAACAACGCGACGAACGCGAGCCCGGCCAGCAGGCCGTTGACGATGCAGACCGCGAGGCGTGGGTTCATCTCGTTTCTTTGCTTTCGAGATCGCGTCTGTCGAAGCGCGTCAGCATCCAGGTGGCCGAGAAGATCACGACGAACAACAGGAACGCGACCGCCGATGCGTTGCCCAGGTTCCACCAGCGGAAGCCCTCCTCGTACATGAAGTACAGCGCGCTGAGCGTGCTGCGCAGCGGCCCGCCCTGCGTCATCACGTACGGCTCGGCGAAGAGCTGGAAGTACCCGGAGACGGTCATGATGCCGACCATCACCAGCGTCGGTGTCAGCATCGGCAACGTGACGTGACGCAACCGCGCGACGGTGCCGGCGCCGTCGACCCGCGCCGCTTCGTACAAATCGCGCGGGATCGCCTGCAGCGCGGCGAGCAGGATGATCATGTTGTAGCCGAAGTTCTTCCACGCCGCGAACAGGATGATCGCCGGCATCGACCAGCGCGGGTTGCCCAGCCAGTCGATCGTGCCGATGCCGATCGCCTCGAGCAGGTGGTTGACCAGGCCGTAGCGCGTGTGCAGCAGGTAGCGCCAGATCACCGCGACCGCGACCACGGTGGTCACGACCGGCGCGAACAGCGCGGTGCGGAAGAACGGCTGGAAGCGCGCGAACTTCGAATCGAGCAGCAGCGCGGCGCCCAGCGACAGCGCCAGCGACACCGGCACGCCGACGACGACGAAGTAGAAGGTGTTGCCCAGCGCCTGCCAGAACAGCGGCGTGCGCAGCAGCCGCGCGTAGTTGTCCAGCGCGACGAAGCGCAGCGTCGAGAGGTCGGCGAGCGCGTACAGGTCGAAGTCGGTGACGCTGAGCGCGAGCCCTGAGGCGACAGGGAACGCGAAGAACACCGCGATCACGAGCAATGCGGGGCCGGCGAAGATCCAGCCGATTTGGCGGCGCCTCATGCCCTCACCCCAGCCCTCTCCCGCAAGCGGGAGAGGGGGCAGCAGATCGTCCCCTCTCCCGCTTGCGGGAGAGGGTCAGGGTGAGGGTGGCGCGCGCAGCTCATCCCCTCCCCTTGGCGAGCAGCCAGCGCCGCTTTTCAAGCACCGTGTCGACCCACGCGTCGAGCTGCGCGGTGGCCTCGGCCGCGCCTTGCGTGTGGCGCACGACGCGTTCCGCGGTCGCCTGCATCTCCTGGAAGATGCGCTCCCACTCCGGGATCTTCGGCGCCGGATGCACGCGCTCGAGCTGGTCGGCGAACGCACGCGACCGCACGTCGTTCGCGAGCTGCGGATCGGCCCAGGCGCTGCGCCGCGGCGGCAGGTTGCCGGTCAGCGCATGGAAGCGCTGCTGCGTCGCGGTCTCGCTGAGGAACTCGATCAGCTTCCAACCCGCCTCCTTGCGCGGCGAGCTCGTGAACAGCACGAGGCTGGTGCCGCCGGCGGTCGAGACGCCGGGGCCGTCCGGTCCGGGCAGCGGCGCGGTCGCCCAGTCGTTCTGGCGTTCGCGCGGCAGGCGCCGGCGAAACTCGCCGATGTTCCACGGCCCCGAGATGTAGAACGCGAACAGGCCGCGCGCGAATTCGTCCCACACGTTCGAGACCTGGGTGTTGGTCATCGCCGGCGCCAGCCCGCTGTCGAACAGCTCGGCATAGAAGCCGATCGCGCGGCGAAACGGCGCACGAGAGAACGCACCGCGGGTCGCGCCGTCGGCCAGCACGTCGCCTTGCTGGAACGCCAGCGCGAGCAGCGGCTCGGGCTCGTTCAGCGGCAGCAGCGCGCCGTAGTGGTTCGGGCCTCCACGCTTCACGACCGCGGCCATCGCCTCGCGCCACTCGGCCCAGCTCTGCGGCGGGCGCGCGACGCCGGCGTTGCGCAGCAGGTCGCTGCGGTAGTACAGCAGGCGCGTGTCCACGTACCACGGCAGGCCGCGCAGGCGCATCGTCGTCGTCGAGCCGTCGCGGCCGCGAGACGGCATCAGGTTGGTCTCGAGGATGCCGCCGAAGTAGTCGCCGCGCTGGATCACGCCGGAGGCCGCGACGCGCTCGTCCAGCGGCTCGAGCGCATCGAGCGCGCTGAACTCGGGGATCCAGGTGTTGCCCAGCGTGCAGACGTCGGGCAGCGCGTCGCCGGCATACGCGGTCAGCAGCTTCTCGTGCGCCGCGGTCCACGGCAGTTGCTGCAGCCGGATCTCCAGCCCGGGATGGCGTTGCCGGAACGGCTCGAGCAGCTCGCCGACGACCTCGGCCTCGCGTCCCATCGCCCAGAAGTCCAGCGGTCCGTTGGGGTCGCGCCGGCGCGCGCAGCCGGGCAGCGCGAGCGTTGCGGCGGCGATCGCGCCGGCGCCGCGCAACAACGCAT
>DATCSE010000323.1:0-9778 GCA_036568605.1 Burkholderiaceae bacterium | reverse complement strand
CGACATCGACGAGGGCCCGCGCCCCGATACCTCGCTCGAAGGCCTGGCGAAGCTCAAGCCTGTCTTTGCGGCCAAGGGCAGCGTCACCGCCGGCAACAGCTCGCAGACCAGCGACGGGGCCGGCGCGCTGATCCTCGCGAGCGAGAAGGCGGTCAAGCAGTTCGGGCTGACGCCGCTCGCGCGCTTCGTCAGCTTCGCGGCACGCGGCGTGCCGCCCGAGATCATGGGCATCGGCCCGATCGAGGCGATCCCGGCGGCGCTGCGTTATGCCGGGCTGAAGCTGGACGACATCGGCTGGATCGAGCTGAACGAGGCGTTCGCGGCACAGTCGCTCGCGGTGATCAACAGCGTCGGACTCGATGCGGCCAAGGTCAACCCGATGGGCGGCGCGATCGCGCTGGGTCACCCGCTGGGCGCGACCGGCGCGATCCGAAGCGCGACGGTCGTGCATGCGCTGCGCCGCCACAACCTGAAGTACGGGATGGTGACGATGTGCGTCGGCACCGGGCAGGGCGCTGCCGGCATCTTCGAGCGTGTCTGACGTGTCGGGCACGACGTCGGCGAACGTGCCGAATACCGAGCGCCGCCGCGCGCTGCGGCGGCTCGGCCTGGTCGTCGGCGTCGGCGCGCTCGGCGCGCCGGTGGTCGCGAGCGCGGTGCGTCCCGGCGCGCTGGCCTCGCCGGCCTTCGATTCGATCGCGGCTGCGCTTCGGACGCTCGAGCAGCTGCCCACCCGCGCGCCGCGCATGACCGGTGCGTGGGACCTCGCGCATGTGCTGCACCACGCGGCGCAGAGCGTCGAATATTCGATGAGCGGCTTCCCGGCACCGAAGCCGGCGTGGTTCCAGGCGAGCATCGGTTCCTACGCCTGGGCGCTGTTCAATGCACGCGGGCAGATGTCGCACAGCTTGAGCGAGCCCATCCCCGGCGCACCGGCGGTCGCGCAGGGCTTGCCGCTGATGCCGGCCATCGACCGCATGGCGGCCGCGTTGCAGGCATTCGAGCGCCACCAGGGCGCACTCGCGCCCCATTTTGCGTACGGCAGCCTGAGCAGGGCGGACTACACGCGGGCGCACTTGATGCATCTGGCGAACCACTGGACCGAGGCGTCCTGAGGCGCCTGGTCCGGCAACCCAGGAGGCGTGCACATGGAGGTGGTGACCCTGACATCGGACGAGGGCGTGACCCTCGCGGCGCGCTGGTACGGCGGCGGGAAACCGAAAGGCGCTGTCCCGATCGGCGGCGGGAAACTGAAGGGCGCCGTCCTGATCGGCGGCGCCATGGGCGTGCGCCAGGACTACTACCAGCGCTTCGCCGAATGGCTGGCCGCGCAAGGCTACGCGGTGATGACGTTCGACTACCGCGGCATGGGCGATTCGCGCAAGCGCGCGCACGCGAAGTCCTTGCGCGGCTTCGAGGCCGACCTGTTCGCCTGGGTGCGCGACTACGACGCCGCGATCGACGCGCTGCGCGAACGTGCGCCCGATGTGCCGCTGTACCTCGTCGGCCACAGCCTGGGCGCGCAGCTGGCCGGGATGCTGCGCAACCGCGATCGCGTGGCCGGGCTGCTGTCGGTCGCGTCGGGCAGCGGCTACTGGCGCGACAACGCACCGCCGCTGAAGCGCATGGTGCTGTACTTCTGGCACCTGCTGGTGCCGCTCGCGACCGCGCTGTACGGCTACTTCCCCGGCCGGCGCATCGGCAAGGTCGGCGACCTGCCGCGCGGCGTGATCCTGCAATGGCGCCGCTGGTGCCTGGACCCGCGCTACCACGTCGGCGCCGAGGGCGCGCCGGTGCGTGCCCAGTTCGAGCAGGTGCGCTTCCCGGTCGTGGCGCTGTCGATGACGGACGACGAGATGATGACCGAGCGCGGCACCCGCGTGCTGGTCGACTGCTACCCGAACGCGCCGCGCCGCATCGAGCGCATCGCACCGGCCGACGTGGCCGCCACGCATATCGGTCATTTCGGCTTTTTCCGCGATCAGTTCCAATCGTCCCTGTGGCTGCGCAGCGTCGCGCTGCTGCAGGGTTTCGCCACCGCCCAGACACACCAGGAGACCACCGCATGAGAAACCCTGTGTCAACCTTGCTTTCGCGGGCCGAGCGCCGGGCCGCTCCCAAGCCGGCCCGCATCCCCTCGGGGGATCGGCCGATGTACTCATCGGACGAGGGGCTGTCATGAGCATCAAGACCGCCACGTTGAACGGCGTCGCGACCGTCGAGATTGCCCGCCCGGAGAAGAAGAACGCGATCACGCAGGCGATGTACCAGCAGATGGCCGATGCGCTGACCGCGGCCAACGCCGATGCCGCGGTGCGCGCGGTGCTGATCACCGGCCAGCCCGGCATCTTCACGTCGGGCAACGACATCGAGGACTTCATGCAGCGTCCACCGGGCAACCTCGAGTCGCCGGCGTTCGGCTTCATGAAGGCGCTGATGGGCTGCGAGAAGCCGGTGATCGCGGCGGTCACCGGCGCGGCGATCGGCATCGGCACGACGCTGCTGCTGCACTGCGATTTCGTCTACGTCAGCGACGAGGCGCGGCTTGCGATGCCGTTCGTCAGCCTGGGGCTGGTGCCCGAGTTCGCCTCCAGCCTGATCGTGCCGCAGCTGATGGGCAATGCGCGCGCGGCCGAGAAGATCCTGCTCGGCGATCCGTTCAGCGCCGCCGATGCGGTCGAGGTCGGCATCGCGAATGCGGTGCTGCCGGCGGGCGAGGTCGTGAACCACGCGCGCCGCATCGCCGAGCGCTTCAACGCATTGCCGCCGGGCGCGGTGCGCGACACGAAGAAGCTGCTGCGCCGTGCGCGTGCGCAGACGGCGCTCGAGACCATCGCGGTCGAGGGGCAGGTCTTCGCCGAGCGGCTGCGCAGCCCCGAGGCGAAGGAAGCGTTCAGCGCGTTCTTCCAGAAGCGCAAGCCGGATTTTTCGAAGTTCTGACGAGACCCGTTCGGGCTGAGCCTGTCGAAGCTTTTGGCGCACTGCGGAGCAGCCCTTCGACAGGCTCAGGGCGAACAGATTTGCAACCTGCAGGACCATGTCGCTCGCCCTCAAGCTGATGCTCTCGCCGCTGCTCGCAGCGCAGGCGATCCGCACCCGGCGCGGGGCGCCGGTGCTGCCGGAGGCGGCCGGCCCGCGTGAGGGCCAGATCGGCCACGGCGCCAGGGTGCTGCGGGTGCTGATCGCAGGCGATTCGTCGGCGGCGGGCGTGGGCGTCGCACTTCAGGACGACGCGTTCGCCGGCTACTTCACCCGCGCGCTGCACCGCCGCACCGCGCGCCCGGTGCGCTGGCGGCTGATTGCACGCAGCGGCTACACGACGCAGCAGGTGCACGAGCTGCTGCAGTCCACGCGCCTGCCGGCGACCGACGTCGCAGTCGTGCTGACCGGCGTCAACGACGTGATCGGCCTGATCTCGCCGAAGCGCGCGCTCCAGCATCGCGCCGCGCTGGCCGACTGGCTGCTGCACGACGGCCGCGCCCGCGCGGTGCTGTTCGGCCCGCTGCCGCCGATCAACCAGTTCCCGCTGCTGCCGCAGCCGCTGCGCAGCTTCATGGCCGCCGATGCGCGGCTGCACGATGCGGCGATCGCCGCCTGGGCCGCGACGCGCCCCAACGTGTTCCACACGCCGATCGACCTGCAGCTGTCGCCGCGGGCGATGGCCAGCGACGGCTTCCATCCGGCCGAGCCGGTGTACCGCGCGTGCGGCGAGGCGCTGGCGCGCTTCGTCGCCGAACGGATGACGACCAACCGCGAGGAGACAAGACGATGAACCTGAACGGCAAGACCCTCTTCATCACCGGCGCGTCGCGCGGCATCGGCCTCGCGATCGCGAAGCGCGCGGCACGCGACGGCGCAAACGTCGTGATCGTCGCGAAGACCGCCGAGACGAATCCGAAGCTGCCCGGCACGATCCATTCGGCCGCGACCGAGATCGAAAGCGCCGGCGGCCGCGCGCTGCCGGTGCAGACCGACATCCGCGAAGAGGCCAGCGTGCATGCGGCCGTGCAGCAGGCGGTCGCGCGCTTCGGCGGCATCGACATCCTGGTCAACAACGCCAGCGCGATCAGCCTGACGCCGACGACCGAGACGCCGATGAAGCGCTTCGACCTGATGTTCGGCGTCAACGTGCGCGGCACCTACCTGTGCACGCAGGCCTGCCTGCCCGAGCTGATCAAGTCGGCCCAGGCCGGGCGCAACCCGCACGTGCTGAACATGTCGCCGCCGCTGTCCATGCGCGAGCACTGGTTCAAGAACCACGTGGCCTACACGATGGCCAAGTACGGGATGAGCGAGTGCACGCTGGGCCATGCCGGCGAGTTCAGGCCGTACGGCATTGGCGTCAACAGCCTGTGGCCGCGCACCGCGATCGCGACCGCGGCGCTGCAGATGATCCCGGGTGTCGACATCTCGAAGTGCCGAACGCCCGAGATCCTCGCCGACGCCGCGTACCTGATCCTGACGAGCAACGCCGCGACGACCACCGGCAACTTCTTCATCGACGACGAGCTGCTCGCGCAGCACGGCATCACGAACCTGGATGCGTACAGCGTGACGCCGGGCACGAAGGAGTTCGTGCCGGACTTCTTCGTCGACTAGGATATTTACCGCAGAGGAACAGAGGACACCGAGGGATCGCAGAGGTCAATCTTTGGGAATCGGCCGCGGCTTGCCATCCTTGTCGATCGCGACATAGGTCAGGTTCGCCTCGGTCACCTTGACCACCTGCAGGTTCGCCGGGTTGCGCTCGGCATAGACCTCGACGTTGACCGTGATCGAGGTCGTGCCGATGCGCTCGACGCGCGCGTAGAAGCTCAGCAGGTCGCTGATCGAGACCGGCTGCTTGAAGACGAACTCGTTGACCGCGACGGTCGCGATCCGGCCCTTCGCGATGCGCGCCGGCAGCACCGCGCCGGCGATGTCGACCTGGGCCATGATCCAGCCGCCGAAGATGTCGCCGTTGCCGTTCGCATCGGCCGGCATCGGCATCACGCGCAGCACGAGCTGGCGATCGGCCGGCAGCGTCAGCGGCGCGATCGAATCCGCGTGGGGCCGCGGCTCCGCGTCCGACGAAGTCGGGCCGGTCGCACCCGCGCTTGAAATCTGGTGCATATTTGCTTCACCTGCAGTTGTCCTGACGGCCGCTTGCGCGGCCGGCCGCCGCCGATTCTTCCACCTTTGTCCGATGCGTCGAACCACTTACGCCGATTTGCCCGTGCCGCATGCAACGGCTGTGCCCACGCCGCGCTCGGATTGGCAGACGCTGCGCAAGCTGCTGCCGTACGTCTGGCAATGGCGCTGGCGCGTGCTGATCGCGTTGAGCTTCCTGGTCGCCGCGAAGGTCGCGAACATCGGCGTGCCGCTGGTGCTCAAGCAACTGGTCGACGCGCTGGCGCTGAAGCCCGGCGACCCCCGGGTCGCGCTGGCGGTGCCGGTGGCGCTGCTGCTGGCCTACGGCGCTCTGCGCGTCTCGATCACGCTGTTCACCGAAGTGCGCGAGTTCCTGTTCTACCCGGTCGCGGCGCGCATCGCGCGGCGGGTGTCGCTGGAGGCGTTCGAGCATCTGCTGTCGCTGAGCCTGCGCTTCCACCTGGAGCGCCAGACCGGCGGCGTCTCGCGCGACATCGAGCGCGGCTCGCGCTCGATCCAGTCGCTCTTGAACTACACGATCTACAACATCCTGCCGACCCTGGTCGAGATCGCGCTGGTGATCAGCCTGCTGTCGGCCAAGTTCGACCTGTGGTTCGCGGCGATCACGTTCGGCGCGCTGGTCGCCTACATCGCATTCACGATCACGGTGACCGAGTGGCGCACGCACTTCCGGCGCGCGATGAACGAGCAGGACAGCCGCGCCAACACGCGCGCGATCGACGCGCTGATCAACTACGAGACGGTCAAGTACTTCGGCAACGAGCGCTTCGAGCAGGAGCGCTACGACGTCAACCTGCAGAACCTGGAGAAGGCCTCGATCAAGTCGCAGACCTCGCTGTCGGTGCTGAACCTGGGCCAGAGCCTGATCATCGCGAGCGCGGTGACGCTGCTGGTCTGGCGCGCGACGCTGGGCGTGGTCGGCGGCACGATGACGCTGGGCGACCTGGTGCTGGTCAACGCGCTGATGATCCAGCTGTACATCCCGCTGAACTTCCTCGGCGTGATCTACCGCGAGATCAAGCAGTCGATGACCGACATGGAGAAGATGTTCGCGCTGCTGGGCCAGCATCGCGAGATCGCCGACACGCCCGATGCCGGCGTGCTGCAGACCGCGCACGGCGCCGCGGTGACGTTCGAGCACGTGCGCTTCGGCTACGACGGCGACCGCGAGATCCTGCATGACGTGAGCTTCGAGATCCCGGCGGGCAAGACGGTCGCGGTGGTCGGCCCGTCGGGCTCGGGCAAGAGCACGCTGGCACGTCTGCTGTTCCGCTTCTACGACGTGAACGGCGGGCGCATCCTGATCGACGGGCAGGACCTGCGCGAGGTCACGCAGGCCAGCCTGCGCCGCGCGATCGGCATCGTGCCGCAGGACACGGTGCTGTTCAACGACACGGTCGAATACAACATCGCGTACGGCCGGCCCGGCGCGAGCCGCGCCGAGGTCGAAGCCGCGGCCAAGGCGGCGCACATCCACGAGTTCATCGTCTCGACGCCCAAGGGCTACGACACGATGGTCGGCGAGCGCGGTCTCAAGCTCTCGGGCGGCGAGAAGCAGCGCGTCGCGATCGCCCGCACCTTGCTGAAGAACCCGCCGCTCCTGATCTTCGACGAGGCGACCTCGGCGCTCGATTCGGCCAACGAGCGGGCGATCCAGGCCGAGCTGAAGAGCGCGGCGCGCAACAAGACGGCGCTGGTGATCGCGCATCGGCTGTCGACCGTGATCGACGCGCACCAGATCCTCGTGATGGAGCAGGGCCGCATCCTCGAGCGCGGCAGCCACGCCGAGCTGCTCGCGCGCGGCGGGCGCTACGCGCAGATGTGGCGGTTGCAGCAGCAAGCGGCCGAGCGCGGGGACGCGCAGGGGAACGCGAGCCCGGCCGGCGACCCGGTCGCGCTGACCACCAGCCTGGCGTAGCGGCCCGGCGCGCCGACACTCGCGTAAACGCGGGGGTGCGCCAGCGCCGAAGCCGCGCGGGCGCTGGCTACACTGAAGGCCGTGGAAACCAAGTGGCTTGAAGACTTCGTCAGCTTGGCCGAAACGCGCAGCTTCTCCCGCTCGGCGCAACTTCGGCACGTGACCCAGCCGGCGTTCTCGCGCCGCATCCAGTCGCTCGAGGCCTGGGCCGGCATCGACCTCGTCGACCGCTCGTCGTACCCGACCCGGCTCACGTCGGCCGGCGAGACGCTGCATGCGCAGGCGCTGGAGATCCTCGGCGCGCTGCAGGCGGCGCGCAACATGATGCGCGGCCACAAGGTGGCCGGGCTCGACATGATCGAGTTCGCGGTGCCGCACCAGCTCGCGTTCACGTTCTTCCCGCACTGGGTGATGGACGTGCGCAGGCGCTTCGCCGGCTTCAAGAGCCGGCTGGTCGCGCTGAACGTGCACGACGCGGTGATGCACTTCACCGAGGGCAGCTGCGACCTGCTGATGGCCTATCACCATCCCTCGCAGCCGCTGCAGCTCAACCCTGAGCGCTACGAGATGATCAGCCTCGGCCAGGAGACCCTGGCGCCGTACGCCAAGGCCGATGCCGAAGGCCAGCCGCTGTTCCGGCTGCAGAACGCCGCGGCAGCGCGCGTGCCGTTCCTGAGCTACTCGGCCGGCGCGTATCTGGGCCGGCTGGTCGAGCTGATCACCAAGCTCGCGCCCGACGGCCTGAACCTCGATCCGGTCTACGAGACCGACATGGCCGAGGGCCTGAAGGCGATGGCGCTGGAAGGCCACGGCATCGCGTTCCTGCCGGCCAGCTCGGTCAAGAAAGAGCTGAAGAGCAAGCGCCTGGTGCGCGCCGCGCCCACCGGTGCGCACGAGCTGACGATGGACATCCGCATCTACCGCGAGCGCCCCGAGCTGGCGCGCCACGCCAAGCCCGGCGCCCAGGCGCTGTGGGATTTCCTGTCGGTGGCCGGCGAGACCAGCCACAACGGCGGCAACTGACCTGACCTCGGGTTTATACGGATCCGGTATGCGCGGGACGCATGGCGTCTTGGAGATTCAGCATTGGCGCGGTTTCCGGCGCGACTCTAAAGTTCGCCGCCGTCGCCGTCCTGTCACATGACCGAGGCGCGCGACGCGCCGCTTGCTTTCATTCCAGTCCAGAAGAGACCCACAGAGAGACTGACCACAGGGAACCTCATGAAACGCAAATTTCCGCCCGCCGCCTGGATCCTGATCGCGATGGTGCTCGGCATCGTCATCGGGTACATGATCTTCATCAACTTCCCCGACAAGAAGACCGCCGGGCAGATCGCCGGCTACATCTCGATCATGTCGGACGTGTTCCTGCGCCTGATCAAGATGATCATCGCGCCGCTGGTGTTCTCGACGCTGGTCGTCGGCATCGCGCACATGGGCGATGCGGCGTCGGTCGGGCGCGTGTTCGGCAAGGCCCTGGCCTGGTTCGTCACCGCGTCGCTGGTCTCGCTGGTGCTGGGGCTGATCCTCGCGAACCTGCTGCAGCCGGGCAACAACCTGGGCCTGCCGCTGCCGGACATCGGTGCGTCGGCGAACCTCGCGACCTCGAAGTTCACGCTGAAGGACTTCGTCAGCCACCTGGTGCCCAAGTCGGTCGCCGAGGCGATGGCGAACAACGAAATCCTGCAGATCGTCGTGTTCTCGATGTTCTTCGGCGTTGCGCTGTCGGCGCTGGGCGAACGCGGCAGGACGCTGGTGGCCGTGATCGACGAGCTCTCGCACGCGATGCTGAAGATCACCGGCTACGTGATGAAGCTGGCGCCGCTGGCGGTGATGGCCGCGATGGCGGCGACGGTGGCGGTCAACGGCCTGGAGATCCTGCTGAAGTTCGCGGTGTTCATGGGCGACTTCTACCTGGGCCTGTTCGTCCTCTGGGGCTGCCTGATCTTCGCCGGCTTCGCATTCCTCGGACCGCGGGTGTTCAAGCTGCTGGTGCAGATCAAGGAGGCGTTCCTGCTGTCGTTCGCGACCGCCAGCTCGGAGGCTGCGTACCCGAAGATCCTCGATGCGCTCGACCGCTTCGGCGTGAAGCGCAAGATCTCGAGCTTCGTGATGCCGATGGGGTATTCGTTCAACCTCGACGGCTCGATGATGTACTGCACCTTCGCGACGCTGTTCATCGCGCAGGCCTACAACATCCACCTGTCGGTCGGCACGCAGGTCACGATGCTGCTGATCCTGATGCTCACCTCCAAGGGCATGGCCGGCGTGCCGCGCGCGTCGCTGGTCGTGATCGCGGCGACGCTGAACCAGTTCAACATCCCGGAAGCCGGCCTCTTGCTGATCCTCGGCGTCGACACCTTCCTCGACATGGGCCGCTCGGCGACCAATGCGGTCGGCAACTCGATCGCGACCGCGGTCGTCGCGAAGTGGGAAGGCGAGCTGCTGCCCGAAGCCGAGGCCGAGGCGAACGCCCGGACGCTGGACACGGCCGCTGCCCAGGCCGGCGGCTTGCAGCCCAGCCACGCCTGAGGCGCGCGATGAAAGGCTTCCGCCTTCATCATCGGCTGCGCGCGCGGCTGGCCGCGGCGGCGCTGCTCACGGCGACGTTCGCCGGCGGGTTCGCCGCGTCGGCAGCGGCGCAGTCGGCCGCGTCGCCGGTCGAGCTGACCGGCACGCTGCGCAAGGTGCGCGACAGCGGGACCATCC
>DATCSE010000322.1:0-9748 GCA_036568605.1 Burkholderiaceae bacterium | reverse complement strand
AACTAGGACTGTACAATACGTATGTACGTAGCGCAACGACTTGCCGGCCACCGTGCGCTCGAACGCGAGGAAGAACAGCGCGCTGAGCACGACCGCCGACGCGAGCATCAGCAGCACTTGGCCGCTGACCGGGAAGCCGCCGGGCAAGGTCAGCGAGCCGCCGGCCAGCGGCGCGGTGCGAAAGCCCTCCGGTCCGAAGAACAGCAAGCCCAGCCCGGACAGCAGGAAGTGCAGCGCCAGCGACGCGATCAGCAGCACCAGCACCGACGCATCGGCGATAGGCTGCAGCGCCACGCGCGCGACCAGCGGCGTGATCGGCACCACCAGCAGCACCGCGAGCGCGAGCGCCACTGCATGCGGCAGCGTGCGCCCGCCCAGCACCCACGCGAGCGCGCACGGCAGCAGCGGCAGCACGCCCCAGCCGAGCACGGCACGCGGGATGCGCGCGACCTCGCCGCGGCGGGCCAGGGTCCACACCTCGGCAACCGTCGCGAGCAACGCGAGCATCGCGACCAGACCCAGCGTCGGCGGCAGCCGGCCGGCCTCGAGCGCGGCCAGGGTCAATGCCGAAAACGCGGCGACGTCGCCGAACGGCACGAACACCACACGCGTGACCGAGAAGATCAGCACCAGGCCCAGGCCCGCGAGCAGGTACACCGCGCCGTTGGCCAGGCCATCGACGCCGAGGATGAGGGCGACGTCCCAAGTCATGTCAGGGCTCCTTCGTCATGGTTGGGTGCGCGGCCCTCACCCCGGCCCTCTCCCGCAAGCGGGAGAGGGTGAACAACGCCATGAAAGCTCCCTCTCCCGCTTGCGGGAGAGGCGCTGAGCCTGTCGAAGCGGCCTGCCCTGAGCCTGTCGAAGGGGGGTGAGGGCGATTCACGGCACCAACTTCCACTGCCCGTTGTCGAGCTTCACGATCACGCGAGCCCGCTCGTCCACGCCGTACAAATTCCCCGGCTTGAAGTTGTAGACGCCGTGCGTGCCCGCCACTTCCTTCGCGCTGAAGATCGCGTCGCGCAGCGCCTGGCGGAACGCCGGCGTGCCGGGGTCACCCTTCGCGCGCGCCGCGGCATCGGCGAACACCAGGTACGCGTCGAACGAGTAGGCCGAGAACGCATCGGTGGTCGCGGCGTTGTGGACCTTCTGGAACGTGTTGCGGAAGTCCAGCGCCAGCTTCTTCGTCGGGTAGTCGTTCGGCAGCTGCTCGGCGACGATCACCGGCCCGGTCGGCATGAGGCTGCCATTGCCGGCGGCGCCGGCGACACGCACGAAGTCCGGGTTGATCAACCCGTGCTGGCCGTAGACGTTGCCCTTGAAGCCGCGTTCGGCCAGCGCGAGATACGGCAGCGCACCGGGCGTTCCGGAGCCGCCGGTCATCACCGCGTCGGGCCGCGCCGCGATGATCTTCAGCACCTGGCCGGTGACCGACTGGTCCGAGCGCGCATAACGCTCGTTCGTGACGACCTTGATGCCGGCCGGCTCGGTCGCCTTCATCAGCGAGTTGTAGACCAGGTCACCCCACGCATCGGTGAAGCCGATGTAGCCCACCGTTTTCACGCCATCCCGCTTCATGCGCTGCACGATCGCGTCGATCATCAGCTGCGGCGGCTGCGCGACCGTGACGGTCCAGTCGCTCTCGGCCGGCGGCAGCGAGATCGGCGACAGGCCGATCATCGGCGTCTTGGTTTCGCGGCCCACCTGCGAGATCGCGATCGTCGCCGGCACGCCCGAGGCGCCCATCAGCACGTCGACCTTCTCCTCCTCGACCAGCTTGCGGGCGTTGCGGCCCGCATTGGTCGGATCCGAGCCGTCGTCGAGCACGACGAGCTGCACCTTGCGGCCGTTGATCTCGGGCTTGTAGGCCACCGCGGCCTGCAGGCCTTTTGCATACGGCACGCCCAGCGACGAGTTGGGCCCCGACAGCGAGACGCTGAGCCCGACCTTGAGGTCCGCGGCCATGGCGCCGGCGGCACAGGCCCAGGCGACAGCGGCGACGAGCGCACGACGAACGAAACGTTTCATGGGGTCGGACTCCTGTGGTCGTGGTGGTGGATCGTTCAGGGGAACAGCTGGATCGCCGGCAGCGGCATGCCGGCATCCAGCAGGTCGACGCGCTTGAGCCGGATGCGCCACGCGTCGCCAATCTTCACGAGGCGATGGGTGCAGGCGCCTGCGAGCACCAGCTGGCGCTCGCCGCGCGACTCGATGTAGACGAACGGCGTGCGCAGCTCGCAGCGCTCAGGCTCATCCAGTGCGACGGTCGACGCCTGCAGCACATGCTGGCCGCGGCTCGCCGGGTGCTGCGAATGGGCGCGCGGGTTCTTCAGCCGCTCGATGCGCAGCGCGAGCAGCAGGCGGTCCTCGTCGGCCAGCGCGTTGTGCGCGGCGCCCTCCGCTTGCGCCGCGCCCTGCAGCGGCACCCAGTAGCGGCCGTCGTCGGCGAACAGCGCGAGCCATTCGTCGTAGCGGCGCTCGTCGAGCAGGCGGGCTTCGTGGATGACGAGTTGCGATGGCGTCATGCGGAGACCCTCACCCCGGCCCTCTCCCGCAAGCGGGAGAGGGAGTCCGTGTCGCTGTTCTCCCTCTCCCGCTTGCGGGAGAGGGTTGGGGTGAGGGTGAGCCAAGTTCACCTCAATCTCCCATGTCCAGCGTCATGAACTTCGCCCACGCGCGGAACTGGTTGCGCATCAGGATCTCGTTCGTGCCGTTGACTTCGCGCGGACCCGCGCCATCCAGTTCCGCGGGATCGAAGTCGCGATGCAGGCTGACCCACTCGTTGGTCCCGGCGCGCAAGCCTTGCTGGATGCTCTCGAACAGGTGCACGTCGTCGTGCGCCACCACCGACATCGGCGAGAACACGAGCCGGTTGTAGGTCATCGAGCGCTCGAACAGCAGGTCCGGCGCGCCCTCGACGCGAAAGCTCCACGCCTCGACCAGCGTGCGGTCGACCGCCAGCGGGCGGATCACGCGGATCGCTTGCGGCGAGCCCTTGACCGACAGGCTGGGGAAGCACACCGAGTTCTGCGGCGAGCGCTGCAGGATCTCGGTCGCGCGAGCCTCGCCGTGCGCCTCGCGCAGCGCCGCCTCGTATTCGGGTACCTGCGCGTAACCTGAGTGGATGCTGAAGTTCGTGCCCAGCATGCTGTGGCCGTTCGGGTAGACACGGCCGCCCATCCGGTCGAAGAAATCGTAGCCGGCGCCGAACGGCAGGATCTGCTCCATCGCCATCGGCTTGGGTGCCTCGGCCGGCCGCCCTTGCCACAGCAGGTTCGCCGCGGCGGTGGCCGACTCGTGGGTCGACATCGGGTGCACCGTGTCGTTGATGTTCTCGAGGTACATCTTCCAGTTGCAGTGCACGATGTTGCGCAGCACGCCGCCTTCGATGCGCAGGCGGCCCACCGGCGAGCGGTCGACCAGGTTGTCGATCGCGTCCAGCACGCCGCCGAAGTACGCGTGGAAGTCGGGGCCGGCGTCGTTCAGCTTCGCGAACACGAAGTCGCGGTACACGGCGACGTGCTTCAGCGCGCCCATGCCCTGCCCTGACTCGCAGTCGCGCAGCCGCGTGCCCTCGTAGCCGCTTCGGATCGGCACCGCGAGCGGCGAGCCGTCGAGCTTGTAGGTCCACGCGTGGTACGGGCAGCGAAAGAACTTGCCGACGTTGCCGGTCTCGTCGGTGACCAGCTGCGTGCCCTTGTGTGCGCAGCGGTTGTGCAGCACGCGGATGCCGCCGTCGGCCTGGCGCACCATCAGCAGCGGCTGGCCGGCGATCTCGACCGCGACGAAGTCGCCGGCAGCCGGGACCTGGCTCGCATGGCCGACGTAGTTCCAGGTGTTCGCGAAGAAGTGGCGCTGCTCGAGCGCGAACAGCGTGGGGCTCAGGTACAGGTCGCGGTGGACGCGATCGTCCTGCACCAGCGCGGCGATGGCGTCGCGGGTCATGCGCGCGGTGAGCGGCGCGATCACGGCACGAGCTTCCATTGGCCCTTCTCCAGCTTGATCACGACCGCCGAGCGCTTGTCCAGTCCGTACGGCTCGTTCGCCTTGAAGCTGAACACGCCGTGCGTGCCGGCGAGTTCTTTCGTCGCGGCGATCGCGTCGTGCAAGGCCTGGCGAAACTGCGCCGTGCCCGGCTCGACTTTGCCGCTCGTGATCGCACGGGTCGCGGCATCGTCGAGCAGAAGGTACGCATCGAACGTGTAGGCCGAGAACGCATCGGTCGGCAGCGCGCCGTGCGTCTTCTGGTACGCGGCGCGGTAGTCGAGCGCGACCTTGCGCACCGGGCTTTCGGCCGGCAACTGGTCGGCCACCATCACAGGGCCGCTGGGCACCATCAGCCCGTCGACCGCGCTGCCGCCGACACGCACGAAGTCGGCATTGATCAGCCCGTGCGTGCCGTAGATCGCACCCTTGTAGCCGCGCTCGGCCAGCGCCAGGTACGGCAGCGCACCGGGCGTACCGGAGTTGCCGGCGAACACCGCATCGGGCCGCGCCGCGACGATCTTCAGCACCTGACCGGCGACCGACGCATCGCCGCGCGCATACCGCTCGTTGGCCACGATTCGGATGCCGGCCGGCTCGGCGGCCTTCACCAGCGAGTCGTACGCGAGATCGCCCAGCGCATCGGAGAAGCCGATGTAGGCCACCGTCTTGACGCCGCTCGCCTTCATCTTCTCGACCACCGCGGCCACCATCAGCGGGAACGGCTGCGACACCGTGACGGTCCAGCCGTTGTCGTCGGCCGGCACGCTGACCGGCGTCGGCGAGATCAGCGGCGTCTTGGTCTCGCGCGCGACCGCGGCGATCGCGAGCGCGCCCGGCACGCCGGAGGTGCCGATCAGCACGTCGACCTTGTCCTCGGTGACCAGCTTGCGCGCGTTGCGCGCGGCGACGGTCGGGTCGGACTGGTCGTCGAGCACGATCACCTGCACCTTGTGGCCCGCGATCGTCGGCTTCCACGCCTGCGCGGCCTGGATGCCCTTGCCGTACGGCACACCCAGCGCCGCCACCGGGCCCGACAGGGACGTGACCACGCCGACTTTCAGATCGGCCGCCGCGGCCTGCAGGCTCAAGCCCATGCCCAGCATGGCAGCGGCAGCGATGGACATCGAACGACTCATGCGGGTGTACCTCGCATCAAAGAGATAGGCTGCCCAGGCTCGCGCCGCCGCAGACGTACAGCACCTGGCCGGTGATGAAACCGCTGTCCGGATGCACGAAGAACGACACGGCGCGCGCGACGTCGCTCGCCTCGCCGACGCGCTGGACCGGAATCGACGCCGCGAGCCGGCGCTCCTTCTCGCTGCCGGCCGGGATCACGTCGTAGAACATGTCGGTGTGGATGGGCCCGGGCGCGACGACGTTGACCGTGATGCCGTCGGCCGCCAGCTCCAGCGCCCAGGTCCGTGCCATGCCCAGCATGCCGGCCTTGGTGGCCGAGTAGGCGGTGCGCGTCTGTGCGCCCAGCGCGGCGCGCGACGACATCAGCACGATGCGGCCGTAGCGCCGCGCACGCATCGCCGGCAGCGCAGCCTGCACCAGCTGGATCGCGCAGCCCAGGTGCAGCTCGACCAGCGCATCCAGGTCGTCGAGCTGCACCTCGGGCAGCAGCGCCGGGCGAATCACGCCTGCGTTGTGGACCAGCGTCGTGACCTCGAAGCGCTGCGCCAGCTCGCGGGCGGCCTGCGCGGTGGCGACGCGGTCGGCCAGGTCGACTTCGATGCTGTGGAATTTCGGATGGTCGATGTCGCCGGACCGGCGCGCGAGCGACACGACTTCGTAGCCGCTCGCGAGCAAGTCTTCGCAGATGGCGCGGCCGATGCCAGCGCTGCCGCCGGTGACCGCGGCGACTTGTGACGGCTCAGCCATGATGGGGCTCCACTGGCGCAATCCGGGAGTTCAACAAGCCTGTCCTGAGCTGCGTCGAAGAGCTGAGTCCGAACGGAGTAGGCGCACCGTCCGCGAGCCGTCCGTGCCGCCAACCGTTCGCGCTGAGCTTGTCGAAGCGCCTGTGCATACGCCACCAGGACTTCGACAAGCTCAGTCCGAACGGTGCAGGATGTCTCATGCCGCGTCCTCCACCAGCGCCAGCACGCGCAACGGGCTGCCGCTGCCCTTCTGGATCTTCAGCGGCGGGCAGATCAGCAGCGCGCCGGTGGGCGGCAGCTGGTCCAGGTTGGCCAGGCACTGCAGGCCATAGCGGCCAGCGCCGTGCATGAAGTAGTGGCACGGGTACGGCGGCCGCAGGTGGTAGCCCTGCCCGGCATCGGTGCCGATCGCCTCCGAGCCGAAGCCCAGTACGCCGCGCTGCTCGACCAGGAACTGCACCGCTTCCGCGCTCGGCCCGGGCGTGTGCTGGCCGGTCTCGTCGAAGTTCTGATAAGCCTCCGGGTCGGTGCGCTTCGACCAGTCGGTGCGCATCAGCACCCAGGCGCCGCCGGCGATGCGGCCGTGCTGCGCTTCGAAGCGCTCGATGTCGGCGACCGTCAGCAGATAGTCCGGGTCGGCCGCCGCCTGCGCGGAACAGTCGATCACGAACGCCGGCGCGACGAAGTGCTGCACCGGGATCGTGTCGACCGCGTTGTTCGGCAGGTCGCGGCCGGAGATCCAGTGGATCGGTGCGTCGAAGTGCGTGCCGGTGTGCTCGCCGCACGAGAAGTTGTTCCAGTACCATCCCGGCCCGCGCTCGTCGTAGGCCGAGACTTCCTCGATGCGGAACGGCCAGCACTGGCCCATCTCGGGCGGCAGCGCGATCTGCGGGAAGTCGGGCGTCAGCGTCTGGGTCAGGTCGACCACGCGGATGCGGCCCGTCGCGAGCGCCGTGACGAGACCCGGCAGGAGATCTGTCATCGTGTCTTGCATCTCAACGTCCCCCATGTGCGGCTCCCTCTCCCGCTTGCGGGAGAGGGTTGGGGTGAGGGCGAGCGCCGCGGCGACCCTCATCCCCCGCCTTCTCCCGCAAGCGGGAGAAGGAGCCAATGCGTTGCTTCGTCCCCATCTCAGCTTCCTCCCGCCGCGAGCTCGCGCTCCAGCACCTTGGGGTTGTCGCGCCAGCGCTCCAACCACTCCTGCGCGACGTCGCCCGGGTACACGTCCTCGATGCCTTCCTTCAGCGCCTTGACGATCGCGCTGGCCAGCGCCGCCGGCGCGACCTTGGGCGGCGGCAGGTTCTGGTTCCACTCGTCGTCGATCGGCCCGGGGAACACGTTGACCACGCGGATGCCGGCCGGCCGCATCTCGGCGCGCAGGCACTGCGCGAGCGACAGCGCGGCGGCTTTCGAGGCCGAGAACGTGCCGTGCGGCGGGTAGTTCGACAGCGCGTAGATCGACAGCAGGTTGACCCACGCGGCCGCATGCGTGACGCCGTCCGCCGAGCGGCCCTTCAGCGCCGGGCCGAACTCCTGCGCGAGGCGCAGCAGGCCGAAGTAGTTGATGTCCATCTCGGCCTTCGCGACATCGGTGCCGCGGCGCGCCGCGATGCCGTAGGTGCGGTGCACCTCGGCGTTGTTGATCACGATGTCGACCTTGCCGCCGATCTCGCCGGCCAGCTCGCTGACCGAGCGGCCGTTGGTCAGGTCCAGCGGGACCAGCGTGACCTGCGGCAGCCTGGCTATGTCCTCGAAGCCGGGCAGCTTCTTCCACGGCTCAGCGTGGCCGACCCAGACGATCTCGGCGCCGGCCTTGACCAGCGCTTCGACGATCGCCTGGCCCAACGCGGTCTTGCCGTCGGTGACCAGCACCTTGCGGAACTTGGGATCGCTGGTCATCTCGCGCAGCATCGTGTCGTCTGCCATGTGGTCACTCCCCTCGTTGGGAAATCCGATCAGCACCGCCTGGCCCGCGCGGTCCAGCCGCGCGCCGACCTTCACGCGCGTGGGCGCCTCGCCGGCTTCGCCGTGCAGGTGCACGATCAGCGACGGGCCGGCGTCGAGCTGCACCAGGCCCAGCCGCCACGGCAGCCGCTCGCGGAAGAACGGGTCGTTGCTGTGGTGCAGGGTCGAGGTGCTCAGCAGTTGCCCCTCACCCGACTGCGGCCGCCAGCGCAGCCGCGGCGACAGGCACCGGTGGCAGGCCTCGCGCGGCGGGTACTGCACCGTGCGGCAGTCCTGGCAGACCTGCAGCTCGAAGCGCCCTTCCGCCGCGGCCGCCGTCATGCCCAATGCAACGCGGCCGCGTGCCCACGGCGGCAGGTTCATCTGCCGCGTGCGCAGGACCGGGTTCTTGCGCTTGGGCTTCATCAAGGGCATCGTCACGTCGATCTCCCCAGGATCACGGCCCCGGTGCACAGGCATCGGTCGTAGGTCACCATGCCGAAGCCGGTGACGAGGCCGAGCTTCGCGTCGCGCACGGCACGCCCTTCGGCTTGATCGGTGAGCTGCCGGATCGCCTCGACCATGCCGACGAAGCCGCCGGCCGCGCCGGCCTGTCCGCACGACAACTGGCCGCCGCTGGTGTTGTTCGGGAACGCGCCGTCGTAGGTCGTCGTGTGCTCGCGCACGAAGGCCGGGCCGCCACCCTTGTCGCAGAAGCCCAGGTCCTCGAACTGCATCATCACGATGACCGGGTAGTCGTCGTAGGTCTGCACGAAGGCGATGTCGGCCGGCGTCGCATCGGCCTGCGCGTAGAGATCGTCGCGGTCCATGCGCCAGCCGCCGCGCACCATCACCGGGTCGTCGGCGTACGCGTTGTGGCGCTCGATCGCGCCGCGCACCAGCGCATGCGGCAGGCCCAGGTCGCGCGCCCGCTCCTCGCGCATCACGAGGAAGGCCTCGGCGCCGGCGCACGGCATCACGCAATCGAACAGGTGGATCGGGTCGGCGATGGGCCGCGCGCTCAGGTACTCGCCCAGCGTCAACGGCTTCTTGAACAGCGCGTTCGGGTTCGCGAGTGCGTTGGTGCGCTGCGCGACCGCGATGCGGCCGAAGTCCTCGCGGGTCGCGCCGTAGGCGCGCATGTAGTTCGCGGTGATGAACGCGAAGATCGAGTTGGGCCCGCCGGAGCCGTACGGGTAGCTCGCGTCGCGCGCGAAGTGGCTGAACGAGCCCAGCGTCAGGCGGAACGAGTCGACATGGTTGGTGTCGGCCGCGATGCAGGCGACGACGTCGGCATCGCCGGCCTGCACCGCCCGGGCCGCGCGCCGCAGCGCCATCACGCCCGAGGCGCCGCCGGTCGGGATGTGATCCAGCCAGCGCGGCGACACGCCCAGGTGCTGCGTGACGCCCACGGCGGTGTCGGGTGCGAGCGAGAAGCTGCTGATCGTGAGGCCGTCGATCTGGTCTTTGGCCAGGCCGGAGGTCTTGACCAGCGCCTGGAGCGCCTGGCCGATGAACCAGTGGGCGCTGCGGGTGGAATAGCGGACGTACGGGACCGTCACCGGGACGGCGACCGCGACACCTTCGTAGCCAAGGCGGCGGGTCATGCCGGGCCTCCGGATTCGTTCGCGTGACAGCGCTTCGACAAGCTCAGCGCGAACGGACTCGGGTGCGGTCTCTCCCTCCGTTCGCCCTGAGCCTGTCGAAGGGCTGCCGCACGGTGATTCACCGTCGGACCTGAGCTCTCGGTACGGCGCTTCGACAAGCTCAGCGCGAACGGACCCGGGTACGGTCTCTCCCTCCGTTCGCCCTGAGCCTGTCGAAGGGCTGCCGCACGGTGATCCACCGTCGGACCTGAGCTCTCGGTACGGCGCTTCGACAAGCTCAGCGCGAACGGACCCGGGTACGGTCTCTCCCTCCGTTCGCCCTGAGCCTGT
>DATCSE010000321.1:0-8335 GCA_036568605.1 Burkholderiaceae bacterium | reverse complement strand
CGATGGACTCGTCGCTGAAGTCGAATCTTTCGGTCGGGCTGCCGCTCGACCTGATGGTCTACGAGGCGAACACGCTAGCCAGCAACCGCATCATCTGCATCGACGAGCAAAACCCGTACTTCCAGATGATCCGCGGCACCTGGGGCCAGCGGCTGCGCCAGGTGTTCGAGTCGATCGAGGACCCCCAATGGGGCGAAGGATCGAGCGCCGTGCCGCTGCGCGTCGCGGGACGCTACGAGTCGATGAAGAAGATCACGCACCCGGGCGAGAGGATCATCTGACGCGAGTGGGGCAGACCCGACACGTATAATCGCGCTTTACCACCAGGGCATTTGTGTCGAGCAAATGCTGCGCACCATGACCAAGTTCGTCTTTGTCACCGGCGGTGTGGTGTCCTCGCTGGGCAAGGGCATCGCTTCAGCTTCCCTCGGCGCGATCCTCGAATCGCGCGGCCTCAAAGTCACCCTGATCAAGCTCGACCCGTATCTGAACGTGGATCCGGGCACGATGAGCCCGTTCCAGCACGGCGAGGTGTTCGTCACCGACGACGGCGCCGAGACCGACCTGGACCTCGGCCACTACGAGCGTTTCATCAGCACACGGATGAAACGCTACAACAACTTCACGACCGGCCAGATCTACAAGTCGGTGCTCGAGAAGGAGCGCCGCGGCGACTACCTCGGCAAGACGGTGCAGGTGATCCCGCACGTCACCAACGAGATCCAGGAGTTCGTCAAGCGCGGCGCGAACGATGTCGACGTCGCGATCGTCGAGGTCGGCGGCACTGTCGGCGACATCGAGTCGCTGCCCTTCCTCGAAGCCGCGCGCCAGATGGCGCTGCGTGCCGGCCCGAACAACTCGGCGTTCGTGCACCTGACCTACGTGCCGTGGATCGCCGCGGCGGGCGAGCTCAAGACCAAGCCCACGCAGCACACGGTGCAGAAAATGCGGGAGATTGGCATCCAGCCCGATGCGCTGCTGTGCCGCGCCGACCGCGAGATCCCCGACGACGAGCGCGACAAGATCTCGCTGTTCACCAACGTCGGACTGCAGGGCGTGATCTCGATGTGGGACGTGGACACGATCTACAAAGTCCCACGCATGCTGCACGAGCAGCGGCTGGACGAGCTGATCTGCATGAAGCTGCAGTTGCTGACCAAGCCCGCGGACCTGCGGCGCTGGGATCGCCTCGTGCACGAGGTCGAGCACCCCAAGCACGAGGTCACGATCGCGATGTGCGGCAAGTACACCGACCTGTCGGACTCGTACAAGTCGCTCAACGAAGCGCTGCGCCATGCCGGCATCCACAACCATGCGCGCGTGAAGATCGAGTACGTCGACTCCGAGCTGCTCGACGAAACCAACATCGGCCAGCTCGGGAAGTTCGACGCGATCCTGGTGCCCGGCGGCTTCGGCAAGCGCGGCGTCGAGGGCAAGATCCTGACCGCGCAGTACGCGCGCGAGCACAAGATTCCGTACCTGGGCATCTGCCTGGGGATGCAGGTCGCGACCATCGAGGTCGCGCGCCACCTCGCCGGCCTGAAGGACGCCAACAGCACCGAGTTCGACCCCGCGACGCCGCACCCGGTGATCGCGCTGATCGACGAATGGCAGGATCGCGACGGCACGATCCAGAAGCGCGACGCGAACTCCGACCTCGGCGGCACGATGCGCCTGGGCGCGCAAAGCTCCGACGTGAAGCCCGGCACGCTCGCCAACCAGATCTACGGCAACGTCGTGACCGAGCGCCACCGCCACCGCTACGAGGCCAACGAACACTACCTCGAGCGGATCCAGAACGCGGGCCTCGTGATCTCGGCGATCACGCAGCGCGAGAAGCTGACCGAAATCGTCGAGCTGCCGCGCGAGGTGCACCCGTGGTTCGTCGGCGTGCAGTTCCACCCCGAGTTCAAGAGCACGCCGTGGGACGGGCACCCGCTGTTCACGAGCTACGTGAAGGCCGCGCTGGAGCACCAGCGCGCCGATGACAAGACGCTGAAAGCCGTGGCGTGATGACGAACGTGATGAAACTGTGCGGCTTCGAGGTCGGCCTCGATCGACCCTTCTTCCTGATCGCGGGCCCGTGCGTGGTCGAGTCCGAGCAACTGCAGATGGACGTGGCCGGCCGGCTCAAGGAGATCACCGGCGCGCTGAACATCCCGTTCATCTTCAAGTCCAGCTACGACAAGGCGAACCGCTCGAGCGGCACGTCGTTCCGCGGCCCGGGCATGGAAAAAGGCCTGGAGATCCTCGCAAAGGTCAAGCGTGAGCTGAAGGTGCCGGTGCTGACCGACGTGCACACCGATCACGACATCGCGGCGGTCGCCGCCGTCGTCGACGTGCTGCAGACGCCGGCCTTCCTGTGCCGGCAGACCGACTTCATCCGCGCGGTCGCGCAAAGCGGCAAGCCCGTGAACATCAAGAAGGGCCAGTTCCTCGCGCCGCACGACATGGTCAACGTGATCGCCAAGGCACGTGACGCAGCCCGCGAGAAGGGCCTCCCGGAAGACAGCTTCATGGCCTGCGAGCGCGGCGCCAGCTTCGGCTACAACAACCTGGTTTCCGACATGCGCAGCCTCGCGATCATGCGCGAGACCGGCGCGCCGGTCGTGTTCGACGCGACCCACAGCGTGCAGCTGCCCGGCGGCCAGGGCACCAGTTCGGGCGGGCAGCGCGAGTTCGTGCCGGTGCTGGCGCGCGCGGCAATCGCGGTCGGCGTGGCCGGCGTGTTCATGGAGACGCACCCCGACCCGGCCAACGCACTGAGCGACGGGCCCAACGCGGTGCCGCTGAAGCACATGAAGGCGCTGCTCGAGCAGCTCGTCTCGCTCGATCGGGTCGTCAAGGCGCAACCCCTGCTCGAGAACGACTTCTCGTGCTGAGCGCGGCTTGCAAACGCTGCAGACCCTTACGTCGTCCGTGGGCCGCGAGCGTTTAGACTCCCGCCCGTTCAATCCCCAGAGAGCATCCACCCATGAGTGCCATCGTTGACATCGTCGGCCGCGAAATTCTCGACAGTCGCGGCAACCCCACCGTCGAATGCGACGTGCTGCTCGAGAGCGGCACGATGGGCCGCGCCGCGGTGCCGTCGGGCGCGTCGACCGGCTCGCGCGAGGCGATCGAGCTGCGCGACGGCGACAAGAAGCGCTACCTCGGCAAGGGCGTGCTGAAGGCGGTCGAGCACATCAACACCGAGATCAGCGAAGCAGTTCTGGGGCTGGACGCGAGCGAGCAGGCGTTCCTGGACCGCACGCTGATCGACCTGGACGGCACCGAGAACAAGAGCCGCCTGGGCGCGAACGCGACGCTCGCGGTCAGCATGGCGGTGGCGCGCGCCGCGGCCGAGGAATCGGGCCTGCCGCTGTACCGCTACTTCGGCGGCTCCGGCGCGATGCAGATGCCGGTGCCGATGATGAACGTGATCAACGGCGGCGCGCACGCGAACAACAACCTGGACCTGCAGGAGCTGATGATCATCCCGGTGGGCGCGCCCAGCTTCCGCGAGGCGGTGCGCTACGGCGCCGAGGTGTTCCATGCGCTGAAGAAGATCATCGACGGCAAGGGCATGACCACCGCGGTCGGCGACGAAGGAGGCTTCGCGCCGAACGTCGCGAGCCACGAGGCGGCGATCCAGCTGATCCTCGAGGCGATCGACAAGGCCGGCTACACCGCCGGCGAGCAGATCGCGATCGGCCTCGATTGCGCGGCCAGCGAGTTCTACAAGGATGGCAAGTACCACCTCGAAGGCGAAGGCCTGGTGCTGGCCGCGGCCGAGTGGACCGACATGCTCGCGACCTGGGTCGACAAGTACCCCATCGTCAGCATCGAAGACGGCATGCACGAGGGCGACTGGGACGGCTGGAAGCTGCTGACCGAGCGCCTGGGGCAGAAGGTGCAGCTGGTCGGCGACGACCTGTTCGTCACCAACACCAAGATCCTGAAGGAAGGCATCGACAAGCGCATCGCGAACTCGATCCTGATCAAGATCAACCAGATCGGCACGCTGACCGAGACCTTCGCCGCGATCGAGATGGCCAAGCGCGCCGGCTATACCGCGGTGATCAGCCACCGCTCGGGCGAGACCGAGGATTCGACGATCGCCGACATCGCGGTGGGCAGCAACGCCGGGCAGATCAAGACCGGCTCGATGAGCCGCTCCGACCGCATCGCGAAGTACAACCAGCTGCTGCGCATCGAGGAAGACCTGGGCGACGTCGCCAGCTACCCGGGCCGCGCCGCGTTCTACAACCTGCGCTAGGCATGACGGCCCCTCGCCCAACGAGTACGTTGGTCGATCCCCCACGGGGATGCGGGCCGGCTTGGCCGGGCCACGAAGGGGCCCCTGCGTGGCCCTTGCCCGGCGCTCGGCCCGCAGCCGCCTGATGCGCTACATCACTGTCGCGCTGCTGGCGCTGCTGGCGCTGGTGCACGCCGAGTTGTGGTTCGGCAAGGGTGGCGTGCCGCGCATGATGGAGCTGCACGGCCGGCTGCGCGAGCAGCAGGCGGCCAACGACACGGCGCGCGCCCGCAACGCGCAGATGGATGCCGAGGTGCGCGACCTGAAGGAAGGCCTGGAGATGGTCGAAGAGAAGGCGCGCTACGAGCTGGGCATGATCAAGCCGAACGAGATCTACGTGCAGATCTCGACGCCGCGGCGCTAGATCTCGACGTGGACTCGCTGCTGCACGCGCTGCAGCCCCTGCTCGCACCGGCCTTCACGCTCGGCGCCGTGCCGTTCAGCTGGCTCGAGCTGATCGCGTTCGTGCTCGCGATCGCGATGGTCGTGTTCAACATCCGCGTCAACCCGCTGGGCTGGCCGCTCGCCTGCGTCAGCTCGCTGCTGTACTTCGCGCTGTTCTGGAACAGCCGGCTGTACGGCGATGCGAGCCTGCAGATCTTCTTCGCGGTCATCGCGCTGTGGGGCTGGTGGCAGTGGCTGCGAGGCACACTCCCCGACGGCAGCGCGCTGCGCGTGCGCACGCTGGGGCGGCGCGGGCACGCGTGGGTCGTCTTCGCACTGGCGATGGCATGGCCGGCGACCGGCCTCTTCCTGAAGCACTACACCGACACCGACGTGCCCTGGTGGGACGCCTTCCCGACCGCCGCCAGCGTGATCGGCCAGTGGCTGCTCGGCCGCAAGTACCTCGAGAACTGGATCGCGTGGATCGTCGTCAATGTCGTCAGCGTCGGCCTGTTCGCGTACAAGGGGCTGTGGCTGACGGTCATCCTCTACGCGATCTTCGTCGCGATGTCGGTCGTCGGCTGGCGTGCATGGCGGCGCCTCGTCGTCGCCGGCACGCCCGCGACGGCCGCGGCATGATCACCGCATGGCCCGCACGACATCCGCTTTCGTGATCGCGCTGCTGGGTGCCGAGAGCACCGGCAAGACCACGCTCGCCGCCGAGTTGCAGGCCGCACTGGCGGCGCCCGGACGCAGCGTCGGCCGGGTCGCCGAATACCTGCGCGAATTCTGCGAGCTGCACGGCCGCACGCCGCGGCGCGACGAGCAGCGCGGCATCGCGCTGGAGCAGACGCGCCGCATCGCCGAGGCTGCTGCGCAGCACGACATCGTGATCGCCGACACCACCGCGCTGATGATCGCGGTCTACAGCGACTACGTCTTCGACGACACCGGCCTGTACGCCGATGCGCTGGCCGCGCAGGCGCGCTGCGACCTCACGCTGCTGACCGCGCTGGACTTGCCGTGGGCCGCCGACGGCTGGATCCGCGACGGCGCGCACGCGCGCGAGCCGGTCGACACCAAGGTGCGGGCGGCGCTCGATGCGGCGCGCGTGCCGTACGCGATCGTCGCGGGGCAAGGCTTGGCGCGGCGCGACGCGGCGCTGGCCTGCATCGGGCGCGCGCTGGCACCGCCGCCGGCCACTGATGCCGATGCCGCCAGCAGCTCCCGTTGGCAATGGCACTGCGAGCGTTGCGGCGACATCGCCTGCGAGCGCCACGCGTTGCGCCTGCCCCGCTGACAACAGCGTCAGCGCAACGCCGGCGCGAGCTGCATCAGCACGACGATCGCCACGCCGATTGCGAGGTTGCTCCACACCGCGATCCGGATCGTATTCAACGCGGCCGCCGCGACCGGCGCATCACCGTCGGCCAGCGCCCGCTGCAGCCGCCGGAACGGTGCGACGCGCACGAACACGAAGATCGCGATCATCACGAGGCCCAGCGCGGCCATCGCCACGATCTCCGGCGCAGGGCCGGTCATCGAGACCATCATCGCGACGCCGCTCGCGAGCATCAGACCGGCGGCCCAGCTGACCGCGACGAAGAAGCGTCGCAGCACCGCACCCATCAGACGCAACCGCAGCGGCGGCGGCTCGAGCACCGCCAGCGCCGGCCGCAGGCAGACGAGCGTATGGAACATGCCGCCGAGCCACACCAGCATTGCGAGCAGGTGGATGGACCTCAACATGGCATGCAGAAGCATCGCGAGACTCGACATGGAATGGACGGACGCCGATTGTCGAGCCATCCCGCAGCCCCATCGTCGACGGCGCAACAGTCGCGCCGACGCGGCACGAATCGCGGTATCGTGCGCCGCGCTACCCGTATCGTCAGACCGACCTCTGGGAGACCCTGATCGATGTCCAAGAGTTGCCCGAGCTGCGGGAAGCCGAGCGCCGACGATGCGAGGTTCTGCGCGCATTGCGGCACCGCCTTCCCGGCGGCGGCACCGGCCGGCAGCGAACGCATCGCCGGCATCGTGTGCCCCGAATGCCATCACATGAACCGCGCGAGCGCACAGTTCTGCGCGCAGTGCGGCACCGATCTGTCGGAGCAGACCGTCATCGCACCGCTGCGCCGCGATGCGCCGGCCGTGCCTGCGCCCGTGGCCGCCACGCCGCCCGCGGCCGCGCCGGCCGACCAGCCGTTCGGCCGGCCGCCGTCGGGCCGTCACGCATCGCTGTGGGTCGCGTTCGTCGTCTGCGTGGTCGTGCTGATCGCGGCCGCGGCCTGGCGATTCGTCGGCTCGCCGCCTGCTCCCGCGGGGCGCGAGGCCCCATCGTTGCCCGATCCGGCCCCGGCGCCGCCGGTTGCGTCGGCACCCACCGTCGTGCCCAGCCCCGACGTCGCCAGCGCGCCGCCGATGGACGCGGCATCGGCGGCCCCGGCTCCATCAGCCTCGGCCGCGCTGCCGTCCGCGACCATCGCCCAAGCTCCGGCATCGGCGCCGCCTCCCGAGGGTGCGACGAGCACCGATGCCGATGCGGCAACCGCGCAGCGCGCCCGCGCGGCGGCCGACGCACGCGACAAGGCGGAGCGCGCTGCGGCCAAGGCCAAAGCCGCCCGCGATGCGAAGGCCAGCAAGGCCGCGCAGGAACAACAGCAGCAACAGGTGGCCGCCGAACAGGAAGCAGCCCGCAAGCGTGCCGACGAGGCCCGTACCCGCGCCGCCGCTGCGCCCGCGCCAGCACCGAAGCCCGCGGCCGCACCCACCGCTGCCGGGCCGCACAGCGCACAGGACATCTGCGCCGGTCGCAACGTGATCAGCCGCGCATTCTGCGAATCGCGCGAGTGCGGCAAACCCGAGCACGCGAATGAATCGCTGTGCATGCGGATCAGGGCCGCCGAGGAGCGGCGCAGCGGACAGCCGTAGCGCCCGCGTCGCGCGACGCGAGCTCAGTGCGTCGCCGAGGACCCCGGCGGCTGATCGCGCGCCGGCGTGAACAGCTCGCCGACGTCGACCGGATCGAAGTGGTACTTGAGCCCGCAGAAGTCGCAGCCGATCTCGACCCGTCCCTGCTCGGCGACGATGCCGTCGACCTCGACGCGTCCCAGGCTCTTCAGCATGTTGCCGACCCGCGGCCGCGAGCACGAGCATGCGAAGCGCGGTCCGTCGTCGCCGCTCAGCGTCGGGAAGCGGCGCAGCGGCTCTTCCCAGAACAAGCGGTGCAGCAGCGTGTGGGGCGCGAGCTGCAGCAGTTCGTCGCGCGTCAGCGTCGCGGCCAGATGGGCGATGCGGTTGAAGTCCTCGTTGCGGCCGATCTGGTCCTCGTCGGCCGCGGAACGTTCGCCGCCGCGCTCGAGGTTGCGCTCACCGGCCACCGGCAGGCGCTGGATCAGGAGGCCAGCGGCGACCGTGTCGTCGGCCGCGAGGATCAGCCGCGTGTCCAGCTGTTCCGACTGCAGCATGTAGTGCTCCAGCACCTCGCTGATCTTGCGCAACGGCTCGCGCCTATCGCCGTGCAGCGCAACGACGCCTTGGTATGCCTGCTGCCCCGGCCGCTTGTTCTTCGGGTCCAGCGTGATCGCACAGCGGCCGTGGCCGTGCGCGTTGACCAGCGTGTCCAGCCGCGCCGGCCCGTTGGCTTCGGAC
>DATCSE010000320.1:0-10193 GCA_036568605.1 Burkholderiaceae bacterium | reverse complement strand
ACGCGTTCCTGTGGAACGACAGCGTGACCCGCCTCGCCCTCTTCAACACGCTGTTCTACACGGCGGTCGCGAGCGTCGTGAAGTTCTTTCTCGGGCTGTGGCTCGCGATCCTGCTGAACCGCAACCTGCGCCTCAAGACCTTCTTCCGCGCGGTGATCCTGCTGCCGTACATCGTGCCCACCGCGCTGTCGGCGATCGCCTTCTGGTGGCTGTACGACGCGCAGTTCTCGGTGATCAGCTGGGTGCTGACCAAGCTTGGCCTGATCGATCGCTACATCGATTTTCTCGGCGAGCCGTGGAACGCGCGCTTCGCGACGATCGCGGCGAACGTCTGGCGCGGCGTGCCGTTCGTCGCGATCACGCTGCTGGCGGGGCTGCAGACGATCTCGCCGTCGTACTACGAAGCCTCCGCGATCGACGGTGCGACGCCGTGGCAGCAGTTCCGCCACGTGACGCTGCCGCTGCTGACGCCCATCATCGCGGTCGTGATGACGTTCTCGGTGCTGTTCACGTTCACCGACTTCCAGCTGATCTACGTGATCACGCGCGGCGGGCCGCTGAACGCGACGCACCTGATGGCCACGCTGTCGTTCCAGCGCGCGATCTCCGGCGGCGCGCTGGGCGAGGGCGCCGCGATCTCGATCGCGATGGTGCCGTTCCTGCTGGCGGCGATCATGTTCAGCTACTTCGGGCTGCAGCGCCGCGCGTGGCAGCAAGGCGGGAGCGACAAATGAGCGCGGCCCCGTCAACGCAAATGGACACGGTCGGCATGTCGTACCTCGAGTCGACGCCGCGCAAGGTCGTCACCGTCTACCTGCCGCTCGCGGTGTTCCTGTTCGTGCTGCTGTTCCCGTTCTACTGGATGGGCATCACCGCGTTCAAGCCCAACAACGAACTGCTGTCGCGCGAGGGCAATCCGTTCTGGATCCATGCGCCCACGCTCGCGCATGTGAAGAAGCTGCTGTTCGACACCTCGTACCCCGAGTGGATGTGGAACACGGTGGTCGTCTCGGTCGTCTCGACGTTCGCATCGCTGGCCTGCGCGGTGCTGGCCGCGTACGCGATCGAGCGGCTGCGCTTCTCGGGCGCCAAGCACGTCGGGCTCGGCATCTTCCTCGCGTACCTGGTGCCGCCGTCCATCCTGTTCATCCCGCTCGCGGCGGTGGTCTTCAAGCTGGGCCTGTTCGACACGCGCTGGGCGCTGATCCTGACCTACCCGACCTTTCTGATCCCGTTCTGCACCTGGCTCTTGATGGGCTACTTCCGCTCGATCCCGTACGAGCTGGAGGAGTGCGCGCTGATCGACGGCGCGTCGCGCTGGCAGATCCTGACCAAGATCATCCTGCCGCTCGCCGTGCCGGGGCTGATCTCGGCCGGCATCTTCGCGTTCACGCTGTCGTGGAACGAGTTCATCTACGCGCTGACCTTCGTCTCGTCATCGGAGGTCAAGACGATTCCGGTGGGCGTGGTCACCGAGCTGGTCGAAGGCGACGTCTACCACTGGGGCTCGCTGATGGCCGGCGCGCTGTTCGGCTCGCTGCCGGTCGCGTTCATCTACTCGTTCTTCGTCGAGTATTACGTGTCGGGGATGACCGGGTCGGTGAAGGAGTGAGTGCGCGCGAGTAAGATGCAAGCGAACCGCTTCGAGCGAGACTGGCATGGACTGGACGTCTTACATCGCTTCCAACCCACACGTCATGCATGGGGCCGTGTGTTTTCGCGGCACACGCATTCCAGTGTCGGTCGTCCTCGACAACTTGGCGGCAGGCGAATCGACGGACGCGATCCTGGCCGAATATCCGACGCTGCAGGCCGAGCATGTGTTGGCCGCCATCGGCTATGCGGCCGATCTGGCGCGCGAGCGGGTCGTTCCGGTTCCCGCTTAGTTGCACGTGGCGTTGCGGTTCAAGCTCGACGATCCTGCCCGAGCGCGCAGCGGTGGCGCTCCGAGACTGCGGGCACGATGTGGAGACGGTGAACTCCGAAGGTCTCGGTGGAGCGGACGATGCTGCCATCTTCGCCGCGTGCAACGCGGAGGACCGGATTCTGGTCACGCTGGACCTGGATTTCTCTGATATCCGCTCGTACCCGGCGGGAAGTCATCGAGGAATTTGGGTGCTCCGACCTCGGCTGCAAACATTCGACTCCATCGTCGCGCTGGCGTTGGCGGGGGTTCGCTTGACCGCCACGGAACAGGCCGCAGGACGCTTGTGGATCATCGATGAGCAGCGCGTCCGCATCCGAGACTGAATCAGCTGCACCGAGATGAAGATCGTCTACAGCGACCGCCACCGCATCCACCGCGGCGAGTTCGAGGTCTACCGCGGCGAGCTGGTGCCGTGTTTCGAGAAGCCCGAGCGCGCCGACTTCGTGTACCAGGCGGTGACCGAGCGCCGCGTCGGCCCGGTGGTAGCGCCGCAGCGCTTCGGGCTTGCGCCGCTGGAGCGCGTGCATGTGACGCGCTACCTGCGCTTCCTCGAGCGCGCGTGGCGCGAGTGGAGCGCGCTCGGGCAGACGCGCGACATGCTGCCGGCGGTCTGGCCGATCCGCGGGTTTCGCGACGAGGTCGAGCCGGCCAATGTCGTCGCGCAGCTGGGCCTGTATTCGTTCGACAGCGGCACGCCGCTGACCGCCGGCAGCTGGGAAGCGGCCTGCCTGGGCGCCGACATCGCGCTGACCGCGCAGGCGCTTGTGCAGCATGGCGGCGAGCGCGCCGCATTCGCGCTGTCGCGGCCGCCGGGCCACCACGCCGGCCCCGACTTCCTCGGCGGCTATTGCTTCGTCAACAACGCGGCGGTCGCGGCGCAGGCCTTCATCGATGCCGGCGTCGCGCGGGTCGCGGTGCTCGACGTGGACTACCACCACGGCAACGGCACGCAGACCATCTTCTACGAGCGCGCCGACGTGCTGTTCCTCTCGATCCACGGCGACCCGGCGACCGAGTACCCGTTCTACCTCGGGCATGCCGACGAGACTGGCCGCGGCGCCGGGCAGGGCTACAACGGCAACTATCCGTTACCGGCAGGCGCCTCGAACGACCGCTGGTTCGAGGCGCTCGCGCAGGCCTGCGATCGGATCCTCGCGCATCGGCCCGGTGCGCTGGTCGTGTCGCTGGGCGTCGACACGTACGCGGGCGATCCGATCTCGACGTTCCGCCTCGATGCACCGGAGTACCAGCGGCTGGGCCGCGAACTCGCCGCGCTCGGGCTGCCGACCGTGTTCATCCTCGAAGGCGGCTATGCGGTGGCCGAGATCGGCACCAACGTCGCGCACGTGCTGGAGGCGTTCGACGCCGCCGCAGCCGCCGGCAGCGCCGTTACGCCCTGACGCCACTCCCTTGATCGAGGGGCGGCGCCGGCGGCCTGCGCTTCGCAGAATGGGCCCGAACGGAGGTACCGCCATGGAAAGCAGGCTGCTCGAGCTCGAGCTCGACGAAATCAACGGACACCACGCGACCTACGAGCGCGCACACGCGAACCTGATCAAGCTGACGGTCGGGCTCGCGATCGGCGTCGCGCTGGCGCTGGTCGCGGTGCCGATGCTGCTGTGGCCGCGCGCCGGGGCGGCACGCATCGAACCGAGCTCGATGTGGCCGATGCTCGCGCTCGCGGCGTTCTGGGTCGCGCTGACGGTAGGCGCGTATGTCCAGCGCCAGCGCGCATTTCGCCGCGTGCGGGAAGGCTGCCTGAAGCTGCGCCGCGCCGGCTACCACGTGACCCGGCAGGACGTGCATTTCTCCGGCAGCGTGTTCGGCATCAGCGAGCTGGCCGCCGAGCGGGCGCAGAACGGCAACGGCAGCGGCAACGGCCGGGGCAAGCCGCTGGACGTCAATCGGCTGTCGGCGCGCTCTCTGCACACCGTGATGGAGTGAATGCCTGGCCCGTCGTGCGGGCCGGGCTCAGACCGGCTTCTGACCCGCCGCGCGCAGCTTCACGTCGTCGACGATGCGGTCGATCAACCGGTCCAGCGTCGCCTCCAGCCCGGCACGCGCATCGGCCGCGTTGGCGGTCAAGGCCGCGGGGTCCGCATAGGACTGTGTCGGCGGCGTCGTGAGCCAGCGGGTGTTCTTGGGTTCGCTGCGCCAATCGGCCCAATACTCGAACCACAACGAGTTGTAGTTGACGCCGGTCGTGTTGATCGTCAGCGTCATGCCGAGCATCGGCGAGAGGCCGCGCCCGCGGCCGGCGTCGTAGTAGCCGACGTCGCCGAGCTGTGGGTCGAGCACCGCGTCGGCCCGTGTCGCCAGCGGTGTGTAGTCGCCTTCGTCGCGCAGCGCGCGGGCTTCGGTGTCGCTGATGCGTACGATCTGCAGCCCGGCGGCCTCGAGGCGCTGCAGCAGCCGCTCGTTGAACCGCGGCACCGGATCGAAGCCGACCGCGGCCACGGCAGCCGCGAGCTTGTCGGTCTCCTGCTGCTTCGCGCTCGTGACCGCCAACGCGATCAATCCGATGCCGATGACACCCGCTGCCGCCCCGGGCGACATCGGCTGCGGCGAGACATATCCCGCGCCGGGCGGACGCCAGCCGTCGCGCGCCTGCGGGTAGGTCATGGGCAGCAGCGCGATCTTCGCGAGCGGTCGAATCGGCTCGGGCGGCTGCCGGTTCGCGCAACCTGAAAGTGCGACAGCCAACGCCAAGAACAACATCACTGCGGAACGGGTACGCATGGCCCAACGGGGTCCGTGAAAGTGGCGCGGAGTCTAACGTCCCACATGAGCGGGCATGCGCGGCGCACGGGCCGGCATGCGGCACGCGTGTGCACTACGTCGCTATCCGGCTTGCTTGTCGGGCCGTTCCGCCGGCTGCGCCTTCAGCCGCTTCGCGGGCGTCGCGAGCGACGGCAGCTTGCGGCGCGAGGCGAGCACCTTGTCGATGTCCTTGCGCGCGCCTTCGATCAGCAGGCGGCTCGCGATCTCGGCCTTGATCGGCGAGCGCTCGATCACCGCGTCGAGCACCGCGCGGTGCAGCGGCAGCGAGCCGGCCGGGCCGTCCGAGAGCGTCGTCGAGATCTCGAAGCTGGTGCGCAGCAGCGCGCCCAGCGCCTTGCTCATCTGCACCATCATGCGGTTGCCGCAGGCGCGCAGCAGGCCCTGGTGAAAGCGCAGGTCGTTCGAGATGTAGTCGCCGCCATTCTCGATCGCGTCCTTCATGCCGGCGTACGCTGCTTCGATCTCGGCGATTTCGGCCGGCGTCGCGCGTTCGGCCGCGAGGCGCACCGCGGCCGGCTCGATCAGCCGGCGCATCTCCTGCAGGTCGCGCAGGAACTCGCGCGTCAGGCCGATGCGCGATTGCCACGCGACGACGTCGGCATCGAACCAGTTCCACTGCTCCCTCGGCAGCACGCGCGTGCCGACCTTCGGCCCGGTGACGAGCAGGCCTTTGGCCACCAGCGACTTCACCGCCTCGCGGATGACCGTGCGGCTGACGCCGAGCTCCTCGCACAGCAGCGGCTCCGGCGGGATCGACGAGCCGGCCGGGTAGCGGCCGGCGACGATCGCCTCGCCGAGGTGGTCCAGCGTGCGCGCGTGGAAGTTCTTGCTCGCGGGAACGCGACGGCCGGCGTTGCCGCCGCTCTTCTCGGCAGCGTTGCGCACATGCTTCGAGGTTGGCATCTCAGCCCTCAGGACGAAAGAACCCAGCGCAACGAAGCAGACCCCGCGGACCCGCGTTCAGCATGGTCTGCCCAAGCAGACGCCGCGGAGCCGGGTTCGCCGGGCCGCTGGCGCCCTTCGATACCTCAGGGTGACCGGTTTCCCCTTGAGGGGGCGCGGCGGAGCCGCTACGGGGGTGGGTCACATCAACTCCGTACGAAGAGGGTGACCAGCGGTTCGTCGCCGACCTGGCGGCTCCAATGGCCGTGCACGGCCGGATCGAAGGCCGCGCCATCGGGCAGCGTGTCGGCCGAGTAGAAGTGCTCGCCGGGGCCGAAGCGGCGCGAGCTGCCGTCCTGCAGCACGATCTCCATCACGCCGCGCAGGATGAATACCCACTGCGGCGTGCCGGTGCAGTGGAAGGTGCTGCGAAACCCGACCGGGCTCTCGCGCAGCTGGTACCCGCCGCTCGGGCGCAGCGGCGACAGCCGCGCCTGCGGCGTGCCCTCGCTCAGTTCCAGCGTCTCCTCGCGGAAGCGTGCGCGTCCGTCGGCGCTGTCGGTGTAGAGCGTGACTTGCGTGAACGTGCTCATCGAAGGGTGGTCGGCTGATTCCTGCTGTTGCGGTGATGGTGGTCGTCGTCGCTCACAGCGTCGCGGTGACGCCGCCGTCGACATACAGGATATGGCCATTCACGAAGCGTGCCGCATCGCTCGCGAGGAACACGGCGGCGCCGCCCAGGTCCTCGACGTCGCCCCAGCGCCGGCTCGGCGTGCGCGCGATCAGCCAGGCGTTGAACTGCGGGTCGGCGACCAGCTTCTCGGTCAGCTCGGTCTTGAAGTAGCCCGGGCCCAGGCCGTTGACGTTGATGCCGTGCGGGCCCAGGTCGATCGCCATGCCCTTGGTCAGCATCTTGACCGCACCCTTGGTCGCCGCATAGGGCGCGATGTTCGGCCGGCCCAGCTCGCTCTGCACCGAGCAGATGTTGATGATGCGGCCGCGCTTGCGCGGGATCATCTTGCGCGCCACCGCCTGGCCGACGTGGAACACGCTGTCCACGTTGGTCCGCATCAGCGACTGCCAGTCGGCACTGTTGAAGTCCTCGAACGGCGCGCGGCGCTGCATGCCGGCGTTGTTGACCAGGATCTCGATCGCGCCGATCTCGCGTTCGATCGCGTCGACCGCAGCGTCGACCTCGGCGGCGTTGGTCACGTCGAAGCCGCGCGCATGCACGGTCAGCCCTTCGCTGCGCAATTGTCGTTCGGCAGCGGCCAGGCGATCGGCATCGCGGCCGTTCAACACGATGGCTGCGCCGGCCTGGCCCAGGGCACGCGCCAGCGCGAGGCCGATGCCGGCCGACGAGCCGGTGACGAGTGCGAGCCGGCCGTCGAGGCGGAAGGTGGAGGCGTCGATCATGGGGTCTTGTGCTGTTGACGCAGGGGCTTCGACAGGCTCAGCCCGAACGGGGTATGGGGACGGCTGTCGCGCAGTGGCCGAGAGCGGCAAGTGCCTGCTGGACGAGCGTGGCGACTTCGTGCCGGCAATCGAGCGCGATCGCGTGCTCGTCGGGTTGCGGCGGCTCCAGCGTCGCGAACTGGCTCGCGAGCAGCGAGGCGGGCATGTAGTGGCCCGAGCGCGCCGCCATGCGCGCGGCGAGCAGTTCGAAATCGCCTTGCAGGTAGACCAGCCGCAGATCCGGCACGCTGGCGCGCAAGGTGTCGCGATAGGCACGTCTGAGCGCCGAGCACGAGACGACCAGCCCGCGGCCGGCCGCATGGGCCGCGGCCAGGCGCGCGGCGATCGTGCGCAGCCAGCCTTCGCGGTCGGCATCGGTCAGCGGCGTGCCGGCACGCATCTTCTCGACGTTCTCCGGCGTATGCAGCGTGTCGCCCTCGACGAACTCGATGCCCAGCGCGCCGGCAAGCAGCGCGCCCACCGTGCTCTTGCCGCTGCCGCTGACGCCCATCACGACCACCTGCTGCTGTCGCGTCTTGCTGCTGTTGTTGTGGCGAGGGGGGCTGTCCACGGCCGTGCCGTCGTCAGTTCAGGCGCTTGCCCGACGCGGTGTCGAACAGGTGCGCGCTCGCGGCGTCGAGCTCCAGATGCACCGTGTCGCCCGGCTGCGCCTCGGTGCGGCCGTGCATCACGATCACGAATTCGTGCGCGGCGCCGTTCGCACCGACCTTGACCAGCATCTCGGTCTCCGCGCCCGTGGGTTCGACCACGACGACCTGCGCCGGAATGCCGCTGCCGTTCGCGGCCACCCGCAGGTCGGTGGGCCGGATCCCGTAGTGCACGGCCTGGCCGTCGCTGCCGGCGGCCGATGGCGGCGCCGGCCAGCGCGCGCCGACCGCGTCGACCTGCGGCGCGCCGCCGTTGCGCCGCAGCGTGCCTTCGACAACGTTCATCGCCGGCGAGCCGATGAACTGCGCGACGAACAGGTTGCCGGGGCGATCGAACAGCTCCAGCGGCGTGCCGATCTGCTCGACGATGCCGTCGTGCATCACGACGATGCGGTCGGCCATCGTCATCGCCTCGATCTGGTCGTGCGTGACGTAGACCGTCGTTGTCTTCAGCCGCTGGTGCAGGGCCTTGATCTCGGCGCGCATCGCGACGCGCAGCTTCGCGTCGAGGTTGGACAGCGGCTCGTCGAACAGGAACACCTTCGGGTCCCGCACGATCGCGCGGCCCATCGCGACGCGCTGCCGCTGGCCGCCGGAGAGCTCGCGCGGGTGCCGCTCGAGCAGCGTGTCCAGGTTCAGGATCTTCGCGGCGCTCGCGACGCGCTCGGACGTCAGCTTCGCATCGGCGTTGCGCAGGCGCAGGCTGAACGCCATGTTCTCGCGCACCGTCATGTGCGGGTACAGCGCATAGCTCTGGAACACCATCGCGATGTCGCGGTCCTTGGACTCGAGGTCGTTGACGACCTTGCCGTCGATCAGGATGTCGCCGCCGCTGATGTCCTCCAGCCCGGCGAGCATGCGCAGCAGCGTGGACTTGCCGCAGCCCGACGGGCCGACCAGCACGACGAACTCGCCGTCGGCGATGTCGAACGAGATGCCGTGGATGACCTTGACCTTGCCGCCGTAGGTTTTCTGAACGTTGCTGAAACCGACCGTTGCCATGTGCAGTGTTCCCCGATCAGCTCTTCACGGCGCCGGCGGTCAGCCCGCCCACCATGTAGCGCTTGAATGCGTAGTAGATCGCCGCCGGCGGCAGCGCGTAGATCAGCCCGGTGGCCATCAGGAGCTCCCACGGCGAATCGTCCGCCGCGAGGAAGTTGCCGAGCGCGACCGCGAGCGTCACGCTGCGGTCGTTGGACAGCAGCAGGAACGCGTACAGGTACTCGTTCCACGCGAGCAGCAGCGAATAGGTGCCCACCGCGACCAGCGACGGCACCATCAGCGGCAGGTACACGAGGCGGAACAGCTGCAGCGGCGATGCGCCATCCATGCGCGCAGCCTCATCCAGCTCGTACGGCAGCTTGTCCGACGCCTGCTTTAGCACCCAGATGCAGTAGGGCGACGCGATCGTCACCATCGCGAGGATCAGCGCCCACTGGCTGTTCAGCAGCCCGTAGTTGCCCATGGTCTTGTACATGGGCACCGCGAGGAACGCCGCCGGGATGAAGTAGGTGAAGAGCGCGAGGTTCATCACCGTGCGCCCGCCGCGCACCTTGAGCCGGCTGATCGCGAAGGCCGCCGAGGTCGCGACGAACAGCGTGATCGCGCCGACCGACAGCGCGATCAGGAGCGAGTTCCCCAACTGCAGCCAGAAGTGGTGCAGGTAGAAATGCTCCTGCTTGAAGACGATGCCGAAGTTCTGCAGCGTCGGCTCCTTGGGCCAGAGCCGGCCGGAAGTGGCCGAGTCCTTGGTCGAGATCGCGAACAGGAACAGGTGGTAGACCGGGATCACGGTCCACAGGAAGACCGGGATGCCGATCAGCAGCAGCTTGGCTTCGGTGGTGATGGTTTTCAGCTTCACGGCTGCATCTCCTGCGAGCCCGGCGCCCGGCCGCTCCGAAGCCGGGCGAGGCCCCCTCGGGGGGCGGCGAGCGGTGCTCCGCGAGCGGGGGTAGTCATTTCGACAGCCGCTTCATCATGAAGTACACGAGCGGCAGCACCAGCGGCAGCGCGACGACGATGGACGCCATCGCGAGGTCGACCTGGTCCAGCCGCAGGTAGCGGATGCCCAGCGTCGCCAGCACGTGCGTCAGGTCGGCGGGGCCGCCGCCGGTCAGCAGGTACACGCTGTTGAAGTCGCCCAGCGTCCAGATCATCGACAGGATGGTCGACGTCAGGTAGAGCGTGCGCATCGCCGGCCAGGTGATGAAGCGGAACTTCTGCCATTTGGTCGCGCCGTCGACCGACGCGGCCTCGTACTGCTCGGTCGGGATCGCGAGCCGGCCGGCGATCAGGATCAACGTCCAGAACGGCAGCGACTTCCACACGTGCATCAGCATCGAGAAGCTCAGCGCGAGCGCCGGCTCGTTGAGCCAGTTCGGCCCGTCGCGCCCGGTCAGCGAGAAGATCAGCGAGTTGATCACGCCCCACTCGGGGTTCAGCATGAAGCGCACCGACAGGATGGTCGGGATCGACGGCAC
>DATCSE010000319.1:0-2946 GCA_036568605.1 Burkholderiaceae bacterium | reverse complement strand
GGGGCACAGCCGGCGGTCGGTGATCAGGCCGAACTGCACGCCGCCGCCGTACGACAGGATGGAGACGCCGACGCCGATGTCGCCCGAGGCCGGCACCCAGAACATCGTCTGGCGCAAGGTCGCGCCGCAGAACTTCAGCGGCGTCGCGGGGCCGGGCACGTTGGTCATCACCGCGGTGGCCTTCTTCGCGAACAGGCCCAGCAGCGTGTCCTGCACCGGCTTGATCAGCAGGCCGGCGACCGCGAGCACCGCGAACGCGAGCAGCGGCTGGTAGCTGTCCTTCAGCTCGGTCATGCGCGCGCGCACCGCGTAGACGCGCGCGATCGGGTTCGCGATGCCGATCGGCAGCACCAGCGGCGCGAGGCCGAAGCGGTTGCCGAGCTGCCAGGCCTGCTCGAGCGGGCGCAGGTTCACCGGCACCATCGCGCGAATTTCCTTGCCGGTGGGGTCGTCGCCGTGCTCGCGCAGGTAGTCGCCGATCGCGCCGGCGGCGCAGGCGAGCAGCACGTCGTTGACCGAGCAGGAGAGCGCCTTGCCGATCGCCTTCACCTGATCCAGCGGCAGCGGCTCGCCCCACGCGACCACCTTCTCGCCGACCGGCTTGCCCTTCAGCAGCGTCGGCGAGTCGTCCGGCATCATCGCCATCGCGCCGACATCGCCCAGCACCTTCGCGCCGGTCAGCGTCATGTCGCGCGCCATCTCCATCGAGCCCCGCAAGCCTTGCTGCGGGTTGGACAGCATCTCCATCGACTTGGCGACGCCGCCGCCGTACATTCCGATCGCCTTGGTCGCGATGTCGGTCAGCGGCTTGACGACGGCATCGGCCAGCCAGTCGCTGGGGTCGCCGTCGGCCGGGGTCTCGCGGCGCTGGCGCTTCGGCGGATCGGCGCCGCCGTCGGTGATCGAGAGCATCACCGAGATCAGCGCGATCCCGTCGCCTATGCAATGGTGCACGCGGGCGACCAGTGCGCTGCCGCCTTCGTAGTCGTCGATCAAGTGGAACTGCCAGAGCGGATGCGCCGGATCCAGCGGCGTGTTCGCGAGCGCGCCGACCTCGGCCTGCAGCGCCTGGCGCTCGCTCTGCCCGGGCTCACGCTGCAGCGCGTGGTGCACGACGTGGCGCTGGATGTCGAAGGCGTCGTCGGCCACCCAGCTTGCGCCCATCGCGTCCTGCACGACCTTCTGTCGGAAGCGCTCGTACTTCAGCAGCTTGTCCTCGACACGCCGGCACAGCGCCGCATGCGTGATGCCGGGCCGCAGCAGCCAGACGCCGACGATCATCATCAGGTTCACGTCGTTGTCCATGCGCAGCCAGGCGGTGTCCACGCGCGACATGCGCTGCGAACGGGGCTGCAGCGAGGGAGATGGCATCGGGTTTCTCCGTGAGGTCCAGCGGTATTGGCCGGCGACGATGCTGGGTAACATCCGCCCCGTCAATGGACACTTTCACTCACGCATTTCGCAACGAAGGAGTACGCGCATGGCCGATCTGAAAGCCCGGTTCGAGCAGGCGGTGGCGGAGTCCAAGAGCCTGCCCGAGAAGCCGGACAACATGACGCTGTTGAAGATCTACGCGCTGTACAAGCAGGCCACCAGCGGCGACGTGGACGGCAAGCGCCCGGGCTTCTCCGACATGGTCGGCCGCGCGAAGTGGGATGCGTGGAACGAGTTGAAGGGCAAGGGCAGCGACGAGGCGATGCAGGAATACGTCGATCTGATCGAGTCGCTGAAGTAGCCCTCAGGTCTTCTTCTTAGGCGCCGCGGCGGCCTTCTTCGCCGCAGCCGGCTTCGAGCTCGCGAGCAGCGCGTCGAGGTTCTTCTCGATCTCGCTTTCGATGGTCTTCGCAAAGGCGCCCAGCAGGAAGCCGAGCTTCGCGCGCAGCTCGAAGTGGTCGGCCGCGACATGCAGGGTGCCGTTCACGCCGCTGCGCGTGAACTCGACCGTGTCGCTGTCGTCGCCTTCGAGGATGGTGCACGCCATCTCGAACTTCTTCTCGGCATCCTCGGCCCATTTCAGCGCGACCTTGCGCGCCTTCGCGAGACCGAGGTGGTGGTCACGGTGGATGTGGATCTCGGGCATGTCGGCGCGTTCGTCGTCGTGGGTTCAGGATCGGTCGAGGGCGGCGCGGCGCTCGGCATACGGCAGCGCCGCGAGGCGCCGGACCTCGGCATAGAAACGGTTGAAGTCACGCCCTTCGCGCTCGTACAACCGCTCGAACGCCGGCACCAGCTCGTTGTAGGCCGCGAGCACGGCGAACGACGCATTGTTGGCGCGCGCGAACCAGCCGTCATACCCGGAAAACCCGCCCCAGCGCTCGGTCTTCAGCGTCGCGTAGTCGGCGCGCAGCCGCTGCATCAGCGCGGCCTTCTGGGTGCGCTTCTCGGCGTCGCTCGCGTGGCCGGTGTAGAGCGCGTTCAGCGCGTCGCGGTAGCGGGAGGTCAAGGCGCGGAAGTCCTGGCGCCGGCTGTCGTAGCGCTCGTAGTCCTCGCGCGCCTGCGCGCTCGCGTGCTCGGCGAGCCAGCGTGTGCCGCCGATGCGCTCGACCGCGGTCGCGAACGATTCGTTGAACACCGTGTCGCCGGGCGCGAACGCGACCTGATGCGCGAGCTCGTGGAAGATCAACCGCGCGAGCTCGCCCTCCGGGTAGTCGATGAAGGTATTCAGCAGCGGGTCGGCGAGCCAATCGAAGCGCGGCAGCTTGCCCAGCGTCGAATACGCGGGCACGCCGTAGACGCTGACCTCCAGCCCCTGGGCACGCAACTCGGCGGCGAACGCGTCGGCCGCCGCCCGGTCGTAGTAGCCACGGTAGCCGACGCAGCCGACGACCGGGAAGCACCAGGTCTGCAACGTCAGGCTCAACTCGGGCGCCGCGACGACGTTCCAGACCGCCGCGCCGCGCTTCAGGTCCGCATAGCGGCGATAGCTCGCGTTGTCCGGCTCCTTCA
>DATCSE010000318.1:0-2241 GCA_036568605.1 Burkholderiaceae bacterium | reverse complement strand
TCGGTTCCTCTTGCGACCAACAGCGGCGAATACACGATCGTCGCCAACACCTGCGGCGCGGTGCTCGCGGCCTACACCGGCGTCGCGCCGCCATCGTGCTCGCTGACGCTGCGCTTCGATCCGAACGGCCTGGGCAAACGCTGCGGCGTGCTGTCGATCGGCACTGTCAATGCAGGGTCGGCCCGCGTCGTCCTCGAAGGCACGGGATTCAACGGCCCGCGCCTGGTCGTGAAGGAGGGGACGGCCACGCTGAGCAGCGGCGCGCTCATCGACTTCACGAGCCAGCGCCCCGGTGTCTCGTACCCGGCGCGCACTCTCACGCTCACCAATGGCGGCACGCTGGGCGACCTCTCGGTCGTGCTCCCCGCCGCGAATGCGGTGCCGGGCTTCACGCTGACGCCGGGCAGCGGCTGCGCGCAGCCGCTGCAGCCCTTCGGCGCGACCAGCTGCACCGTGGCGATGACCTTCGCGCCCACGCTCGTGCAGCCGTATGCCGGCAGCTTCGCGATCCAGTCCCGCCCGGCCAATGCTGCGCCGGCCGATCCCTACGCGAGCTTCGCGGTGAACCTCGCCGGGAAGGGGACCGACCACGCGCCGGTCCTGAGCTGGCGCGATGCCGGCAACGCGGTGATCACGGGGCTGGACTTCGGCGCCACGGCGGCCGGCACACCGGTCGAACGACATGTCTTCCTGGACAACGCCGGGCCGGGGAGTGCGCACGTGAACGTCGTCAACGTGGTCGGCGTGGAGGGCATCAACTTCGAAGTGGTGCCTAGCACCTGTGCGAGCGACCAGTATCTCGCCGAGGGCGCCTCGTGCGATCTGACGATACGGTTCGCGCCAGGGGGGGCCGGAGCGAAGAGCGCGAACGCACAGGTGGTCAGCGACGGCAATGGCCCTGGAGCCCTCGCGCTGCAGGGCACCGGCATGGGCTCGGCGACGCCGGGCACGCTCGCGGTCTCCACACTGCCCGCGTTCGGCACGGTCAGGGTCGGCGCGCAGTCGACGCCGCTCGAGGTGACGCTGAGCAACGGGGGCAACTTCCCCTTGCAAGTCCAGAGTGTCGGAACCGTTGGACCGTTCAAGGTTCAAGCGTTGGGCTGCGCCGCGCCGCCGTTCGTTCTGACGCCGGGCAGCAGTTGCCGCGTCGGCGTGACGTTCGAGCCGACGGCCAGCGGGCCGAGCCAGGGCATGCTGGTCGTCGCGACCGATGCGTCGGCCACGCCGACTCAGGTGGCGCTGTCGGGCAACGCCGAGGACGCGGCCGACGTCTCGGGCGGCGGGTGCACCGTTGTGGCCGGCGTTTCGCCCGCCGATCCGACGCTGTGGGTGCTGGCACTGCTCGCCGCAGGTGTGTTGTGGACTCGAAGAAGGAACAGGCCGAAGCCATGAACACGAACAACAACGAGAACGGCGACGGCCTCGCACTGTTGCGCCGCGCGGTGGTCGCCTTCGGCCTGGCCGGCGCCGCGTGCGCCGCCCACGCCCAGGCCGACTACTCCTTCTACGGCGTCGCCGACTTCTCGTACGGCCGCTTCGAGCCCAGCGGCTTCGAGGCGGTGCACCGCTTCAACAGCAACTCGATGAGCGCGAGCTTCGTCGGCGTCAATGCGAGCTACGGCTTCGACGGCGGCTGGAAGCCCGGCATCACGCTCGAGACCTTCGTGCGCTTCCAGGACTTCAAGACGGGCCGCAACGACAACGACCCGGCGCTGTCGCGCAAGGCCTTCGTCTCGCTCGCGAGCGACTACGGCACGCTCAGCATCGGCCGGCTGCAGACGCTGCTGTTCGACACGACGACGCGTTTCAACGCGATGGGCAATTCGATCGGATTCTCGCCGGCGATCCGGCACGTCTTCCTGAGCGGCAACCTCGAGGGCATCCAGAAGGACTTCTACTGGAACCGCGCGGCCGGATACGTCAGCCCGAACTGGGGAGGCGTGACCGCCAGTGCGATGTACGCACTCGGGCCCACCGACCAGCGCAGCGACCTTGCGGGCGCGAACGTGGTCGTGTCGCGCGGCCTGTTCGCCGCCGCGCTGTCGGTGCAGCGCGTGCACTTCAACGACGGCATCGACGACCCGACGAAAGAGACCACCCGGCAGCTCGGCGCGACCTACAACTTCGGCTGGGCGCGCGTGTTCGGCCTGTACACGCACACCGACGACGACGGTCTGGACGTCCGCAGCAACCTGTACTCGGGCGGTGCCGCGGTGCCGCTGGGCCCCGGCACCTTGCAGG
>DATCSE010000317.1:0-2471 GCA_036568605.1 Burkholderiaceae bacterium | reverse complement strand
TTCTTGAACGTCGTGCCGACCGCGGGCAGATCGACGAAGACCACGTCGCCGAGCGCGTCCTGCGCGTGGTGCGTGATGCCCACCGTCGCGGCCTCGTGGTCTTCGATGTTGATCCACTCGTGGTCTTGGGTGTACATGGTCGTCATGGGTGGGCTCCTCGGCGTGGTGTCGAAAGAAGGAAGAAAGCGGCGCTCAGCCGCGGAAATACCGGTGCGGGTTGAACGGCATCGCGCTGACGCGCATCGGCTGCTTCTTGCCGCGCACGTCGGCATAGACCTCGTGGTTCGGCAGCGCATGGTTCGCCGCCAGATAGGCCATCGCGATCGGATGGTTCACGGTCGGCGCCAGCGTGCCGCTGGTCACGTGACCGAGCTTGTGGTTGTGCGCGTCATAGATGATCGCGCCCTCGCGCACCGGCACGCGCTCGAGGCCGACCAGCCCGACGCGCTTGGTCGGCGCGCCGTTGGCGAGCTGCGCGTCGACCACCGCAGCCCCCGGGTAGCCGCCGTGGCGCGCGCCGCCGGCACGCCGCACTTTCTGGATCGCCCAGGTCAGCCCGGCCTCGACCGGCGTGGTGGTCGTGTCGATGTCGTGGCCGTACAGGCACAGCCCGGCCTCGAGGCGCAGCGTGTCGCGCGCGCCCAGGCCGGCCGGCTTGACCTCGGGCAGCGCGAGCAGCGCACGGGCCAGCGTCTCGGCCTGCTCGGCGGGCACCGAGATCTCGAAGCCGTCCTCGCCGGTGTAGCCGGAGCGGGTCACGAAGCACTCGGCACCGCCCAGCGGGAACGCGGCGCCGGTCATGAAGGTCAGCTTCGCGACGTCCGGGTTCAGGCGGGACAGCGCGATGTGCGCGCGCGGGCCCTGCAGCGCGAGCAGTGCGCGGTCGGGCATTGGCTGCACGGTGCAGCGGTGGCCGATGTGCGTGATCAGGTGTTTCGTGTCGGCGTCCTTGCAGGCGGCGTTGACGATCAGCAGCAGATCGCTGTCGCGCCGCGTGATCATCAGGTCATCGAGCAAGCCGCCGTTGCTGTTCGTGAAGAACGCGTAGCGCTGCTTGCCGACGCCAAGGTCGATCACGTCGACCGGCACCAGCGTTTCGAGCGCCTTCGCGGCGTCGGGCCCGGCCAGGCGCAGCTGGCCCATGTGCGACACGTCGAACAGCGCGGCCGACTCGCGGCAGTGGCGGTGCTCGGCGAGGATGCCGGCCGGGTACGACACCGGCATGTCGTAGCCGGCGAACGGCGTCATCTTGGCGCCCAGCTCGAGGTGCAGCGCATGCAGCGGCGTGGTCTTCAGCGGCGCTGCGGTGGTATCGGTCGAGAGGATGGCGGACATGGCGTACTCCAGGGCAACTCTTGAAACCGGAACGACAACATGATCGCACCGGGATTGCCCTCTCTGTCCGCTTTACCTGAGAGATTGGCCTCCCGCCTGATACTCAGGCCGTCGGCTTGCCCCTTCGGTGGACCCGCTCGGGGCGGGTCTCTCTCCAGCGAGGAACGCCTCGTTTCCGAAGCGCTTGCCAGTCCTTTTGCCTGAGCGTTCGACGCCTTCGGCGGCTCGTCATGGTCGCGCAGGCCGCGATCGCGAAAAGCTCTCTCCTGACGCGGCGGAGTGTAGCAGCGGCCCGCGATGCCGCGCACCGATAATTCGACGATGGCAGACATGATCAAGGGGTCCGGCGAGGCCGCCATCGAGAAAGAGTGGCTGACGGTCGAGTCGCTCGACCTCGAAGCCCAGGGCGTGGCTCACAACGCCGCCGGCAAGGTCGTCTTCATCGACGGCGCGCTGGCCGGCGAAGAGGTGCAGGTCGACGTGCACCGGCGCAAGAACAACTGGGAGCAGGGCACTCTGGCCGCGTTGCGGCACGAGAGCTCGCAGCGCGTCGTGCCGCGCTGTCCGCACTTCGGCACCTGCGGCGGCTGCAAGATGCAGCACCTGCATGTCGCCGCGCAGGTGGCGACCAAGCAACGTGCGCTCGAGGACGCGCTGTGGCATCTGGGCAAGGTCAAGCCGGAGATGCTGCTGCGGCCGATCGAAGGGCCGGCCTGGGGCTACCGCTACCGCGCGCGGCTGTCGGTGCGTTTCGTCGCGAAGAAGGGCAAGGTGCTGGTGGGCTTCCACGAGCGCAAGTCCAGCTTCGTCGCCGACATGGAGACCTGCGAGGTGCTGCCGCCGCACGTCAGCGCGTTGCTGCTGCCGCTGCGCGCGCTGATCGCGGCGATGGACCAGCGCGACCGGCTGCCGCAGATCGAGCTCGCGGTCGGCGACGATGTCACGGTGCTGGTGCTGCGCCATCTGGAGGCGCTGGGCGCGGCCGACCGGCAGCGGCTGCGCGAATTCGCGGCGACGCATGGCGTGCAATGGTGGCTGCAGCCCAAAGGCCCGGATTCGGTGCATCCGCTGGATGACGGCGGGCCGATGCTGGCCTATGCGCTGCCCGAGTTCGGCATCACGATGCCGTTCCTGCC
>DATCSE010000316.1:0-2615 GCA_036568605.1 Burkholderiaceae bacterium | reverse complement strand
TTCGCGCGGCGGCTCGAGAACCACCCCGACTTCGAGTTCGCCGAGGCGCTGCGCAACATCCACCGCATCGCCGAGATCCGCCTGAACGACAAGTTCGGCTACGAGCCGACGCTGGGCAACCAGGCCTGGGACTGCGCCGAGCTGCTCGCGCAGCACACCGACCCCGGTTATGCCGAGCGCGGCGAGCTGACCGTGACCTACCTGACCGACGCGCACCGCGCCTGCGCGCGCCAGCTCGAGCGCTGGATGCGCGACTGCGGCTTCGACGAGGTGGCAACCGATGCGGTCGGCAATGTCGTCGGCGTCTACCACGGCGAGGACCGCGCGCGGCCGCGCCTGTTGACCGGCTCGCACTACGACACGGTGCGCAACGGCGGCAAGTACGACGGCCGCCTCGGCATCTTCGTGCCCATGGTCTGCGTGCGCGAGCTGCACCGCGCCGGCAAGCGGCTGCCGTACGGCCTCGAGGTCGTCGGCTTCGCCGAGGAGGAAGGCCAGCGCTACAAGGCCACGTTCCTGGGCTCGGGCGCGCTGACCGGGCACTTCGACGTCGCCTGGCTGGAGCAGCGCGATGCCGACGGCATCCGCATGCGCGACGCGATGCGCGCGGCCGGCTTGCCGGCGACCGAGCAGGCCATCGCCGCGATCCGGCGCGACCCGGCGAAGTACGCCGGTTTCATCGAGGTGCACATCGAGCAGGGCCCGGTGCTGAACGAGCGCGGGCTGCCGCTGGGCGTGGTCACGTCGATCAACGGCGGCGTGCGCCATGTCGGCGAGATCGTCGGCATGGCCAGTCACGCCGGCACGACGCCGATGGGCTCGCGGCGCGACGCCGCGGCGGCCGTCGCCGAACTCGCGCTGTACCTCGAGAGGCGCGCGGCCGCGGAGCCGAATCTGGTCGGCACGATGGGCATCCTGAACGTGCCGAACGGCTCGATCAACGTCGTGCCCGGGCGCTGCCGCTTCACGCTGGACATCCGCGCGACCACCGACCCGGTGCGCGACGCCTGCGTCGCCGACGTGCTGGCCGAGCTCGCGCGCATCTGCGAGCGCCGCGGCCTGGCCTATCAGATCGAGGAGACGATGCGCGCCGCCGCGGCGCCCAGCGCACCGGCCTGGCTGGCGCGCTGGGAGCGCGCGGTCGAGTCGCTGGGCCTGCCGGTATTCCACATGCCCAGCGGCGCCGGCCACGACGCGATGAAGCTGCACGAGGTGATGCCGCAGGCGATGCTGTTCGTGCGCGGCGAGAACGCCGGCATCAGCCACAACCCGCTCGAATCGTCGACCAACGACGACATGCAGCTCGCCATCGAAGCGTTCAGCCACGTGCTGAACGAACTCGCACTGGCCGCCTGATCGAGGAATCCACACGATGAACAACACCGACAACGCCTACGAACGACTCGACGCCTGGATCGACGCCCACTTCGACGAGGAAGTGAAATTCCTGCAGGCGCTGGTGCAGGTGCCGACCGACACGCCGCCGGGCCACAACGCGCCGCATGCCGAGCGCACCGCCGAGCTGCTGCAGGGCTTCGGCTTCGAGGCCGAGAAGCACGCGGTCCCGGCGGCCGCGGTGGCCGACTACGGCCTCGCCTCGATCACGAACCTGAACGTGCGGCGCCGCTACGGCAACGGCGGCCGAGTCGTCGCCCTGAACGCGCACGGCGACGTCGTGCCGCCCGGCGACGGCTGGACCCACGACCCGTACGGCGGCGAGGTCGCCGACGGCAAGCTCTACGGCCGCGCCGCGGCGGTCAGCAAGAGCGACTTCGCGACCTACACGTTCGCGACCCGCGCGCTCGAATCGCTGGATGCGGCGCTCAAGGGCGGTGTCGAGCTGCACTTCACCTACGACGAGGAATTCGGCGGCGAGCTCGGCCCGGGCTGGCTGCTGAAGCACAAGCTGACGAAACCTGACCTGCTGCTGGCCGCCGGCTTCAGCTACCAGGTGGTCACCGCGCACAACGGCTGCCTGCAGATGGAGGTCACGGTGCACGGCAAGATGGCGCACGCGGCGATCCCGGACACCGGCGTCGACGCGCTGCAGGGCGCGGTCGCGATCCTGAATGCGCTGTACGCGCAGAACACGCTGTACAAGCAGGTGACCTCGAAGGTGCCGGGCATCACGCACCCGTACCTGAACGTCGGCCGCATCGAAGGCGGCACCAACACCAACGTCGTGCCCGGCAAGGTCGTCTTCAAGCTCGACCGCCGCATGATCCCCGAGGAGAACCCGGCCGAGGTCGAAGCGACGATCCGCCGGGTGATCGCCCAGGCCGCTGCCAACTTCAACGAAGGCCGCGCGCAGGGCATCAGCGTCGAGATCAAGCGCCTGCTGCTCGCGAACTCGCTGCAGCCGCTGGCGGGCAACAAGCCGCTGGTCGTTGCGCTGCAGAAGCACGGCGAGGCGGTCTTCGGCGAGCCCATCCCCACCTCCGGCACGCCGCTGTACACCGACGTGCGCCTGTACGGCGAAGCCGGCGTGCCGGCCGCGATCTACGGCGCCGGGCCGCGCACGGTGTTCGAGTCGAATGCGAAGCGGGCCGACGAGCACCTGGTGCTCGAGGATCTGCGGCGCGCGACCAAGGTCGTCGCGCGGACTTTGTTCGACC
>DATCSE010000315.1:0-8475 GCA_036568605.1 Burkholderiaceae bacterium | reverse complement strand
CCGTTCGACAAGGTGATCGTCACGGCGGCACCCGAGCTGATCCCACCGTCGCTGATCTACCAGTTGAAGCCAGGAGGCAGGATGGTGATACCGGCCGGCCTGCCCAGTGCGCAGCAGCTGATCCTGGTCAAGAAGGACGCGAGCGGATCGATCTCGACCAAGGAGATCTTCGCGGTGCTGTTCTCGCTGCTCGAGGACACCGAGCCCGACTGAAACAGCCGCGCCATCGAAAGATCGGGAAGCGCGGCGCTATCGCGACAGCACCTCGGCGAGCGTCCGGATGGACCGGCGGCCGCCGTCGCGATGCCGCTCGTCACGATCCAGCAGCACGGCCGTCAGCCCGGCCCGCAACGCGCCGTCGTAATCCAGCTCGGGCGAATCGCCCACCATCAAGGCCTCCGATGCCGGGACCGAGAAGCGCTCGACGACGTTGTGGAAGGCCTGCGCCAAGGGCTTGCTGACCCCGACCTCTTCGCCGATCGCCACGTGGTCGACCACCTGATCCAGGCCGGTGGCCTTGAGCTTGCGGCGCTGGCCGTCCGAGGGCCCGTTCGTCAGGATCGCGGTTCGAGCGCCGCGTGCCCGCAGCGCCGCGAGAACCGGCTGCACATCGTCGAACAGCAGCGGGCTGTCGTTGACGCAGTCCATGAAAACCTTGTTGAGCTGCAGCACGAGATCGTCGCGCGGGGCCAGCCCGATCAGACCGAACGGGTCGGCGAAGCGCCGCAGCCGGTACTCCTGCCGCGTCAGGTAGCCTTGCTCGAACTGCACGAACAGGGGCCGGTCCACCTGGGTGCAGGCGCGCAGATAGGCCTGCGCCTCGATGCCTTCGCGCTCCAGCAGCTTCGCCAGCTCGCCGTGCGCGACCTGCCGCGTCGTCGCGAAGTCGACCAGCGTGTCGTCCAGATCGAAGATGACCAGCTTCATCGCACGGCGTCGTCCCACACGGGCCGCAACCCTATCGTGGTGGTGCCCAGCCGCGCCCATTTGGCGCGGCTCGCGCCGATCTCGAGAAAGCGCGCATCCTTGCTCCACGCGCCGCCCTTCACGATGCGCTCGAACGATCCGCCGGCGCCGGGGCCGCTGTCCCGGCACCATTCGCCGAGGTTGCCGGCCAGGTCGTACAGGCCCAGCTCCGACGCGGGGAAGCTCGCGACAGCCGTCGGCGCGCCATAGTGCTCGTCGTAGTTGGCTCGCTGCGGGGTCGGCTCGTCGTCGCCCCACGGGTAGGTGCGCGTAGGCTCGTTGTTCGAGGCGATGCACTCCCACTCCGCGGCCAACGGCAGCCGGGCCCCCAGGTGCTTGCAAATGAGCACGGCACCGGCCCAGTTGATGCCCCAGAGCGGATGGCCTTCGACCGCCGGCGCGCAGGCCCACCGGTTGCGGACCGGGTCGAAACTCAGCGGACAGCGCGGGTTGTGCACGTTGATGTAGCGATAGCTGGTCTCCGACTCCTCCGGCACGCCCAGCTCGTTCAGCACCTCGATGGCGACGCGGCAGGTCAGCAAGGTCCGGGCCACGCGCATCGCGCCGGTGTCAGCGCGGTGCGGCACGAAGCGCACGGCGGCCTCGACATACTGCCGAACGACGGGCGCTTTCATGCACGGCTCCACGCGAGCTGCGTCGCGGGCGCGGTCCTCGGCGACTCGCGCTGCGGCGCGCTCAGCACGTCCTCGATCACCTCGATCTGGCCGGCACTCAGGTGACGCCGCCACCCGGTTTGCACATCGTCGGGCGCGCGGAACGACGAGAACGTGCCGCCGCGGCTGACGCCCTGGCGCTGCCGCAGGAACGAGAACGCGTCCGGATGAGGGTCGACGCCCAGGAAGGCCGTCATCGCTTCGAGGCAGCCGGCCGGGTCGCGCATCACGTCCTCCAGCGCGACGAGCCGGTGCTCGAACAGGTGCACGCTGCGGCGCGCGATTTCGTAGCGCGCGACCACGCTCATGGCGGCGATCTCCGCTTCGCGGATCGCCGGGTCGGCCGACTCGTCGCTCCGGCGCTGGTAGTGCGGGCAGATCTCGTAGAACGCGCGCGGCACCAGGTCGCGGTAGCGCCAGAACTCGGACAGCCCGCTGCGCAGCACGGAGGACACGACGGCACGCGGGTCGCGCGTCAGGAAGACGATCTTCAGCGTCGGAAGGAACTCCTTCAGCCACTCCAGCTTGCCGAACAGCGCCGTCTCCTTGAACCCCATCACGCGATCCGCGTCGGACCGCAGCAGGTACAGCCGCAGCTCGGACAGATAGGCACGCAGTCCGCCATGCTTGGCCAGCGCAACGTGCAGCAGCACGGGGTCGTAGTCGGCTTCCGACCAGCGGACCAGATCGCACTGGCGGAAGAAGCGCGTGTGCATCGACAGCGGCTCGTTGATGCATTCGATGCGCGGATGCGACTGCAGCAGGTCGTGGAGGAAGTTCGAGCCCGACCGGTGGTGAGCCATGAGCAGAAATGGCGCACGTGCGCGCTGGTCGACCGGATCCATCGTCGAGTAAGGCCGCTGCCCTGCCGAGCACCTCCGCGTGTCGCAAGTCCGCGCAGGATAGGGGCTCATCCCGGGTCGCACGAAAGTAGCGCGACATCGCGGTAGGGATTTGGCATCGGCACGACTCGGGCCATCGTAGGGGCTTGTCAGCGCGAGGCCGCACTCGTACGCTCCGGCCCACGGTGAGGCACAACAACGTGCGACAGCACCCGCATCCGCGGGCCGCAGGATCGCACGAGGAGTAACGGATTGAGTCCTCCGACGATGACCCCGCGCCGGCGCGCGGCGGCCCTTGCGGTGTGCATGCTGGTGCTGCTCGTCGCGACAGCGGCGGCGCTGCTCTATACGCCCACGCGAGCGCCGGCGGCGCCGCTCGAGAAGCTCACCATCGCGGTTGCCTCCACGCCCCATGCGGCCCTGCTGCACCTGGCGGCGGCCAAGGGCTACTTCGCCGCGGAGGGCCTGGACGCCAGCATCACGCCGGTCAGCCACGGCAAGGCGGCGATCGACCTGCTGGCGCAAGGCAAGGCCGACCTCGCCGCCGCTGCGGAGGTGCCGTTCGTCATCTCGGTGCTCAACGGCCAACCGTTCGGAATCGCCGCCACCGTGGTCAGCGTCTCGAACGAGATGGCGGTCATCGCGCGGCGCGATCGCGCCGTCGCGGCCCCGCGCGACCTGCTCGGCAAGAAGATCGGCGTCACCTTCGGCACGAGCGGCGAGTACTTCCTCTGGGCCTTCCTGATCCGCCACAAGCTGCCGCCCGATCAGGTCACGATGGTCGACGTGCCGCCGGGCAAGATGGTGCAGGAGCTGATGCGCGGCTCGGTGGACGCCGTGTCGGCCTGGCAGCCGATCCGGTTCCAGGCCGAGAGCACGCTCGGCGAGAACGCGGCAGCATTCGCCGAGCCGGACGCCTACACGGTCACGCACGTCGTCGTGGCGCAGCGCGAGTTCCTGAAGGCGCGCCGCACGGCGATCGAGAAGCTGGTGCGTGCGCTGCTGAAGGCCGAGGCTTTCAACCGCAGCGCGCCCAACCAGGCGATGGCGGTGCTCGCGGAGCGTTTGAAGATCGACCGGCGCGCGCTGCAGACCGGCTGGGACGACCTCGAGTTCCGGGTCGATCTGCTGCAGTCGCAGCTGATCACGCTGGAGGATGAAGCACGCTGGGCGATGGCGCGCGGGTACGCGCCCCGAGGCGCCGTTCCGGACCTCCTGGCCAGCCTGTACCTCGATGCGCTGATCGCCGTGAAGCCGGACCGCGTGACGGTGGTGCATTAGGGCCTGTCAACACTATGGGAGGACTCGCGTGACTCGACAAACAGCCGCCAGCAAGGCGCAGGGCGCAGCCCAGGCTGGCTGCCTGGGCAAGCCGTGCAACGCGGCTGGCGGCTGTTTGCCGAGTTCACCCGAAGGGCCGCTCCCTGGCTGGCCCCAGGGCGTCGTTACTCGCTCGTTGCGTGCCGCAGGCACGCGGCCTCGCTCGCGCCTAACCCTGGGGCCAGCCAGGGAGCGGCGCGAGCCCTCCCATAGCGTTGACAGGCCCTCATGAAAATCAGCACCAAAGGACGCCTAGCGACTGCCACGGCGCTGGTCACGATAGGTGCGATCGCCGTGATGATCAGCTGGGCCAACGCCGAGGTCAACGACGCAGGGCGCCAGCGCCGCCAGACCGCGGAGATCGCGCGCGCACTGAACGACCTGCGGCTCGTGACCTTCGAGTACATCCTGCATCGCCCCGAGCGCGCGCGCACGCAGGAGCGCGAGGCCGCGGCGCGCCTGGACCGCCTGCTCGCCAGCGACCCGTTCTCGGACCCCGAGGCGACGGACGTGCTGAACGACCTGCGCGAGAGAGCCGGCGCGACGCACCGCATCTTCAACGAGCTGGCCGCGAGCCCCGCGACCGGCGGGAGCGGCAGCGACGCCGACGAGTCGCAGCGCCGATACGAGGCCCAGCTGTCCAGCCGGCTGCTGATCCTGCAGCAGCAGAGCCTCGCCGACGCGTTCCTGCTGAGCGACCATTCGACGCAGCGCATCAACGCGGCGCAGCAGCGCGTCGTGGTCGTGATCATCGTCGGCCTCGTGCTGATCGCGTTGACCACCGCGGGCGTCGCCTGGCTGATCGACCGCCACGTGCTCGCGCCGATCGGCAGGCTCGAGCAGGCGACCCGCGAGGTGGCCGCCGGCAACTGGAACTTCAAGCTCGACGTGCGCCGCGCCGACGAGATCGGCGACGTGTCGAGGAATTTCGATGCGATGACCCAGGCGCTGCGCGAATCGTTCGCGCAGATCGAGCGCAAGAACGACGAGCTCGCCGCGCTGAACAAGGAGATCGAGGCGTTCAGCTATTCGGTCTCGCACGACCTGCGCGGGCCGCTGCGCAGCATGGACGGCTTCTCGCTCGCGCTGCTGGAGGACTACGGCGACAAGCTCGACGATGAAGCCAAGGATTCGCTGAATCGCATACGGGCCGCCAGCCAGCGCATGGGCCGGCTGATCGACGAGCTGCTCGGCCTGTCGCGCGTCACGCGGACCGAGCTGTCGATCCGCGAGGTCAACCTGACCACGATCTCGCGCGAGATCGCCGAATCGCTCGCGCAGCAGCAGCCGAACCGGTCGGTGGAGTGGGTGATCGACCACGACATGACGGTGCACGCCGACAAGTCGCTGATGCACATCGCGATGCAGAACCTGCTCGAAAACGCGTGGAAATTCACGGGGAAGACCGACAAGCCGGTGATCCGTGTCGGCATGATCGAGCACGACGGCAAGAAGGACTGCTTCGTGGCCGACAACGGCGTGGGCTTCGACATGGCCTATGCGGACCGGCTGTTCGGCGCGTTCCAGCGCCTGCACCACGAGAGCGAGTTCTCCGGCACGGGCATCGGCCTCGCGATCGTGCAGCGGATCTTCCGCCGGCACGACGGCAGGATCTGGGTGCATGCCAAGCCCGGCCACGGGGCCACTTTCTTCTTCAACCTCAGGGAGTCGGGTCATGAACGAGTCGAACAAGGTCATCCTGCTGGTTGAAGACAACCCGGACGACGTCGAGCTGACCTTGCGAGCCTTCAAGCGCAGCCACCTGATGAATCCCATCGCCGTCGCGCGCGACGGCATCGAGGCACTGGACTTCCTGTTCGCCCGCAACGAATACGCCAACCGGGGTGCGGCCGATCTGCCCACGCTGGCCATCCTCGATCTCAAGCTGCCCAAGCTGGACGGCCTGGGCGTGCTGAAGGCGATCCGGGCCGACGAGCGCACGCGCTTCCTGCCGGTGGTGATCCTGACCTCGTCCAAGGAGGAGCAGGACCTGATCTCGGGTTACTCGCTGGGCGCGAACAGCTACGTGCGCAAGCCGGTGGACTTCGTCGAGTTCGTCGAGGCGGTGAAGACGCTGGGCTTCTACTGGCTGATGCTCAACGAGATTCCGCCGCGGGGGACGCTCCAGTGAGCAAGGCCATCAGAATCCTCATCGTCGAGGATTCTGAGGACGACGCGAAGCTGGCCGTGCGGATGCTGCGCCGCGGCGGCTTCGAGCCGGTCTACCGCCGCGTGCAGGACGCCGCGAACCTGACCGAGGCGATCGCCCAGGAACGCTGGGACGCCGTGATCTCGGACTTCCGCCTGCCGAACTTCAGCGGCGTGCACGCGCTGCAGGTGTTTCGCTCCTTCGGGCTGGACATCCCGTTCATCTTCGTCTCCGGCACGATAGGCGAAGAGATCGCCGTCGAGGCGATGAAGGCCGGCGCCAGCGACTACGTGATGAAGCAGAACCTCGCGCGCCTGGTCCCGGCGCTCGAGCGCGAGCTCGAGCAGGCCACGATACGCGCGAAGCACCGCCAGGCGCAGATCGACCTGCAGATCTCGCGCGACCGCTACGTGGACCTCTACGACTTCGCGCCGGTGGGCTACCTGACCGTGTCGGCCGAAGGCGCTATCGCACAGCTCAACCTGACCGGCGCCGACATGCTCGGCGACCAGCGCGAACGGCTGCTGAACGCCCGCTTCACGCGCTTCGTGGCGCCCGAGGATGCCGAACGCTGGCACGTGCACTTCCTGCGCGTGCTGAACGGCGAGAAGCAGCGGCTGGAGCTGGCGCTGCACAGGACCGGCGGGACGCACTTCGATGCGCACCTGGACTGCATGCGCGTGACCAGCGAAGACGCCACCCCGATGGTGCGCATCGCGATGACCGACATCAGCGACCGCAAGGAAGCGGAAGCCGACATGCATCGGTTCGAAGCGCAACTGCGCCATGTGCAGAAGATGGAGTCCGTCGGCACCCTGGCCGGCGGGATCGCGCACGACTTCAACAACATCCTGGGCGCAATCATCGGCAACGTGGCGCTGGCGCGCGGCCTGCTGGCCGAGGGTCACACGGCGCAGGCCCACCTCGACGAGATCCAGAAGGCGAGCGTGCGCGCGCGCACCCTGGTGCGGCAGATCCTCACCTTCAGCCGCCGCGAGCCGCAGGAGCTCCTGACCCAGCCGCTGCGGCCCATCGTCGAAGAGACGCACAAGCTGCTGCGCACCACGCTGCCGGCGCGGGTCGAGCTCGAGGCGGTGTTCGACGATGCGCCGCTGCACGTGCACGCCGATGCGACGCAGATCCAGCAGGTGCTGATGAACCTGTGCACGAACGCCTGGCACGCGCTGGTCGAAGGCACCGGGCGCATCTGCATCGGCCTGGACAGCGTGGCACTCGCCGGCAGCGCCCGGCACCCGGGCGGCCTGCCGGCCGGCTCCTACGCACACCTGTGGGTCAGCGACACCGGCATCGGCATGGACGCCGCCACCCGAGAGCGCATCTTCGAGCCGTTCTTCACGACCAAGCCCGTGGGCCAGGGCACCGGCCTGGGCCTGTCGGTCGTGCACGGCATCCTCGCGGCGCACCACGGGGCCATCGAAGTGGAGAGCGCGCCCGGCGCGGGCAGCACCTTTCACCTGTACCTGCCGGCCGTGCCGGTCGAAGCGGCGGCCGAGGCCGCTGCCGCGGTGCGCAGCGGCGCGCCCGAGCCGGTCCGCGGCCACGGCGAGCACGTGCTCTATGTCGACGACGACGAGACCATGGTCGTGATGGTCGAGCACATGCTGGAGCGTTCGGGCTACCGCGTCAGCAGCTTCCAGGATGCGCACGCGGCCATCGAAGCGGTACGCGAGAACCCGGGCAACTTCGATTTCGTCGTGACCGACTTCAACATGCCCGAGTTCTCCGGCCTCGACGTGGCCCACGAGTTGCACGACATCCGGCCCGAGCTGCCGGTCGTGATCAGCTCGGGCTACATCACCGAAGAGCTGCGCAGCCAGGCGCGCGATGCCGGCGTGCGCAGCCTGCTCGAGAAGCAGAACACCTTCGAGGAACTGGGCAGCCTGGTGGGACGCATCCTGTCCGAACCGGAACCCCAGCCCCCAGACGGCGAAGGCGATCCATGCGGATCAACCGACAGCAGCGCGAAGCCCTGAACGGCCATCGCGCCGGCGTCGTCTATCTCACGGGGCTGTCCGGCGCGGGCAAATCGACGCTGGCCGGGCTGCTCGAGCTGCGCCTGCACGAGCGCGGCATGCGCACCTACGTGCTCGACGGCGACGAGCTGCGCGCCGGGCTGTGCCGCGGCCTCGGCTTTTCCGATGCCGACCGCATCGAGAACATGCGCCGCGTCACCGAAGCCGCGCGGCTGATGGTGGACGCCGGCCTGCTGGTCATCACGGCGCTGATCTCGCCGTTCCGGGCCGAGCGCGACGCGGCGCGCGCGCGCTTCGCGCCGGGCGAGTTCATGGAGGTCTTCGTCGATGCGCCGCTGTCGGTGTGCGAAGCCCGCGATCCCAAGGGCCTGTACCAGCGTGCGCGGCGCGGCGAGATCCGCGGCTTCACCGGCATCGATTCGCGCTACGAAGCGCCGCTGCGCGCCGATGTCCACATCGACTCGGCACGCCTGACGCCGCATGAAGCCGCCAGCGCCCTGCTCGACCGCATGGCGCACGCCGGCCTGGCG
>DATCSE010000314.1:0-5798 GCA_036568605.1 Burkholderiaceae bacterium | reverse complement strand
CCCCGCTCGATCCTGAGGCTGACGCCGTCGACCGCCCGCAGCACTTTTCGCTTCTCGAACAGGCTGCGGCGCGGGAGCGGGTATTCCCGCACCACCTCGTCCACCGCCAGCACCGGCGCCCCACCCGTCACCGTGGGGGGGATGCGCGGCGGCACGTGGGAGGACGCCTCGAACAGCGCTTTGGAGTACGGATGCTGGAGGTTGCGGAACAGCGGCACCGTCGGTCCTGCCTCCACTACCTCTCCCTTCCGCATGATCGAGACCTTGTCGGCGATACCGGCGATGACACCGAGGTCGTGGGTGATGAACATCATCCCCATCCCGTCCTCGTCGACCAGCCGCTGCAACAGCTTGAGGATCTGCGCCTGTGTCGTCACATCAAGTGCCGTCGTCGGCTCGTCCGCGATCAGCAGCTTGGGCCGCATCGCAATCGCCATGGCGATCACCACCCGTTGCCGCTGGCCACCACTGAGCTCGTGCGGATATCGATCGAGCGGAAACCGGTCGGCCGGCAGTTCCACCCGGTCCAGCGTCTCGCGCGCCACCTTCAGCGCCTCGGCCCGACCCAACCCGCCATGCACCATGGCCGTCTCAGCCACCTGGTCGCCGATGGTCTTGACCGGGTTGAGCGCTGTCATGGGCTCCTGGAACACCATGCCCATGGTCTGGCCGCGCAGCCTGCGCAGCCGCTGCGCGCTCGCCGCGAGCAGCGATTCGCCGTTCAGCCGGATGCTGCCCTGCGTGGCGCGCAGCTCGCGCGGCAGCAAGCCCATCACCGAGGTCGCCATGACGGACTTGCCCGAGCCCGATTCGCCGACCACGCACAGCGTCTGGCCGGGTGCGATCGAGAGACTGATGCCCTGCACCGCATGCGGGCGGTCGGCGCCGGGCGGCAGCGCGACGCCGAGGTTCTCGATGACCAGCACGTGATCGCTGCCCATCATGCCGCCCGTTTCGCGAACTTCGGATCGAGCACGTCGCGCAAGCCATCGCCCAGCAGGTTGATCGCCAGCACCGTCGGCACCAGGAACAACGCCGGGAACAGCACGTTGCTCGGGTACTGCGCGAACTGCACGCGGCCCTCGGCCATGATGTTGCCCCAGGTCGGCACCTCGGCCGGCAGGCCCAGGCCGAGGAAGCTCAGGATCGCCTCGGTCAGCACCGCCGAGGCCGCGATGAAGGTGCCTTGCACGATCAGCGGCGCCATCGCGTTGGGCAGCACGTGGCGCCACAGGATCACCGGGGTCGGCGTGGCGAGCGCGCGCGCCGCTTCGACGAACGGCTCCTCGCGCAAGGTCAGCACCAGCGAGCGCACGAGCCGCGTGACCCGCGGGATCTCGGGGATCGCGATCGCGACGACGACGGTCGCGAGCGTGCCGCCGAGCGCGGCGACCAGCGCGATCGCGAGCAGGATCGCGGGGATCGCCATCAGCCCGTCCATCACGCGCATCAGCACCGCGTCGACGGCGCGGAAGTAGCCGGCGAGCATGCCCAGCAGCGCGCCGATCGCGATCGCGACGATCGCGGTGAAGCCGGCCACCAACAGCGAGGTGCGGGTGCCGTACAGCACGCGGCTGTAGATGTCGCGGCCGAAGTTGTCGCTGCCCATCCAGAACGTGTGCGGCACCGCGCTGCCATCGAGCAGCGCGAACTCGCCGCGCTCGCCGGCCGTCGTGTTGATGTGGCCCGAATCCATCGCCGCCGGATCGACCGTGCCGAGCAGCGGTGCCGTGAGCGCGAGCACGAGCAGCGCGAGCAGCACCAGCATGCCGAACCGGAAGGCGCTGTTGCGCCAGAGTCGTCCGAGCAAGGTGGGTCGTGCCATCAGTAGCGGATCCTCGGGTCCAGAAACAGGTAGCTCAGGTCGACGCCGAGGTTGATCAGCACGTACAGCACGCTGAAGAACAGCACCACGCCCTGGATCACCGGGAAGTCGCGGTTCAGCACCGCGTCGACGGTCAGCGAGCCCAGGCCAGGGATCGCGAACACGGTCTCGGTCACGACCACGCCGCCGATCAGCAGTGCAACGCCGATGCCGACCACGGTGGCAATCGGCACCGCGGCGTTCGCCAGCGCATGGCGCAGCAGCACCGCGGTCTCGCTGATGCCCTTGGCGCGCGCGGTGCGGATGTAGTCCTCGGTCAGCGCTTCGGAGACGCTGGCGCGGGTCACGCGGGCGATCAGCGCGACATAGATCGTCGCGAGCGTGAACCACGGCAGCACGAGCTGATGCGCCCAGGCCGCGAAGCCCTGGCTCGAGGCGCCGAACAGACGTCGATACCCCTGCACCGGCAGCCAGTGCAGCTTCATCGCGAACAGGTAGATCAGCACGTAGCCGATCACGAACACCGGCACCGAGAAGCCCGCGACCGAGAAGCCGGACAGCACCCGATCGAGCCAGCCGCCCATGCGCCACGCGGCCAGCGTGCCCAGCGGCACCGCGACCAGCACCGCGAGCACCAGCGTGCCGGCGGCGAGCGACAGCGTCGGCTCGATGCGCTGCGCGATCAGCTCGGTGACCGGCTTGTTCAGGTAGAACGAGTAGCCCAGGTCGCCGTGCAACGTGTTGGTGAGCCAGATCCAGAACTGCGACAGCAGCGGGCGCGACAAGCCAAGCTGGTCACGGATGCGAGCGATGTCCTCGCTGGTCGCGTTGTTGCCGGCGATCACCGCGGCCGGATCGCCCGGCGTCAGCCGCAGGATCAGGAACACCACCACCGCCACCACCAGCAGAACCGGGACGACAGCAGCGAGACGTTGGGCGAGGAATCGCAGCACGGGAGCGCGGCGCCGGCGGCCGTCAGTTCTTCTTGATGTTCCAGTACACCTGCGCACCGCCGGGGACCAGCCCGGAGATGTTGGCGCGCAACGCCGCCGGGTTGTTGTACTGGCCCAGCGGCACGTGGCTGACAGTCTCGAACGCGCGCAGCTGCAGCGTTTCGGCGAGCTTCTTCTTCTCGGCGTCGGTGCCGGCCTGCGCAAACTTGGCCTTCAGCTCTTCGATCGTCTTGTCGTCCTGCCAGCCGAACCAGCCCTTGTCGCCGGTGGCGTTCATCATCGCCATCGTCAGCGGGTTCAGGATGTCGCCCGCGGTCCACGAGGTCATGAACGCGTTCCAGCCGCCCTTGTCGGGCGCGTCCTTCTTGGCGCGGCGCGCGACCAGCGTGGCCCAGTCCATCTGCTGCATGTCGACCTTGAAGCCGGCGGCTTCGAGCTGCTGCTTGGCCACCAGCGGCAGCTTCGCGATGCTGGCCAGGTCGGTGGGGCGCATCAGCACGACGGGCTTGCCGTCGTAGCCGGCTTCCTTGAGCATCTGCGCGGCCTTCTTCGCGTCGGCCGTTCCGGTGTACAGACCAGTGCTCTCGCTCGAGAACGGCGTGCCGCACGGGAACATGCTCTTGCAGAACTTGAACATGCCAGGCGCGCCGACCTGCGTCTTCAGGAACGCCTCCTGCCCCAGCGCGACCATCGCCGCGGCGCGGATCTTCACGTTGTCGAACGGCGGGTACAGGTGGTTGAAGCGGAAGATGAACTGCAGCCCGGCCGGCTGCGCATCGACGATCTGGATGCCCGGCGTTGCCTTCAGCGTCGCGTACTGCTCGAAGGTCGGCTGCTCGACGATGTCGACCTCGCCGGCGACGAGCGCATTGAACTGGGTCTGCGGGTCGCGGATGATGACCCACTCGACCCGGTCGATGTAGACGTTCTTGCCGCCCGCGGTGCCGCTCGGCGGTTCGGCGCGCGGCTTGTACTTGTCGTTCTTGACGTAGACGACCTTCTCGCCGGGCTTGTACTCTTCGGCAACGAACTTGAACGGGCCCGAGCCGATCTGCTCCTTGATCTGCTCGCTGCCCGGCGTGGCGGCGATGCGCGCCGGCATGATGAACGGAACGTTCGACGATGGCTTGCCGAGCGCCTCCAGCATCACGCCGAACGGCTGGCTGAGCTTGATCACGAAGGTCTTCGCGTCGGGCGTTTCGTAAGCCGCCACGCTTTTCGCCAGCACGCTGCCGAAGGTGTCGCGGCTGGACCAGCGCTTCAGCGAGGCGACCACGTCGGCGCTGGTCACCGGCTTGCCGTCGTGGAATTCGAGTCCGTCGCGCAGCACGAAGGTCCAGGCGAGCGAGTCCTTCGAGACGCTCCACTTGTCGACCATCTGCGGCTTGATCTTGCCGTCGACGTCGGTGCCGAACAGCGTGTCGTAGATCATGTAGCCGTGGTTGCGCGTCACGTACGCCGTGGTCCAGATCGGATCCATGATCGTGATGTTGGACTGCGGCACGACGCGCAGGGTCTTGGTCTGCGCGTGCGCCGCGAATGGCACGAGCAGGGCCAGCGCGAGCGAGGCGATGCGCAACGACAAGGAGCGAGTGGTCATCGAATGAACTCCAACGGTGGATCGGGTGGCCGGAATGGGCGTCAGATCGGATCGAGCGGGTAGATCGGGCGTACCAGCTTCTCGTAGCGGTAGACCGACAGGTCGGCGTTGGTGACGCCCGCGCCGGCGCATTCGACGATGTGCGAGGCCAGCGGCTTGAATGCGGCGCGGTAGTGGATGCGCGACTTCAGCATGATGAAGCGCTTGCGCCGCGGGTCGATGCCGCAGTGCTCGAACACGGCCAGGTCGTAAGGCTCGTGGTGGCGTTCGGTGACGACGATCTGCACGTCGCCGGTGTCCAGCACCGCGGTGCGGCCGAGGTGGGTCTTCAGGCCGGTGTACATCGGGCCGGTGATCGTGATCTCGCCGTCGGTCAGCGTGCGGACCCGGCCGGTCACCGTCAGCGGCTTTCCGGCCAGGGCGATCGTCGGCATGTCGGTCTTGCCGCCCAGCGCCAGCGTCACCTCGCTGCCGACGCCGGCTTCGATCATCTGCGCCACCGCGGCCGGGTCGCGGATCGGCGCGATCGCGACGTCCTGCAGCCCCTGGCGCAGGATCTCGGCGACCACCGCCATCACGTCCTGCGCGCCGCCGGAGCCGCAGTTGTCGCAGTGGTCGATCAGCAGGATCGGGCCGCTTTGCGGCTGCTGGCCGAGCTGCTTCGCGCGGGCGACCGATTCGGCGAGCGGCGGCGCATGCAGCACGAACTCGTCACGACGTTGCCAGGCGATGTCGGTCATGCGGTCGGCCACCGCCTGCGCGGTCGCGGCATCGCCGTCGGTGACGACCACCGCGGAGACTCCGGTGTACGGCGTGTCGGCATGCGGGAAGCTCGGCAGCAGCGTGGCCGCGAGCACGGTGCCGTTGCGCTCCATCTCGCGGGCGTAGGCGACGATGTCGCCGGCCGGGCCGTCCTCGGGGGCATGCCGCATGATGGACGCGAGCAGCGGCACCCACCGGTAGGCCAGCACCGGCTTGATATCGCCGTTCAGCGCGCGCACCAGCAGATTGCCCGCCAGCAGGCCCATCTCGTACATGTCGACATGCGGATAGGTCTTGTAGCCGGTGATGACCGTGGCGTTGGCGACCATCGCTGGCGACAGGTTGGTGTGATAGTCGAGCGTCACCGCGATCGGCAGATCGGGTGCGATGGCGCGGACGCGGCTCAGGATCTCGCCTTCGGCGTCGTCGCTGCCTTGCACGACCATCGCGCCGTGCAGGTCCAGGAACAGCGCGTCGCAGCCGGCCCGGACCGCGTCCTCGAGCGGCTTCAGCAGCGCTTCGAAGGTTTCGCGCGTTGCCGCGTTCGACGGCCACGACTCCGCGACGATGGGCACGACGACGTGCGCGCCCTCGCGTTCGGCGATGTCCAGGTAAGCGGCGATCGGCTGGTTCGAGCCGCGCACCGCGTCGATGGCGG
>DATCSE010000313.1:0-2976 GCA_036568605.1 Burkholderiaceae bacterium | reverse complement strand
CGCGCTCGTCAACAGCTTCAGCATCAACGTGCACAGCGGCATCGTCGCGCACTACCTGCTGGCCTACGGCAGCGAAGCGCAGAAGCGGCGCTGGCTGCCGCCGATGGCGCGCGGCGAGCTCGTGGCCGCCATCGCGATGAGCGAGCCCGGCGCCGGCACCGACCTGCAGGCCATCCGCACCAGCGCGCTGCGCGACGGCGATGACTACGTCATCAACGGCACGAAGACCTTCATCACCAACGGCCACCACGCCGACCTCGTGGTCGTCGCCGTCAAGACGGATCCGCAGCAGCGCGCGCGCGGCGTCTCGCTCGTCGTCGCCGAGACGGCGGGCCTGCACGGCTTCCGGCGCGGGCCGCTGCTGGAGAAGGTGGGCATGACGGGGCAGGATACCTGCGAACTGTTCTTCGACGACGTGCGCGTGCCGGCGGCCAACCTGCTCGGCAGCGAGGAAGGGCAGGGCTTTCGCCAGCTCATGCAGCAGCTGCCGCGCGAACGGCTGCTGATCGCCATCGCCGCCGCGGCGACGATGCAGCGCGCGGTCGACGAGACGCTGGCCTACGCGGCGCAGCGCCGCATCTTCGGCGAGCCGCTGCTGGCGCTGCAGCACACGCGTTTCACGCTCGCCGAGTGCCAGACCGAGGCGGCGCTGGCGCGCGCCTTCGTCGACCAGTGCATCGAGCGCCAGCTCGAGGGCACGCTCGACGTGCCGACTGCGGCGATGGCCAAGTGGTCGACCACCGACCGGCTGTGCAAGGTGCTCGACGCCTGCCTGCAGCTGCACGGCGGCTACGGTTACATGACCGAGTACCCGATCGCCCGCATGTGGGCCGATGCGCGCGTGATGCGCATCTTCGGCGGAGCCAACGAAGTGATGAAAGAGCTGATCGCGCGCTCGATGGAGCAGCGCGCGTGACGACGCTCGAGGCGCCCGCGCGCAGCCTGTGGCAGACGCTCGTCGCCGCGGCCGAGCGCCAGCCGGGCAAGGCGGCGGTGGTGTTCGGCGACGAGGTGCTGCGTTATGGCGATCTGCTGCGCCAGGCCGAGGCACTGGCCGCCTGGCTGCAGACGATCCAGCGCGTCGCGCACGGTGACCGCGTGTTGCTGATGGGCCAGAACTCGCCGCAGTTCGTTGTCGCGACGTATGCGATCCTGCGCGCCGACGCGGCGGTGGTGCCGGTGAACGCGATGTGGACGCGCGACGAGATCGCCCACGTGGTTCGCGACAGCGGCGCCAAGGTCGGTTTCGTCGCCGCCGAGTTCGCCGAGCGCGTCGAGGGCCTCGTCGACATCGTGCCGTGGCGCGAGGCGCTCGCCGCCGGCCGTCGCCCGCTGCCGCACGCCGCCGGCGTGCACGACCTGGCGGTGCTGCCGTACACCTCCGGCACCACCGGCCGGCCCAAGGGCTGCATCCACACCCACGCCACCGTGCAGGCGTCGAACCTCGCTTCGGTGGCGTGGCGCGGCTACACCGGCGAGGACGTGTTCTTCGCCGTCGCGCCGCTGTTCCACGCCATGGGCATGCAGAACGGCATGCACCTGCCGCTGATGCTCGGCGGCACCGTCGCGATGCTCCCGCGCTGGGACCGCGACGCCGCGCTCGATCTCATCGAACGCCGCCGCATCACCACCTGGGCCGCGGCGCCGTCGATGCTGATCGACTTCTTCGCCCACCCGGCGCTGACGGCCGAGAAGGTGAAGAGCCTGCGGCTCGTCACGGGCGGCAGCGCGCCGATGCCGCCGGCGGTGGCCGAAGCGATGTGGGCGCGCTGCGGCATCCGCTACAACGAAGGCTACGGCATGACCGAGACGGCGTCGTTCCTGCAGGCCAACCCGGTCGATCGGCCCAAGGCCGGCACGCTCGGCGTTGCGGGGCCGGGCACCGACACGCGCATCGTCGAAGCCGACACGCTGCACGAGCTGCCACGCGGTGAAGTCGGCGAGATCGTGACCTGTGCGCCGCAGGTGATGCTCGGCTACTGGAACGACGAGGCCGCCACGCGTGAAGCCTTCGTCCGTCTGGACGGCAGGCGCTTCCTGCGCACCGGCGACCTCGCGTTCATCGATGAGGAGGGCTACTTCGTGATGAAGGACCGCCTCAAGCGCATGATCAATGCCGCCGGCTACAAGGTGTGGCCCGCCGAGGTGGAAGCCAGGCTCTACGAGCACCCGGCGGTGCACGAGGCCTGCGTCATCGCCGCCCCCGATGCCCGGCGTGGCGAGACCGTGAAGGCCGTGGTCGTGCGCAAGCCCGGCGCGGTGCTCGACGCCGAAGGCTTCATCGCCTGGTGCCGCGGCGCGATGGCGGTCTACAAGGCGCCGCGCAGCGTCGAGTTCGTCGAGTCGCTGCCCAAGTCGAACACCGGAAAGATCCTGTGGCGCGAACTGCAGCAGAAGGAGGCAGATCGGTGAACTGCATGACCTATGAAGCGAGCGGCGGCGTGGCCACGCTCACACTGAACCGCCCGGCGCAGAAGAACGCCATCGACCTCGCGTTGCGCGACGAGCTCGCGCAATGCGTGCAGGCGGTGGCGCGCGACCGCGAGGTGCGCGCGCTGGTGCTCGCCGGCGCCGGCGGCGCGTTCTGCGCCGGCGGCGACCTGCGGGCGATCCTCGGCGCCCAGCTCGATGCCGAGCGCGGCCGCGAGCGCATGCGCGACACCCACGCCTGGCTGCAGACGCTGCTCACGCTCGATCGCCCGGTGATCGCGGCCGTCGACGGCCCGGCCTTCGGCGCCGGCTTCGGGCTCGCGCTGGCGGCCGATTTCGTCGTCGCGTCGCCGCGCGCGCGCTTCTGCCTGTCGTTCCTGCGTGTCGGCCTGGTGCCCGACTACGGCATCTTCCACACGCTGCCGCGCGTGGTCGGCGTGCAGCGGGCGAAGGAGCTGATGCTGTCGGCGCGCGAGCTGCCCGCCGACGAGGCGAAGGCGCTCGGCATCGTGGCCGAGATCGTGCCGGCCGACCGGGTGCTGGCGC
>DATCSE010000312.1:0-4469 GCA_036568605.1 Burkholderiaceae bacterium | reverse complement strand
ATGCAGCAGTTCCACGAGTGGTACCGCCGGGCGATGCAGGAATGACAGCATCGACGTCGGTCCGGGCGTCGACCGAAGAAGAACAGCAACCACACAGCCGCGCCGCGCCTCGCATCGGGTCCGCGTGGCTGATGGTGCTCGCATCGCTGCTGTTCGCGACGATGGGCGTGTGCGTCAAGCTCGCCTCGGCCCAGTACGACGCCGGCGAGATCGTGTTCTACCGCGGGCTGACCGGCGCGCTGCTGATGGCGCTGTTCGCCAGGCAGCGCGGCGGCACCGTCGCGACCCACGTGCCGGCGATGCACTTCTGGCGCAGCCTCTCCGGCGTGATCGCGCTGAGCCTGTGGTTCTACTCGCTCGGCAAGCTGCCGCTGGCCACCGCGATGACCTTGAACTACATGTCCTCGGTCTGGATGGCGATGTTCCTGGTCGGCGGTGCGGTGATGCTGGGCAACGCCCGGGTCGATGGCCGGCTGATCGCGACGGTGCTGCTCGGCTTCGCCGGCGTCGCGCTGATCCTGCGGCCCACGATCGAGGAGCAGCAGCTGTGGCACGGCCTGATGGGGCTGCTCTCCGGGATGATCTCGGCGACCGCGTACCTGCAGGTCACCGCGCTGGGCCGCGCCGGCGAGCCCGAGTACCGGATCGTCTTCTACTTCTCGATCGGCGGCGTCTGCGCCGGGCTGCTGACGACCGCGGTCAGCGGCGAGTTCCATGCGCACACCTGGCGCGGCGTCGCGCTGCTGCTCGCGGTGGGCCTGCTCGCGACCGTCGCGCAGCTGCTGATGACACGGGCCTATTCGACCGGCCGCACGCTGGTCAACGCGAGCCTGCAGTACCTGGGCATCGTGTTTTCATTCACCTATGGCGTGGTGCTGTTCGCCGACAAGGTGACCTGGATGGCGATCGCCGGCATGTGCCTGATCGTGATCGCCGGACTCTCGGCCACGCTGCTTCGCAGCCGCAACGCCGCGGCGCCGGCCGACACCGCCAACGCTCCGCTCGAATCATGACCACGACCACACCCGCCACGCGCACGCTGATCACCGCCGCGGAACTGCGCGACCTGGTCGCACGCGGCACGCCCGACCTCGTCATCGTCGACACGCGCTTCGATCTGACCGACCCCGACGCCGGCGAGCGCAGCTGGCGCGACGCGCACCTGCCCGGCTCGCTCTACCTGCATCTGGAGCGCGATCTGAGCGCGCCCAAGGTCGACGCCGGCGGCGTATTCCGCGGCCGCCACCCGTTGCCCGAGCGACGCGCGTTCGCCGAGCGGCTCGGCCGCTGCGGCATCACGCCGCAGTCGTTCGTCGTCGCGCTCGATGCGCAAGGCGGCCCGTACGCGGCGCGGCTGTGGTGGATGCTGCGCTGGATGGGCCACACCGAGGTCGCGGTGCTGGACGGCGGCGTCGATGCGTGGAAGGCCGCCGGCGGCGCGCTGATCGACACGGCGACGCCGCCATTGCCGGCACAGCCGCCCTACCCTGAGCGCGAGCCGCAGGTCGCGACGATAGACGCCGACGCGCTGCTGCACCGGCTCGGCACGCTCGCGATCGTCGACGCGCGCGCCGGCGAGCGCTTTCGCGGCGAAGTCGAGCCGCTGGACAAGGTGGCCGGCCACATCCCCGGCGCGCTGAATCGCTTCCACAAGCAGAACCTCGCGACCGACGGCCGCTTCAAGCCGGTCGAACAGCTGCGCGCCGAGTTCGGCACGCTGCTCGGCACGCGCACGCCCGGCGAGGTGGTGCACCAATGCGGCTCGGGCGTGACCGCGTGCCACAACCTGCTCGCGATGGAGCATGCCGGCCTGGCCGGCGCGCGGCTCTACCCGGGGTCGTGGAGCGAGTGGTCGTCCGATCCGGCGCGGCCCGTCGCGACGGGCTGAGCCGGCGGCCGGCAACGACAAGCCGCCGATTTGATCCACCGCAACGCGCGGACAGCGTGCTGCGGCGGTGTCAGATGTATCCGATTGCGGGCCTGGTGGCCTTGCGCTACAAATCGATCACCGACCTCCACTTCGAGGAGTTGATCATGTTCAAGCGCATCCTCGTTCCCACCGACGGCTCGGACATCACGGCGAAAGCCGTCGACGCCGCGGTCACCCTGGCCAAGTCGGTCGGCGCCAAGATCTACACGATCAGCGTGAAGGAGCCGTTCCCATACAGCGCGATCTCCGAGATGCAGCCGACGCCGCCGCAGGAGTTCTTCGACGCGCAGGAACGCATCGCGGCCAAGCGGGTGCAAGCCGTGGCAGAGTTGTGCGCGGCGGCCGACGTGCCGTGCCAGGCCCACACGGTGGAAGCCTTGCACCCGTGGGAGGCGATCATCGACCACGCGAAGCGCACCGAGTGCGACCTGCTCGTGATGGCCTCGCACGGCCGGCGCGGCGTCTCCGCGCTGCTGCTGGGCAGCGAGACGCAGAAGGTGCTGACGCACTCGAAGATCCCGGTGCTGGTGGTGCGTTGATGATCTTCTCTAACCGTTCGCCCTGAGCTTGTCGAAGGGCTGGTGCTCCCTGCACCAGGGCTTCGACAGGCTCAGCCCGAACGGGCGGGGGGCTCAGCGCGAACGGGCCTGGGGCTCGGCCCGAGCAGGCCTGGGGCTCGGCCCGGGCGGGCCTAGGGCTCGGCTTGAACGGGCCCGGGATCAGCCTGGGATCAGGCGGCTCCGTTTGCCTGGAACCACGCCACACAACGCTTCCAGCCGTCTTCGGCGCTGCCTTTGTGGTAGCTCGGCCGGTAGTCGGCATGGAACGCATGCTGCGCGCCGGGGTAGACGACGAACTGCGCGCGCCGCGCCGCCGGGCTCCCGTTGACCAGCGCGGACTTCATCTGCTCGACGCTGGCGACCGGGATGCCGGCATCCTCGCCGCCGTACAAGCCCAGCACCGGCGCGTTGAGCTTGCCGACCAGCTCGATGGGCTGCTGCGGGTGCAGCGGATCGGTCGGTCCCACCAGCCGGCCGTACCACGCCACTGCTGCCTTGACCTGGGGGCTGTGCGCGGCGTAGAGCCAGGTGATGCGGCCGCCCCAGCAGAAGCCGGTGACGGCCAGCCGCTGCGTGTCGCCGCCGTTCGCGTCGGCCCAGGCGACGCAGGCGTCGAGGTCGCCCATGACCTGCGCGTCGGGCACCTTCGCGACCACCTCGGTCATCAGCTTGCTGATCTCGCCGTAGCTGCCGGCATCGCCCTGGCGCACGAACAGCTCAGGGGCGATCGCGAGGTAGCCCAGCTTCGCGAAGCGCCGCGCCACATCGGCGATGTGTTCGTGCACGCCGAAGATCTCGGAGACCACCAGCACGACCGGCAACTTGCCGCCGCCCGGAGGCGCCTTGGCCGGCTGCGCGCGGTAGGCCGGCATCTTGAAGTCGCCGACCGGGATCGTGACCTCGCCGACCGTCAGGTCGCTGCTGTCGGTGCGTATCGTCTGCGCGGTCACCGGCAGCACCGCGGCGGCAAAGCCGCTGCCGACCGCAGCGCGGACGAAATCGCGCCGGCTGACGTCGGGCGCGGGTCGGGTGTCGAGTTCGGCGTCTACTACGGTCTGCATCGAAATCTCCTGGTCGAAATCCGCGTCCGTCGGGCGGGCCGCCGGATTCTAGGAGGCCAGGCTATTCGCCGCTGCTCGCATAGGTGATCTCACGCTGCCCGGGCTCGAACGCCGCGACCGACTGGCGCCACGGCTCGACGCCGGGCCAGCGCAGTTCGACCTGCCGCTGCGCCGGCCGGTACACCGCGCTGTACAGCGTGCCATAGCCGCGCAGGTACGCGGCCTGGAACAACGGCGGCTGCAGCAGCGCGCTCACCGCATCGTCCAGCGAGCCGTCCGCCTCGAGCTTCGCCTGCAGGCACGCGAGGCGCTCCGCCGAGCGGGTCGCGCGCGCATGCTCCGGCCATTCGACCTGGTGCTGGAAGTTCGTGACCGCGCGGCGCTTCGTCACCTCGACCGGCCGATCCGGCGCGACGAACGCCGTAGCCCATTCACCGCTCGCGTCGAGCAGGGTCACGCTGTAGGTCATGTGGACAGGCACGCGCTGCAGGATCGCGACCGCCTCGGCGGTGTTGCGCGCGAACTCGAGCAGGTAGCGCAGCACCAGCGGAATGCCGAAGCCGCTGCCGGCCGTCGTGCGCCCGCCGAACGACAGCGACGCGGCCAGCCCCGATTCGTTCAGCCCGTCCAGCACGCCCCAGGCGCAATCGCCCAGCGCGGCGACGCGCTGCCCTCCCCAGCGCGTCGCGAGCCAGTTGCCTTCGAGCAGCAAGGGCGCGAAGTCGTAGTTGCGCAGCAGCGCCGGCGGTTCGTTTCCGCTGGTGTCGATCCAGATCCCTTGCGAGCATCCGGCAATGTAGGGCGGCGGGCACCACAGCGACAGGAAGCGCGCCTCGACGTCGCCTCCGCCGGCGAGGTCGACCAGCTTCTCCCAAGTAGGCACGAGCTCGGGCATGTGCTCGCGCAACGCGCGCCGCG
>DATCSE010000311.1:0-6911 GCA_036568605.1 Burkholderiaceae bacterium | reverse complement strand
CACCAGCTCCTCGCCGCGCGACCAGACCCAGGTGCCGCCGGCGCGCCGCACGATCTGCGCGCGGATGCCGTCGTACTTCCATTCGACGAACCAATCGCCGGTCGCACCGAGCTGCGCGTCGAACTCCGCCAGCGGCGCGGCAATCGCATGCGCGAGGAAGAACGGATAGGGCTGGCCGCTGTCGTCGGCGGTCGCCGCCTCGGCTCCGGGCTCGGCGGAAGGCGCCGGCGCGACCAGCGCGTCGTAGCGCGCCGCGGTCGGCATCCGCGAGGCATCGGTGTAGCCCATCATGCGCTGCGCGACGAGCTTCGCATCGAGCCCGTGCGCTTCGGCCAGCGCGCGCTGCACCAGCAGCTTGCTGACGCCGACGCGAAACCCGCCGCCGATCAGCTTGGTCAGCAGGAAGCGGCCGGCGGTGTCGAGCTCGTCCCAGTAGGCGGCGATGCGCTCGGCCTGGTCCTTCGGCGATGCGCCGCGCAGCGGCAGCAGCCGGGCCTCGACCCACTCGGCCAGGCCGACCTCGCTCTCGCGATGCGCGATCGGCAGCACGTGCGCGATCGTCTCGGCCAGGTCGCCGACCGCCTGGTACGACTCCTCGAACAGCCAGTCGGCGATGCCGGCGACGCGGCACGCCAGCTCGCGCAGCAGCGCCGTCGGCACGACCTGGCGCGGCTTGCCGCCGGCCAGGAAGTAGACCGCCCAGGCCGCGTCCGCGCTGGTCGCGTTCGCGAAGTAGCGCTTCAGCGCGTCGACCTTCGCGAGCGTCGCGGTGCTCGCGTCGAGCTCGGTGTACAGGCGCGCGAAGTCCCTCATCTCGGACCGTCGGGCTCCGTCGCCGACTCGGCGGCAGTCTCTTGCTCGTCGCCGTACTCGGTCTGGAACGCGCTCGCTTCCAGCCCCTGCTCGGCGAGCCAGCGCACCATCACCGCCTCGTAGCCGTGCGTGACGATCACGCGCTGCGCGCCGGTGGCCGCGATCGCACGCTGCAGCCCGGGCCAGTCGGCATGGTCGCTGAGCACGAAGCCGCGGTCGACCGCACGGCGGCGGCGCGCGCCGCGCAGCTGCATCCAGCCGCTCGCGAACGCATCGCTGTGCTCGCCGAAGCGGCGTGTCCATGCGGAGCCATGCACCGACGGCGGCGCGACGACCAGCGCGCGCCGGAACAGCGCCTTGTCGCGAACGTCCACTGCCAGCGCGGTCGGCGGCAACGCGACGCCGGCGGCGCGATACGCATCGTTCAGCGTCTGCACCGCGCCGTGCACGACGATGGGCCCGATGCTGGCATCGACGCCCGCGAGGATGCGTTGCGCCTTGCCGAAGCTGTAGCCCATCAGCAGACTCGCCTGCCCCTTCTCGGCATTGGCGCGCCACCACGCGTCGATCTCGGCGAACAGCGCGCGCTGCGGCTGCCAGCGATAGATCGGCAAGCCGAACGTGCTCTCGGTGATGAAGCAGTGGCAGCGCACCGGCTCGAACGGGTCGCAGGTCGGGTTCGGGTCACCGATCGGCAAGGCGCGCTCGTCGGTATCTGCGCCGGAGACGAAGTAATCGCCCGACACGACCCAGACCTCGCCGCGGTATTCGACGCGCACCTGCGCCGAGCCCAGCACGTGCCCGGCCGGGTGCAGCGAGACGCGCACGCCGCGATGATCGACCGCCTCGCCGTAGCGCAGCCCTTGCAGATCGATGTCGGCGCCGAGCCGCGCCCGCAGCACGCCGGCGCCGGGAGCCGCGGCCAGGTAGTGCGCATGACCGGGCCGCGCGTGGTCGGCGTGCCCATGCGTGATCACGGCGCGCTCGACCGGCCGCCACGGGTCGATGTAGAAATCGCCGGGTGGGCAGTACAGGCCTTCGGGGCGCTGCACGATCAGGTCGGGCGCGTCGGATGCCGGCGTCGTCATGCCATCATCGTAGTCGCGTGCTTCGCCGACCACACGCACAACCCACGAGGGAGACTCTTGCATGAACCCATCGCCGTTCGACGATGCGATGTCGTTGCCGCACATCCTGTTCAGCCTGAAGGGCCGCATCCCGCGCAAGACTTTCTGGCTCTACGGGGTGCTCGCGCTGCTGCTGGTCTCGGTGATCCTGAACCTGCTGCTGGGCATCGCCGGCTTCAGCGACCGGGTGGCCGAGGCCGTGCCCAACCTCGTGATCCTGTGGCCGTCGATCGCGATCTCGGTCAAGCGCTGGCACGACCGCGACAAGTCCGGCTGGTGGGTGCTGATCAATGTCATTCCAGTGATCGGCGCAATCTGGACGCTGATCGAGAACGGCTTCCTGCGCGGCACCACCGGCGAAAACCGGTTCGGCCCCGACCTCACCGAACGGCTTTGATCAGTATTTCTTCCCGGTGACGAACAGCATCGCGCGCATCAGCCCGTAGGCCACCCAGGTCAACGTGCGCGTGACGAACGGCCGGTTCTGGTGCTCGGCCGCGTCGACCCGGCGGCCGGCATGCTGCACTGCCTCGAGCAGATGTGCGCGCAGCTCGGTCCCGAAGCGATCGTCGCGCACGAACACGTTCGCCTCGCGCGCCAGCAGCAGGCTGAGCGGATCGAGGTTCGACGACCCGACGGTCGACAGCATGCCGCCCTCGGCATCGGCCACCGCGACCTTCGCATGCAGGAAGCTCGCCTCGTACTCGATGATCTCGATCCCGGCGTTCAGCAGCACGTCGTAGACGGCCCGGCTCGCGTGGTACTGCATGAAGTACTCGTACTTCGCCTGCAGCAGCAGCGTGATGCGCACGCCGCGCCGCGCCGCCCGCAGCAGCGCGCGCTGCAGCTGCACGCCGGGAATGAAATAGGCGTTGGCGATCAGGATCTCGCTTTTCGCCTGCGCGATCGCGATCCGGTAGACGCCTTCGATGCTGCGCCGGAACCGCACGTTGTCGCGCAGCACCAGCGACGCGGTGACGTTGCCGTGCAGCTCGTCGTCGGCCGGGCCGAGGTCGGTGTCGCGCATGTCGGTACCGGCCAGCGCGGCCACGCGCGCGGCATGCAGCGTGCCCTTCAGGTCATGCAGGCGCGCCTCCCGCATCACCTGCAGGCGTGCCCACAGCCGCATCATCGTGTCGTGCATGTCGGCCACCAGCGGCCCGCGGACGCGCACGCTGAAGTCGAAGCGCGGCCGGTCGAGCTCGCCGTGGTTCGGGTCGTAGTAGTCGTCGAGCAGGTTGATGCCGCCGCAGAACCCGATCTCGGCATCGACCACGCACAGCTTGCGGTGCATGCGGCGCCAGCGCTTGGGCAGCAGCAGCCGCCACCCTTGCGCCGGGTTGAAGACGCGCCATTGCACGCCGGCGTCCTGCCAGCGCTGGCGCCACTCCGCCGGCACGTCGCCGGTGCCGACGCCGTCGACCACCACCCGCACCGCGACGCCGCGCCGCGCCGCGCGCTCGAGCGCCTCGGCCACCGACAGCACCGAGCGCGCGAACTCGAAGATGTAGGTCTCGAGCCGAACCTCGACGCTGGCCGCATCGATCGCCTCGACCAGCGCCGGGAACAGCTGCTCGCCCCCCTTCAGCAGCTTGAGCTCGTGGTTGGGGCTCAATCGGCCCCTCGTCCCGCGACGACGCTCGTCATGTCAGGGCCAGCTCGGCCACGAGGGGCAGGTGGTCGGACATGCGCGCCCACGCCGAGCCGCGCGGCACGGCGGTCGACAGGCAGCGCATGCCGCGCGTGTAGATGCGGTCCATCGAGAACACCGGCATGCGCGACGGGAAGGTCAGCGAGCGCGTCGGCGGCTCGCCCGGCTCGACCGCGCGCTCGAGGCCGTGGCGCTGCATCTGCGCGTCCAGCCGTTCGCCCCAGTCGTTGAAGTCGCCGGCGACGATCAGCAGGTCGTGCTTCGGCACCTCGGTCTCGATGAACTCGGCCAGCCGCTGGACCTGGCGCACCCGGCTCGCATGGATCAGCCCGAAGTGCGCGACGATCGCGTGCACCAGCTCGCCGTTCCAATGCACTGGCACGTGCAGCAGGCCGCGCTGCTCGAAGCGGTGGTCGGAGACATCGTGGTGGCCGATGTCGCCCAGCGGCCAGCGCGACAGCAGCGCGTTGCCGTGCTCGCCGTGGCGCGTCTTCGCGTTCGTGCGGTAGGCGACCTCGTAGCCCTCCGGCGCCAGGTAGTCGGCCTGCGGCATGCGCGGCCAGCCGATGTGGGTATCCGGGAAGGCGCGCGCCTCGGCGCGGTTCAGGAAGCGCACTTCCTGCAGGAACACGAGATCGGTGTCCAGTGCCTCGATGCCCAGCACCAGGTTGTGGATCTCCAGCCGCTTGCGCGGGCCGATGCCGCGCACGCCCTTGTGGATGTTGTAGGTCGAGACGCGCAGCACGTTGCTCGGGTGCAGCGTCGTCTGCGGATGCGGCGCGGCGGACGGATGACGCATCGCTCGCGAGCCCTTCAGGAAGCCGACGCCGCGAAGCGCGGCAGGTGCAGGATCGCCTCGGCGTTCGACGCCGACGTGCAGCGCTCGGCCGCGTCGCGCCACGGCAGCCACAGGTGCGCGACATGCTCGCGCGGCGCGAGCCGGATCGGCACCTCGCGCGGCACCAGCAGGCCGAAGACGTGTTCGGTGTTGTGGGTCACGCCGTCAGCATAACGGTGTCGCCATGACGGGTAGATTTCATAGACGTTCGCGAGCCCCCAGTCGACGAGGTTCGCCTGCGGCACCGCGGGCGAGCCGATCGTGATGCCGGTTTCCTCGGCGACCTCGCGGACTGCGGTGGCGACGAGGGGTTCGTCGGGCGAGTCCTTCGAACCGGTGACGCTTTGCCAGTAGCCCGGCATGTCGGCACGTTCGATCAGCAACACGTCCAGCGCCGCCGTGTGGATCACGACGAGGACCGACTCGGGGATCTTGAATCGGCGGGCCGTGCCGCGCTCGGGTTGCAGTGCCTGACCCCGAGGCGTCGCCATCGTCCCGCCGATCGGATCAGGCCACCGCCGTCGGGTTGCGCAGCCGGATGTGCAGTTCGCGCAGCTGCTTCTCGTCGACCGCGCTCGGCGCGTTGGTCAGCAGGTCCTGCGCGCGCTGCGTCTTCGGGAACGCGATCACGTCGCGCAGGCTCTCGGCGCCGGTCATCAGCATCACGAAGCGGTCCAGGCCGATCGCGATGCCGCCGTGCGGCGGCGCGCCGTACTGCAGCGCGTCGAGCAGGAAGCCGAACTTGGCCTGGGCTTCCTCGGCGTCGATCTTCAGCGCGCGGAACACCTTGCTCTGCACCTCTTCGCGGTGGATACGCACCGAGCCGCCGCCGAGCTCGATGCCGTTGAGCACGACGTCGTAGGCCTTCGCGATGCACTTGCCCGGATCGGTCTCGAGCCAGTCCTCGTGGCCGTCCTTGGGGCTCGTGAACGGATGGTGCATCGCGCTCCAGCGCTGCGCCTCGTCGTCGTATTCGAACATCGGGAAGTCGACGACCCACAGCGGCTCCCACTCGCCTTGCACGAGATCACGCGCCTTGCCAAACTCGCTGTGGCCGATCTTCACGCGCAACGCGCCGATCGCATCGTTGACGACCTTCGCCTTGTCGGCGCCGAAGAACAGCAGATCGCCGTCGACCGCGCCGCTGCGCTTGAGGATTTCGGCGAGCGCGCCGTCGTGCAGGTTCTTGACGATCGGGCTCTGCAACCCTTCGCGGCCCTTCGCGACGTCGTTGACCTTGATCCACGCGAGGCCCTTCGCGCCGTAGATCTTCACGAACTCGGTGTAGCCGTCGATCTCGCTGCGGCTCATCTCGGCGCCGCCCGGCACGCGCAGCGCGACGACGCGGCCCTCGCCGCTGGTCGCAGGGCCCGAGAACACCTTGAAGTCGACGTCGCGCATCACGTCGGTCAGTTCGGTGAACTCCAGCTTGACGCGCAGGTCCGGCTTGTCCGAGCCGTAGCGGTGCATCGCCTCGGCGTACTTCATCACCGGGAACGCCGGCAGCTCGACGCCGATCGCGTGCTTGAAGGTGCTGCGGATCATGCCCTCGAACATCGTGCGGATCTCCTCCTCGGTGAGGAACGAGGTCTCGATGTCGATCTGCGTGAATTCGGGCTGGCGGTCGGCGCGCAGGTCCTCGTCGCGGAAGCACTTGACGATCTGGTAGTAGCGGTCGAAGCCCGCGACCATCAGCAGCTGCTTGAAGAGCTGCGGCGACTGCGGCAGCGCGAAGAACATGCCGTCGTGCACGCGGCTGGGCACCAGGTAGTCGCGCGCGCCTTCCGGCGTGCTCTTGGTCAGCATCGGCGTCTCGATGTCGATGAAGCCGTTCGCGTCCAGGAACTTGCGCACCTCCATCGCGACGCGGTAGCGCAGCATCATGTTGCGCTGCATCGGCGGGCGGCGCAGGTCCAGCACGCGGTGCGTCAGTCGCGTGGTCTCGGAGAGGTTGTCGTCGTCGAGCTGGAACGGCGGCGTGATGCTCGCGTTCAGCACTTCGATTTCCTGGCACAGCACCTCGACCTTGCCGCTGGTGATATTGGCGTTGGTCGTGCCCTCGGGACGCGCCCGCACCTTGCCGGTGATGCGCAGGCAGTACTCGTTGCGCACGCCTTCGGCGGCAGCGAACATCTCGGGCCGGTCGGGGTCGCAGACGACCTGCACGATGCCTTCGCGGTCACGCAGGTCGATGAAGATCACGCCGCCATGGTCACGGCGGCGATGTGCCCAGCCCATCAGGGTCACGGTCTGGCCCATCAGCGCTTCGCTGACCAGGCCGCAGTATGTTGTTCTCATCGGTTTGGCTCCAGTTCTTTGACGCGGGACGTGCCGCTGTGCGGGGCGCGCGTCGTTCGTTCGTCTGTTCGGCTCGTGTCGTGGCGCTCGAGGGCGGGCCGCGCCCATCGGTGCCGGCTGAGCGGTTGCCGGCCGCTCAGCCGAATCAATTTCGAGCCAGGTCGATCTCGGCCGGCTTCACTGC
>DATCSE010000310.1:0-11816 GCA_036568605.1 Burkholderiaceae bacterium | reverse complement strand
TGGGTGCAGGACCTGCGCCTGGCTTCGAAGCAAGCACGCAGCAGCGGCGCCACGGGTACGTTGCAGGCACCCATGCACGGCCGCGTCACGCAGGTGCTGGTCGCGGCCGGCCAGCCGGTCGAAGCCGGTGCCTTGCTGCTCGTGATGGAGGCGATGAAGATCGAGCACCGCCTGCATGCACCGTGCCGCGGCGTCGTGCAGGCGCTGCACGCGAAGGTCGGCGACCAGGTCGCGGCGCGCCAGGCGCTGGCCGAAGTGGCCTGACGCATCGACGGCCCATGCCATGCCGATGACCGCCGAACACGACGCCTTTCGCGACGGCGTGCGCCGGTTCGTGGCCCGCGAGCTCGCGCCGCATGTGGAGGCCTGGGACGAAGCCGGCAGCTTCCCGCGTACGTTGTACCGGCGCGCCGCCGAACTCGGCCTGCTGGGCCTGGGCTATCCGGATGCCTACGGCGGCACGCCGGCCGACGGCTGGTACCGGCTGATCGTCACCGAGGAGATCGCGCGAGCCGGCAGCGGCGGGCTGATGGCCAGCCTGTTCTCGCACAACATCGGGCTGCCGCCCATCGTGGCGCACGCCAGCGAGGCGTTGAAGCGGCGCGTGGTCCCCGGCGTGCTGGCCGGCGAGAAGATCGCCGCGCTCGCGGTGACCGAACCCTCGGGCGGCTCGGACGTCGCGCGGCTGCGCTGCCGCGCACGCCGCGACGGCGATGCCTGGGTCATCACCGGCGAAAAGACCTTCATCACCTCGGGCCTGCGCGCCGACTGGATCACGCTCGCGGTGCGCACCGGCCTGGACGAAGCGCAGCGCGGCGGGGCCGGCATCTCGCTGATCGCGGTGCCCGGCGATGCGCCCGGCCTGACGCGCACGCCGCTCGCGAAGATGGGCTGGTGGTGCAGCGACACCGCGACCCTGCGCTTCGACGGCTGCCGCGTGCCGGCCGACCACTTGATCGGCACCGAGAACGCGGGCTTTCGGATGATCATGGAGAACTTCAACGACGAACGGCTGCTGCTCGCGGCCGGCGCCTGCGCGTTCGCGCAGGTCTGCTACGACGAGGCGCTGGCCTGGGCGCGCGAGCGCCGGACCTTCGGCGCGAAGCTGGTCGAGCACCAGGCGATCCGCCACAAGCTGATGGACATGCGGATGCGCATCGCCAGCACCCGCGCCTGGCTGCACGCGCTGGTCGAGCAGCGCGAGGCCGGTGTGGCGCATGACAACGACCACCACAACGCCGCGCCGCCGCCCGACTGGATCGCCGAGCTGTGCCTGCTGAAGAATCACGCGACGCAAACCATGCAATGGTGCGCCGACGCCGCGGTGCAGATCCTCGGCGGCATGGGCTACATGCGCGGCACGAAAAGCGAGCGCATCTACCGCGAAGTCAAGGTGATGATGATAGGCGGCGGTGCCGAGGAAATCATGAAGGAGCTCGCGGCGCGCCAACTCGGCGTGTGACGATGCGACGACCCCACACCCCTGCACGACGAACCATGACGACCCCCTCCCCGACCTCGTCGATCTTCGATCTCGAATTCATCGCCGGCCTGGCCGCGATCTTCGAGGAGCGCATCCCCTTCAACCGGGTCATCGGATTGCGCATCGCATCGCTGGAGGACGGCGAGGCGACCGGGCACCTCGCGATGCGGCCCGAACTGATCGGTCACGACGCGCAGCAGCGGCTGCATGGCGGCGTGATCAGCGCGAGCCTGGATGCGATCGGCGGACTGGCGGTGATGACGGCGATCAGCGCGCGACACGCTGACGAGACAACCGCGCAGCGAACCCAGCGTTTCTCGAAACTCGGCACGATAGACCTGCGCATCGACTATCTGCGCCCCGCGATCGGCGAGCGTTTCGCGATGCGCGCGCAGGTGCTGCGCCTGGGCTCGCGAGTCGCCTCGACGCGGATGGAGTTCAGCGGCACCGACGGCAAGCTGCTCGCGACCGGGGCCGCCGCGTACATCGTTTCGTGACCGTGGCGGCGAAAGGGAATACGCTTACGTCCGTGCGGCAGCCCACCGCCGCGCGCTGAAGGAAACCCCATGAGTCTCTGGCCACGCATCGCCGTCGTCGTTGCCGTCGTCGTCGCCGGTGCGCTCGCGCCCAGGCCCGCCCGCGCCGAGACGCTGCGCTGCAGCGGCGGCAGCGTCGCCGAAGGCGACTCGCGCCTGTCGGTCGCGTACAAGTGCGGCGAGCCGTTGCTGCGCGACGCGTTCTGCGCGCCGGTCTACTACGGCCCGTCGTGGTACCCGGTGCCGGAGCCGTATGCCGGCACCGTCGTGCCGTGCCAGCAGATGGAGGAGTGGCTGTACGACCGCGGGCCCGGCAACCTGATGGCGACCGTGCGGTTCCGCTGGGGCAAGGTGCAGACGATCGCGTATGGCCGGGTTCCGCGCTGAGAGGCAACCCACTGGATTCGTCTATGATCGAAGCATCGCATTTGCATCGCTTCTGCTCGTCCAGGCCATGCCAGCATGAAGACCGCCGCCATCCCCGCCATTCGCATCGACGAGGCCTTCCGCGCTGAAGTCGAAAGCGTGCTCGGCGAAGGCGAGACCATCAGCAGCCTCACCGAAGCCGCGCTGCGCCGCGCCGTCGAATACCGCAAGATTCAAGCGGCGTTCCAGCAGCGCGGGCAAGAGGCGCTGGATGAGTCCCGGCGCACCGGTGAGATCCATACGCACGACGAGGTATTCACGGAGCTCCGCGCCAGGATCGAACGTCGACGGCAGCAAATCGCCAAGCCGGGAAAGGCCTCACGAGGCGCGCCCCGGTGAGTGGCTTGCGGGGTGGCTTCGAGGTCGCCTACACGGCGGCGGCCCGCGCCGACCTGACCCGCTTCGTCGACTTCCTGCTCGACCGCGCCGAGACACTCGAAGACGTTGCCGCCGCTTCTGCGCTGGTCGATGCCCTGGACACCTATATCGCGCAGCGGTTGAGCCACAACCCCTTCATTTGCCGCAAGGCGGGTCGCGATCCGTTCCGGCGCGAGCTGGTGATCCCTTTTCCCGGCGACGGTTATGTCGCGCTCTTTGCGATCGAAGCCGAGCCGGGAGAAACCAAACGCGGGGTCGTCACCATCCTGGCCTTGCGTCACCAACGCGAAGAAGACTACTTCGCGTGACCGTTCGACACTGAGGCGCGTCTGCTCAAGGCAACTCGCTCGGATCGAAATCGAGCTCGACGCGCGCGCCGTTCGGGTCCAGCGTGAACAGCTGCCAGGTGCCGGCGCCGCGTTGCTGGCGCAGCTCGTACTTCAGCCCGCGCTGGTCGAAGCGCGCCTTCACGGCCTTCAGTCCCTTGGCGCTGAACGCCATGTGGTCGATCACCCCGGCCGGCGGTTCGGGTACCGCGCGATCGAAGTACATGTGCAGGACCGCGTGGTCGATTCCGTCCGCATACAGCCACGCGCCCGGGAAGCCCAGGTCGGGCCGGTAGCCTTCGCGCAGACCGAGCACGCCGACGTAGAAGTCCAGCGTGGCTTTCCGGTCCTTCGCGATCACGGTGAAGTGGTTCATGCCGACGATCATCGCTAGCACTCCTTTCAGGCGATCAGGATCAACGGCCCCATTGTCGCGCGCGACTCGAGCCGTTCGTGTGCACGCGCCGCGCCCTCGAGCGGATGGCGCTCGATCGGCGGCAGCTTCAGCGCGCCGTCGGCGAGCGCGTTCCACACGCGCTGCGCACGCTCGGCCAGCTGCGCGTTCGTCGCAACATAGTCGAACACCGCGGGCCGCGAGAACGTGGCCGACTTCATCACCAGCGCATCGGGCGACAGCGGCTGCAGCGGCCCCGTCGCCTGGCCGATGCTGATCCAGTGGCCGCGCCGCGCCAGGGCTGCGTAGTTCTCGTCGCGCGCCGCGTCGCCCAGGCCGTCGACGATCACGTCGGCACCCGGGTTCGCGCCGCCGAAGTGGCGCTGCACCGCCTCGGCAAAGCGGTGCTCCCGGGTCACGATCACCTGCGCGCAGCCGAACTCGCGTGCGAGCCTCGCCTTGTCTTCGCTGGACACGGTGCCGATCACGTCGGCGCCGAGCCGCCTCGCCCAGGCGCACAGCAGCAGGCCCAGGCCGCCGGCCGCCGCGTGCACCAGCAGCCGCATGCCGCGGCCCGCATGCGCGAGGTCGCGCAGCAGGTAGTCGGCGCTGATGCCCTTGAGCAGCAGCGCGGCAGCGGTCTCGTCCTCGATCTGCGGCGGCAGGCGCACGACGGCGTCGGCGTTGATCGTGCGCACCGTGCAGTAAGCGCCGGGCTGCGCGCTGAGATACGCGACGCGGTCGCCCGGCAACAAGCCCAGCACGCCGTCGCCGACGTCGAGCACCGTGCCGGCCGCCTCCAGCCCCGGCACGCCGGGCAGCGGCAGCATCGCCGGGATCCAGCCGCGGCGCAGGTAGACGTCGAGGAAGTTCACGCCGATCGCGCGCTGGCGGATGCGCACCTCGCCGGCCCGCGGCGCGGCGGCTTCGGCATCTTCCATCTGCAGCGCTGGCGGGTCGCCATAGTGCCGAACGACGGTGCGTCGCGTGGGCAGCGGCAGTGCACGCGGCATGGTCTGGTCGAGCGCGTCGCGTGACCCCGGCGTGCCGCCGCTGCGCAGATCCGCGCCTGCGCGCAGATGCCGCCGCAGATTCTCGAAGCCCGCCTCGTAGACATCGCGCGCGACCATGTCGCGCAACTCGCGCTCGCGCCCCGGCGGCGTCGCGAAGCTGGCCTCCCAGTGCCAGAACGTGCGCTGCCCGTCGGTCACCGGCTTCAGGGTCACGGTCGCGACGTAGCGCAGCAGCGGCACCGTCGCCTCGACGATGCAGTAGGTGCTTCGGTGGTCGCGGTCGGACAGCGCGAGCAGCTGCTCGCGGATGTGGTGGCCGTCCTTCAGCGTGAAATCGCGGATGCAGCCGACCTGGTCGCTGCGCTCGCCGCGCTCGATGCGGCTGGTGGCGACGACGTCGTGCCAGCGGTCGTGGCTGTTGAAGTCGCGCAGGACGGACCAGACGCGTTCGAGGGGGGCGTCGATGATGGTGGAGCGGGTGACTTTCTGGAGCATGGAGGCGCTCGTTGGCCCTCACCCTAGCCCTCTCCCAGAGGGAGAGGGAACATAACTCCCTCTCCAAGGGCCACGAAGGGGCCCCTTCGTGGCCCTTGGAGAGGGCTGGGGTGAGGGTCGCGGCGAACCACCATCGCCTCACCGCCCACCCAACTGCCGCTTCAGCGCATCGAACCCCGCCTGGAACACGCCGTCGCCGATCTCCGCCACCAGCTCGCGCTCGCGCTCCGGCGCGCAATCGAACTCGGCGCTCCACTCGGCGAAGCAGCGGTTGCCGTCGGTCACCGGCGTCAGCTTCAGGGTCGCGATGTAGTTCTCGACCCCCATGCCGCTCTCGAGGATCTCGTAGCTGCATTCGTAGTCGTAGTCCGAAAGCGCCAGCAGCCGCTCGCGGATCAGCCCGCCGTCGCGCGTGTGGAAGCGGCGTATGCAGCCGACCCGGTCGGGCGCCTCGTCGTTCTCGATGCGGCTGTCGGCGATCAGCGGGTGCCACTGCGGCATCGCGTTGAAATCTCGGATGCGCGACCACACGGTGTCGGCACCCGCCTCGATCACGCTGGAGACGTAGACGCGTATCACCGGCCCTCCTGCGACTGGTTCGAGCGCCCGCCGCTGCTGCCGCTGGCGGCAGGCGGCAGCGCGGTCGTGCCGCCGGCACCCGAGACCAGCTGCTGGATGTCGCCCGACTGCAGCCCGATCTCGCGCAGCAGCTGGTCGACGATGGGTGCCTGCGCGCGGAAGCGCAGCGCCGAGTTGACGACGCCGTCGGCAAAGCTGCCGTTGCTGTCGCCGCCGCCACCGCCGCCGCCGGCCAGCCCGTCGACATGCAGGATCTTGATGCCCTCGATGCGCTCCATCGGCCGCACGGCCTCGCGGATGATGGCCTCGGCCTTCTCGACCAGACGCAGACGCAAGGTCGAAGCACGCGCCTCGGGCGACAGCACGTTCTGCGCCTCGTTCATCAGCCGCGTCGCCTCGGCCTCGATCTCGGCACGCACCTTCGCGGCCAGCGCGCGGATCTTGTCGGCCTCGGCATCGGCCTCGGCTTGCGCGCGGATCGCCGCGCCGCGGTCGGCGCTGGCCTCCTTCTCGGCGCGCGCCGCCGCGGTGAGCTGCAGCGACTCGCGCTCGGCCGCCTGCGCCGCGGCGATCAGCTCGATCGCCTTCTTGCGCTGCGCCGACTCGACCTCGCGTGCGGTGAACACCTGCTCCTCGGCCGCGACGGCCTCGGCACGCGCCTTGTCGGCCGCGGCCTGCGCCTTGCTCTGCGCCTCGCTCTCGCGTGCGACCGCGATCGCGCGCTGCTGCTCGGCCAGCTCCAGCGCCTTGCGCCGTTCGACCTCGGCGGCCTGGATCGCCCGCTCCTTCGTGATGCGCTCTTCCTCGACCGTTTGGTCGGAGCGTATGCGCGCCGCCTCGATCATCTGCTTCGCGGCGATCTGCGCGCCCTCGGCATCCTGGTCGCGCTGCGCGCGCTCGATCGCCAGCTCGGCACGCTGCTTCGCGCGCGCGAACTCGACCTCGCGCTGCTGGCTCAGGCGCGCGTATTCGCTCTCGCGGTCGATTTCCAGCGACGACTTCTCGGCCTCCAGGTTCTTGTTGCGGATCGCGACCAGCGTGTCCTGCTCGACGTCGTTGCGCTGCTTCTTGCGGTGCTCGATCTGCTCGGTCAGCCGCGTCAAACCCTCGGCGTCGAACGCATTGCTCGGGTTGAAGTACTCCATCGCGGTCTGATCGAGCTGGGTCAGCGACGCGGCTTCCAGCTCCAAACCGTTCTTCGTCAGATCTTCGGCGACCGCCTCGCGCACCCGCTTCACGTAGTGGCCGCGCCGCTCGTGCAGCTCTTCCATCGTCATCTCCGCGGCCGCGGTGCGCAGCGCGTCGACGAACTTGCCCTCGACGAGCTCCTTGAGCTGCTCCGGCTCCATCGTGCGCAGGCCCAGGGTCTGTGCCGCCGCGGCCACCGAGCGCGGCTCGGCCGCGACCCGCACGTAGAACTCGGCAATCACGTCGACCCGCATGCGGTCCTTCGTGATCAGCGCCTTGTCGCGGCCGCGGCTGACCTCCAGCCGCAGCGTGTTCATGTTGACCGGGATCACGTCGTGCACGATGGGCAGCACGAAGGCGCCGCCGTCGAGCACGACCTTCTGCCCGCCCAGCCCGGTGCGCACGAACGCGCGCTCCTTGGAGCTGCGCAGGTACAGCCAGTGCAGCAGCCAGACGACGATCGCGACGACGATCGCGACGACGACGAGGGCGAGAAGAAAACTGCCGAATTGAGCGCCGGTCATGTCGAAACTCCTGGGGATGTTCTGACGATCTGCATGAAGCGCTGCGTGGCCGCGGTCAGCGCCGTCTCGGTGGGCAGGCGTTCCATCGAGCTCGCGCCATAGAAGCCGTGGCAGCCGGGGCAGCGCTCGAGGATGTAGCGCGCGTCGTCGGGCGTCGCGATCGGCCCGCCGTGGCACAGCACGAGGATGTCGGGCTTCGCGGCTTTCGCGGCCGCGGCCCACGCGTTGACGGGCTCGACGCAGTCGGCCAGCGCCAGCGCCGTCGCGGCGCCGATCGCGCCGCCGGTCGTCAACCCGAGGTGGCAGACGACGATGTCGGCGCCGGCCTGCGCCATCGCGCGCGCATCGGCTTCGCTGAACACGTAGGGCGTCGTCAGCAGCTCGAGCTCGCGCGCCTTCGCGATCAGCTCGACCTCCAGGCCGTAGCCCATGCCGGTCTCCTCGAGGTTCGCGCGGAACGTGCCGTCGATCAGCCCCACGGTCGGGAAGTTCTGCACGCCCGAGAAGCCCAGCGCGATCAGCTCGTGCAGGAACGGCTCGGTCAGCATGAACGGGTCGGTGCCGTTGACGCCGGCGAGCACCGGCGTGTTCTTCACGATGGGCAGCACCTCGCGCGCCATCTCGACGACGATGTCGTTCGCGTTGCCGTACGCGAGCAGGCCCGCGAGTGAACCGCGCCCGGCCATGCGGTAGCGCCCCGAGTTGTAGATCACGATCAGGTCGATGCCGCCGGCCTCTTCGCACTTGGCCGAGAGCCCGGTGCCGGCGCCGCCGCCGACGATGGGCCGGCCTTGCGCGACCTTCGCGCGCAGCCGTTCGAGGATGGTCGCTCTAGCGATGCGCGGCATGGCGGCTCCCGGCCTGATGGCGCGGCGCGATCTCGCGCCAGGCGGCGACGAGCGCCTCGGCGAAGGCCTCGTCGTTGATGTGGTGCGGCAAGCGGATCAGCTTGCGGTCGGCGCCGGCACGGAAGTGCTGCTCGAGGGTCGCGAACAGCATGCGGTCAGCCTCGGGGTCGTGGAACGGCTGGCCCGGCCGGTCTATCGCCGAGACGCCGCCCTCGGGGATCAGGAAGCGCACCGGCCCGCGCATCGCGTTCAGCTTCGCGGCGATGAATTCGGCGATGCGGCGGTTCTCGTCCACCGTCGTGCGCATCAGCGTGACGCTGGGGTTGTGGCGGTACAGGCGCCGCTCGCGGAAGCGCTCGGGCACCGTGTCCCAGGCGCCGAAGTTCACCATGTCCAGCGCGCCGCACGAGCCCACGTACGGCAGCGCGTGACGCGCGAACACGTCCAGCCGCGTCGCGCCGGCCGACAGCACGCCGCCGCCGATCTCGTCGGCGATCTCGGTGGTCGAGACGTCGATCGCGCCGGCCAGCAGCCCCGAATCGGCAAGCTTCTCCATCGATTGGCCGCCGACGCCGGTCGCGTGGAACACCAGGCAGTCGTAGTCGTCGGCAAGCCGCTTCGTCACGGCCTGCACGCACGGCGTCGTGACGCCGAACATCGTCAGCCCGATCGCCGGCTTGCTCGAAGCCGACTCGTGGGTCGGGTGCACGATCATCCCGGCCAGCGCATGCGCCGCATTGCCCAGCACCTTTCCGCTGATGCGGTGGATGCCCTGCACGTCGGTCACCGAATACATCATGCAAATGTCGCTCGGGCCGACATACGGGCGCGTGTCGCCGCTGGCCATCGTCGAGACCATCACCTTGGGCACGCCGATGGGCAGCGCGCGCATCCCCTGGGTCGCGAGCGACGTGCCGCCCGACCCGCCGGCGGAAACGATGCCGCCGAGGTCGCGCCGGGTGCGGATGAAATGCTCGAACGCGGTGGCCATCGCCGTGACGGCGCTGCCGCGGTCGCTGCTGAACACCGCAGACTCGCCGTCCGGATGATGCCGCGCGACCTCGCGTGGATGCACGCTGGCCGGCGACGGCTTGCCCGAGGTCGCGAGGTCGACCGTGACGACGCGCAGGCCCAGCTTCTCGAGGCACTGGCGCAGGTACAGCAGCTCGCGGCCCTTGGTGTCGAAGGTGCCGACGACGTAGGCGGCGCGCGCGCTGGTCGTCGCGACCGGGAAGTCGAAGACCTGCGCGCTGCCGGCCACGGGCAGCACGGCCACGGGTGTAGCAGGTCCAGCCGAGGGACTCGGCGGCAGCGGGCGCGCCGGGGGTTCCGTGGGCGGTACCGCCGATGCCTCGCGCGCGATGTCGTGCACCGGCCCCGCCGTGCCGCCGGCGTTCCAGCGTGTGTAGCCGCGCACCGTTCGCGCGCCGCCGGGCAGCAGATCCAGCGCGGGCTCGGCCTCGCCGTGCGCGCGGCGCACCGTGTAGACCTGCACCGTGCCCGCGGTGTCTTCTGCCGGCATCGGCGGCGGCGCCTCGGGCTCGTCGGCCAGCCCACCGTTGGCGCGCACGCCCAGCAGCCGCTCCTGCAACTCGCGGTCGGCCGCGAGCGCGCTGGCCGGCATCTCGTGCGCAATGCGCCCGTTGATCATCACGCCGATGCGGTCGGCCACGTCCATCGCGACGCCCAGGTTCTGCTCGATCAGCAGCACCGCGATCTCGCCGCTGGCCGCGAGCTCGCGCAGCGAACGCGCGACCTGCTCGACGATCGCCGGCGCAAGCCCTTCGGTCGGCTCGTCCATCACCAGCAGCCTGGGCTCGAGCAGCAGCGCGCGGCCGATCGCGAGCATCTGCTGCTCGCCGCCCGAGAGCTGCGCGCCGCCGTGGCCCTTGCGCTCGGCCAGGCGCGGGAACATCGCGTACACGCGCTCGACATCGCGTTTGCGCCGCGCGACCAGTCGCAAGGTTTCGTCCACGCTGAGCGACGGCCAGACCCGCCGCCCCTGCGGCACGTACGCGATGCCGTGCCGCGTGATCTGGTTCGGCGTGCGGCCGATCAGTTCCTCGCCGTCGAAGCGCACGCTGCCGCGCGCCGGCACCAGGCCGGTGATCGCGTTGCACAGCGTCGTCTTGCCCATGCCGTTGCGGCCGACGATGCCGAACACGCCGCGCTCCAGCGTGAAGCTGACGCGCTGCAGCGCGTGCGCGCGGCCGTAGTAGACGTCGAGCTCGTGCACGACCAGCAGCGGGCCGTGTGCTGTGCCGTCGCCAGAGCGGGCGGGCCAGGTCATGCACGGGCTCCGTGCATCTCGAGTGGCCTCGCCCGATGCGAAGGTTTTCTGGACGCAAAGGCGCCAAGGAACGCGAAGACGCAAAGAAAGAAAGCTTGCATTTCCTTTGCGCCTTGGCGCTCCTTGGCGCCTTTGCGTCCAAAAATCCTATGCGCCCGGCACCACCACCCAAGACCGCCTGTTCGTTCCATCAATGCCTGCTCCCCATGTAGATCGCCTGCACCTGCCCATCGTTCTCGATCTCGTCCGGCGTCCCGGTCTTCAGCACGCGCCCGTTGTGCATCACCGTCACACGTTCGGCGACGCGCAGCGCGATGTCCAGGTCGTGCTCGATCAGCACGAAGCTCATGTGCGCGGGCAGCGAGCGCAGCAGCGCGACCAGCTCGCGCCGCTCGGCCGGCGACAGCCCGGCCGCCGGCTCGTCGAACAGGATCAGCCGCGGCGCACCAGCCAGCGCCATGCCGATCTCGAGTTGGCGCTGCTGGCCGTGCGCGAGGTTCGCGACGCGCTCGTCGGCGCTGGACACGAGCCGCGTGCGCTCGAGCAGATCGCGCGTCGCCTGCACGCTCGCATGGTCGGCGCGCGGCGGCGCGAACACGAAGCGCCCGCTGGCCACGCCGCGCACCGCGAGGAACAGGTTGTCGCGCACCGTCAGGTCGCGGAACAGCAGCGACGACTGGTAGGTGCGGCGCAGCCCCTTGCGGATGCGCTCGTGCGGCGGCAGCTCGGTGATGTCCTCGCCGAAGAAGTGGATGCGGCCGGCGGTCGGCGGGAAGTCGCCGGTGATCGCGTTGAACAGCGTGGTCTTGCCGGCCCCGTTGGAGCCCAGGATCGCGTACTTCTCCCCGGCCGCGACCGACAGCGACACGTCGTCCACCGCGCGCAGCGCGCCGAACGCGCGCGTCACGCGGTTGAGGATCAACGCGTCGCCGGACAAAAGCGCGGTCCCGCCGTCCAAGCGGCCGCCGTGGAGCCGGCTTTGCCGGTCCACTGGCGGCGCCCCCTTGAGGGGGAGCGCCGGAAGGCGCTCCGGGGGTGGGCTCATTTCCTGCAATCGGGGACGTCGCGCGATCCGAGCCCCATCTTCTGGAAGTCGGCCTTCGAGAGGCCCAACGTCTGCGAGATGTTGGGCACCGACTTGACGACCTTGTTGTAGAACGAGCCGTCCGGCGCCTTCGCGACCTCGGTGATGTAGGTCGTGCCGACGCCGTTGCGGTTCTCGTCGATCTCGACGACGCCCGCGGGCCCGTTGAACTTGGTCTTCTGCAGCGCCTCGCGGTACGCCTTCTGCCCGCCCGACAGGTCGCCCTTCACCGCGTCCAGCGCATCCAGCGTC
>DATCSE010000309.1:0-12430 GCA_036568605.1 Burkholderiaceae bacterium | reverse complement strand
AGGCATCGACTACTTCACCATCCACGCCGGCGTGCGGCTGCCGTTCATCCACCTGACCGCGAAGCGCCGCACCGGCATCGTCTCGCGCGGCGGCTCCATCCTCGCGAAGTGGTGCATCACGCATCACCAGGAGAACTTCCTGTACACGCACTTCGACGAGATCTGCGAAATCATGAAGGCCTACGACGTGAGCTTCTCGCTCGGCGACGGCCTGCGCCCCGGCTCGGGCGCCGACGCGAACGACGAGGCGCAGTTCGCCGAGCTGCGCACGCTGGGCGAGCTGACGCAGATCGCCTGGAAGCACGACGTGCAGACCATGATCGAAGGCCCGGGCCACGTGCCCATGCACATGATCCAGGCCAACATGACCGAGCAGCTGAAGCACTGCCACGAGGCGCCGTTCTACACGCTGGGCCCGCTGACCATCGACATCGCGCCGGGCTACGACCACATCGCCAGCGCGATCGGCGCCGCGATGATCGGCTGGATGGGCACCGCGATGCTGTGCTACGTGACGCCCAAGGAACACCTGGGCCTGCCCGACCGCGACGACGTGAAGCAGGGCATCATCGCCTACAAGATCGCGGCGCATGCGGCCGACGTCGCGAAGGGCCACCCCGGCGCCCGCGCGCGCGACGACGCGATGAGCAAGGCGCGCTTCGAGTTCCGCTGGCACGACCAGTTCAACCTCGGCCTGGACCCCGACACCGCACGCGACTACCACGACGAGACGCTGCCCAAGGACTCGTCCAAGGAGGCGCACTTCTGCAGCATGTGCGGCCCGAAGTTCTGCTCGATGAAGATCACGCAGGACGTGCGCGACTACGCCGCGCAGGGCATGGCGCAGAAGTCGGCCGAGTTCAAGGCGGCTGGCGGCGAGCTGTACATCCCGATCGCATCGATGGCCCCCGTCGCGCCGGCCGCTGCGCAGGGCTGACCGCGATGAAGGTCGGGATCGCCGGGGCCGGCGTCGTCGGCCGGCTGCTCGCGTGGCGGCTCTCGCAAGATGGGCACGAGGTCGGCGTGTTCGATCCGGCGGACGACGCGCAGCCGCCGGCCACCGGACGGATCACCACGCCCGCCGCGCCGCATGCCGCCGGCTTCACCGCGGCCGGCATGCTGAGCCCGCTGGCCGAGCTCGACCAGGCCGAGCCCGAGATCGCGCGCCTGGGCTGGCGTTCGCTCGCGCTGTGGCGCGAGATCGCCGGGCAGCTCGCACCGCATGCCGCGACGCCGCTCGTGCGTGGCGACGCGAGCCTGCTGGTCGCGCACGGCAGCGACCTCGGCGCCGCGCGGCGCGTGCTGGCACGCCTGCAGACCCTGCCGGAGATCGCATCGCCGCAACCCTTGGACCGCGACGCGCTGCGCCCGCTGGAGCCGGCGCTTGCGCCGCAGCTGCATGCCTGGCGGCTGCCCGGCGAAGGCCAGCTGTTGCCGCGCGAGATGCTGGTCGCGCTGTGGGCCGCGGCGCCGACCGTGCGCTGGCGTTGGGGCCAGCGCGTCGAGCGGGTCGAGCCCGGCCGGCTCGTGCTGCACGACGGCACCGTGCACCGCTGCGAGCTCGCGGTCGACGCGCGCGGGCTCGGCGCGCGCGAGGCGCTGCCGTCGCTGCGCGGCGTGCGCGGCGAGGTCGTGTGGCTGCACGCGCCCGGCGTGCCGCTCGCACGGCCGGTGCGCCTGCTGCATCCGCGGCACCGCGTCTACCTGGTCCCGCGGCCGGGCGACCTGATCGTCGTCGGCGCCAGCGAAGTCGAGAGCGAGGACCGCTCGCCGGTCAGCCTGCGCAGCGCGGTCGAGCTGCTGGCCGCAGCGCACAGCGTGATCCCCGAGCTGGCCGAAGCCCGCATCGTGCACATGGAAGCGAACCTGCGCCCCGCCCTGCCCGACCACCGCCCGCTGGTACAGCACGCGCCGGGCTTGCTGCGCGTCAACGGCTTGTTCAGGCACGGCTGGCTGCTCGCGCCGGCGCTGGCGCAGGACGCACTGGCGGCACTGACTCCGGAGACCGCCGATGTCTGAAACCACGATCCGCGTCAACGACGATCAGATGCCGTGGCAGCCCGGCGATCGCATTGCCGATGTGCTGCTGCGGCTCGGCGTCGAACCCTCGGACGTCACCACCGCGCTGAACGGCGAGTTCGTGCCGCGCGCGCTGCGCGCGACGACGCCGATGCAACCGGGTGACGTGCTCACGGTGTTCAAGCCCATCGTCGGAGGCTGACCATGACATCGACATCCTGGACTGTCTGCGGTACGCCATTGGCCAGCCGCTTCCTGCTCGGCACCGCCGGCTATCCGTCGCCGCAGCTGCTGTGCGACGCGATCGTCGCGTCGGGCACGCAGGTGGTCACCGTCGGCTTGAAGCGCACGCTCGCGGCCGCCGGCGACAACGGCTTCATCGAGATCATCCGGCGCAGCGGCGCGCGGCTGCTGCCCAACACCGCCGGCTGCCGCAGCGCGCGCGAAGCCGTCGCGCTCGGCCACATGGCACGCGAGCTGTACGACACGCCGTGGCTCAAGCTCGAGGTGGTCGGCGACGAGCACACGCTGCAGCCCGACCCGTGGGAACTGCTGGAGGCCGCGACGCAGCTGATCCGCGACGGGTTCGAGGTCTTCCCGTACTGCACCGACGACCTGGTGAGCTGCCGGCGCCTGCTCGATGCCGGCTGCCAGGTGCTGATGCCGTGGGCCGCGCCCATAGGCTCGGGCCAGGGCCTGCTGAACCCGTGGGCCTTGCGCACGCTGCGCGAGCGGCTGCCCGGCGTGCCGCTGATCGTCGATGCCGGCATCGGCGCGCCGTCGCATGCGGCGCAGGCGATGGAGCTGGGCTTCGACGGCGTGCTGCTGAACTCGGCTGTCGCGCAGGCGCGCGACCCGGTCGCGATGGCACGGGCGTTCCGCCTCGCGATCGAGGCGGGGCGCCTCGGCTACGAGGCCGGCGTGATGGCGCCGCAGCAGATGGCCGTGGCGAGCACACCGGTCACCGGCCGGCCGTTCCTGATCGATTGACGGGAGCGAGACATGCCCACCCTCGAACAGCCCATCGTCTGGAGCGTCGCCGGCCTCGACAGCGGCGGCGGCGCGGGCCTGTCGGCCGACCAGCGTGCCGCCGAGGCCTGCGACGTGCATCTGTGCCCGGTGACCGCGGCCGTCACGGCGCAGAACAGCGTCGCGGTCACGCGCATCGCTGCGGTCGACCCCGCGCTGCTGGATGCACAACTCGCCGCGCTGGCCGACGACCTGCCGCCGGCCGTGATCAAGACCGGGCTGCTGGGCAGCGCCGACAACGTGCAGGTGCTCGCGCGCTGGATCGATCGCCTGCGCGAAGGTTCGCCGGGGCGTCGCACGCCGGCGTTGGTCGTCGACCCGGTGTTGCACGCGTCGACCGGTGCGGCGTTTGCCGACGAAGCGCTGCTCGCCGCCTACCGCGAGCTGCTGCTGCCACGTGCGACCGTGATCACGCCCAACCGCCGCGAAGCGGCCGCATTGCTGGGCCCGGCGATGAGCCAGGCGTCGGTGCCGGCGCAGGCGGCGGCCTTGCGCGAGCTGGGGGCGCTTTCGGTCTGCATCACCGGTGGCGATGCGCACGATGCGCTGGCACTCGACTGGCTCGCGACGCCGCAGGCCAGCGGCTGGCTCGCGCTGCCGCGTGTTGCGACCCGGCACACGCACGGCACCGGCTGCACGTACGCGAGCACGCTGGCCGCCGCGATCGCGCGCGGGTTCGTCAGCGCCGATGCCGCGGTGCTCGCGAAGATGGCGACGACGCGGGCCTTGGAACGAGCCACGGCGCTGGGCCGCGGCGCGGGACCGGTGCGCGCGGCATCGGACTTCGTCGCCGATCCGCGGCTGCTGCCGCATCTGTCGATGGACGAGCAGCCGCCCGCCGATTGGGCAGCGCCGGCCGCGAGCGCCGCAGCCCCCGGCCTCTACGCGATCGTCGACAGCGCCGAGCGCCTGCGCGCGGTGCTGCGCGCCGGCGCCGCGACGACCGTGCAGCTGCGCATCAAGGCCGATCCGGCGAACGATGCGACAGCGCTGCGCGACGCCGTCGCGACATCGATCGCCGCGGCCCGCGGCGCCGGTGTGCGGCTCTACATCAACGACCATTGGGCGTTGGCGGCGGCGCTGGGCGCCGACGGTGTGCACCTGGGCCAGGAGGATCTGCTCGCGCTCAGCGCGGACGAGCACTTGCGCCTGCATGCGGCGCGCCGGGCCGGCCTGCATCTGGGCATCAGCTCGCACAGCCTGTGGGAACTGTGCCGCGCCGCCGCGCTGCAGCCCAGCTACATCGCCTGCGGGCCGGTCTGGCCGACCACGACCAAGGACATGCCATGGCACCCGCAAGGCCTGCACAACCTCGCGTGGTGGGTGCGCATGGCACCTGCGCCGGTCGTCGCGATCGGCGGGATCCTCACGCCCGAGCAGCTGCGCGATGCGGCGGCCACCGGTGCGGGGGGCGGCTGCGTGGTGCGCGGACTGGGGCCATCGCCGGAGGCCACGTTGCCGACGTGGCGTGACGCGTGGCGTGCCGGCGCGACTGCCTTCGCGGCTGGCGACCACGCGACGCCAAGCTGGCCGAAGACTAGCCTGTCGATGTCGCCATAAACGGTCACAGGCTCTGCACGTCGGCACCTTCGACGTCGTAGCCCGCATGGCGGAAGTCGCGCAGCTTATGCAGCACCCCGGCTGACGAAGGACCGAACGCAATGAAATACGACGGCCTCCCGGCCTGCCGCACGACCAGCGCCGGCTCGCCGTCGACGCGCACGGCCTGCGCCTGCCAGCCCGCCGTCGCGCTGTAGTTGCCGAAGTACCGCGACGTCACGAGCTCGCGCCCCTCGAGCACGGCGGCGCCGACCAGCTCGACGCGGATGTCCTGCGCGAGCAGGTCGCGCAGCGCATCGAAGTGGCGCCCGTTGAACAGCTCGGCGTAGGCCTTGACCAGCGCGACATGCTCCGTCTCGAGCGGCGCAGGCTCGGCCGCTTGCGCGGGCTGTGCCGCGAGCGCTTCCAATCGCCGGCGCCCGCGGAACAGTGCGCTCTTCGTTGCCGTGAGCGAGCGGTCGATGATCTCGGCCACTTCCTCGAGCGAGTAGCCCAGCACGTCGGCGAGGATCACCGTGCCGCGCTGCAGCGGCGGCAGCTGCACGAAGGTCCGCAGGCTCGCGTGGACGGCCCAGCGCCGCTCCGCGTCGGAGACTTCGGCCGCTGAGGCGGGCTCGCCTGCGTCGGCCCCGACGTCGGTGTCGGCATCGAACGTCACCGGATCGCGTCGGCGCTGCCGGAGCCGGTCGAGCGCCGCATGGTGCGCGATGCGGAACAGCCAGCCGCCCGGATTGGCGATCGGGGCCGACAGCGCCGTGGCCGCTTCGTGCGCCTTCAGCAAGGCATCCTGCAACACGTCCTCGCCGTCGAAGAACGAGCCCGTCATGCGCGCGCAGTGCCGGTGCAGCTGACGCCGCAACACCGGCGTCAGCGCGTCCAGCGGCGACGGGGGAGCGACCGCAGGCGGCGCGGCCGGCATGTCACCTCAGCAGATCGGGCAGGCGGTACTGGCCGACGAGCACGGCGCTCAGCGAACGCGGTGGCTCGACGCAGCGCTGCTCGACACCTTCGCGGAAGCGGCGGAACGCCGCGATGCCGTGCAGCGGCGACGGCTGGGCCTGCGCCAGCGACAGGTGCAGGAACTCCTGGTCGCCGAGCCGGAACGCCGCGTAGCGCAGGTCGTCCCGCCCCTGGGCCGCCAGCTCGGCGAACACCTGCGAGATCAGGTCGGCGTTGGTCTGCGCGGCCTCGGGCCGCGTGGTGTAGCGAACGATGGTGATGGGCATGCGCTGCTCCGGCAGTGAAGGACACACCGGGTCAGACGTTTGCCGCCGGCAAAAGGATTCGCCACGCATGCCGCCAAGACGACGGGTCAACGACGACTCAGAACGCCGTCTTCACGACGCCGCCATCGACCCGCAGCGCCGCGCCGGTCGTCGCCGACGCCAGCGGACTCGCGAGGTAGGTCACCAGCGAGGCGACCTCCTCGGTCGTCGCGAAGCGTTTGATCAGCGAGGTCGGGCGCACGTGGTTGAAGAACTCGGCTTCCACCTGTTCGAAAGTCTTGTTGGCCTGCTGCGCCATGTCCTGGACGAAGTCGCCGACGCCGCGCGAGCGGGTCGGCCCCGGCAGCACGCTGTTCACCGTGATGCCGGTGCCGGCAACCGCCTCGGCCAGCCCGCGCGAGACCGCCAGCTGCGCGGTCTTCGTCATGCCGTAGTGGATCATCTCGGTGGGGATCTGCAGCGCGCTCTCGCTCGAGATGAAGAGGATGCGCCCCCAGTTCTTGCGCCGCATCGCGGGCAGGCACAGGCGGGCGAGCCGCACGCCGCTGAGCACGTTGACGTCGAAGAAGCGCAGCCAGTCCGCATCCGGGATGTCCTCGAACGGCTTGGGCTCGAAGATGCCGAGGTTGTTGACCAGGATGTCGATGCCGGGATGCCGGCGCACCAGCGCCTCGGCGACATCGGGCTGGCTGAGGTCGCCGGCATAGCCCAGCACGGCCCCACCGGTTCCCGGCGTCATCGCGGCGACCGCGGCATCGACCGACGCCTGCGTGCGCCCGTTGACGATCACCGCGGCGCCCTCGGCGGCGAGCGACGCGGCGATCGCCTGGCCGATCCCGGCGGTGCTGCCGCTGACCAGTGCGAGCTTGCCTGTGAGCTTCAAGTCCATCGCAAATCCTTTCTTCGATTGCTACCGATGATCATCGCCTTCGCCGTCAGAGGCCGCCGGCGAGCCGCCACCCGGCCCACACCAGCAGCGCCAGCAACGCGACCCAGACCAACACGATCAGCACCGCGCCCGACCACAACTTGGGCAGCTTGAGCGGTGCGGCCTCGGCCTCGCGCAGCATCTGCTCCCACAACGGCCGCGGGGTCAGCCGGATCGCCAGCGCCACGCCCAGCGGCACGATCACGACGTCGTCCAGCAGCCCCAGCACCGGCACGAAATCGGGAATCAGGTCGATCGGGCTCAGCGCATACGCGAGCACGGCGCCGGCCACCCACTTGGCGGGCTTCGGCGTCTGCGGGTTCCGCACCAGCTTCCACAGCGCCGTCAGGTAGACGCGGATGCGGCCGAGCCGGCTCATCGCGAACAGCTTGGCGGGGCGACGCAGGTTCATCGGTCGGTCTTCCTTTCCATCGACGCGCTCACCGCGCCGTCTCTCGTTTCGGCGGCCGCGGCTTGCGCATGGTCTTCGGCGAGGGCGGCTCGGCGCCGGCCTCGGCGGCTCGCTCGGCTTCGGCTCGACGGTCCGCCGCGAGTTCCATGTCCTTCAGCAATCGGTCCAGCCGGTCCTTCAGCTTCTCGGTCGAGAGCTTCTCGCGGAAGCGCTCGACCATCAGCGGCAACGCAAACGGGCTGGGCACCGCCAGCTCGGCGAACTCGACACGCTGGCCGCGCATGCGCTGGAGCGCCGCGGCCAGGCGCGCAATGTCCAGCTCCTGGTTCAGCACTTCGGTCTGCGCCTGACTCAACAGCAGGTTGCCGGCATCGTACTTCGCGAACACCTCGTAGAACAGCGAGCTCGAGGCCTGCAGCTGGCGCGTGCTCTTGGGCGCGCCGGGGTAGCCGGTGAAGATCAGCCCGGCGACACGCGCGATCTCGCGAAAGCGCCGGCGCGCCAGCTCGCTGGAGTTCAGGCTCGCGAGCACGTCGTGCAGCAGCGCGTCGCCGCTGTACGCGCTCTGGTCGAGCAGCGGCATCGGGTCGATGGGCAGCGCGCTGAGCAGCTCCAGCCCGTGGTCGTTGATCGAGATGCTGAAGGTGTTCGGCGCGTCCTTCGCGAGCCGCCACGCGAGCAGGCTCGCGAGACCGATGTGCGCATTGCGCCCGGCGAACGGGTAGAGGAACAGGTGATGGCCCTCGCGCGAATGGAAGCGCTCGATCAACAGCGTCTCGGGTGTGGGCAGCTTGGACAGGCGGATCTGCGTCTCGAGCATCGGCCGCGCGGCCTGCAGCTCGGGATCGGCGAAGTCGCCTTCCGCGACGCCGGCCAGCACTTGCAGCACCGAGTCGGCCAGCTCGCTGGACAGCGGCATCTTCGCGCCGGCCCAGCTCGTGATCAGGCCACGCGGCTTGACCGCCTTGCGCACGTACGCGGTCATCTCCTGCGTGCGGATGTACTCGAGCGTGCGGCCGGCGAAGACGAAGCAGTCGCCCTTGCGCAGCCGCGCGATGAAGCCCTCCTCGATCACGCCGATGTTGCCGCCGCTCAGGTACTTCACCTGCATCGAGGAGTCGGACACGATGGTGCCGATCTGCAGCTTGTGGCGCCGCGCGATGCCGCGATCGGGCACGCGGTAGACGCCTTCGATGAGCTTGACGCGGTGGTACTCGGGGTACGCGGCGAGGCTCGCGCCGCCGCCTTCGACGAAGGCCACCGCCCAATCGAACTCGGCACGCGTCAGGTGCCGGTAGGCATACGCGCTGCGAACCTCGTCGAACATCGCGTCGGCCGTGAAGCCGCCGCCCAGTGCGATGGTGACCAGGTGCTGCACCAGCACGTCCAGCGGCTTCTCGGGCGTCGCGCGTTTTTCGATGCGGCCGGCGAGCGCTGCGCGCCGCGCCGCCACCGCCTCGACCAGCTCCAGCGTGTTGGTCGGCACCAGCGTCACGCGGCTGGGCCGGCCGGGCGCGTGGCCGCTGCGCCCGGCTCGCTGCAGCAGCCGCGCGACGCCTTTCGCCGAGCCGATCTGCAGCACGCGCTCGACCGGCAGGAAGTCGACGCCCAGGTCCAGCGACGAGGTCGCGACGACCGCCTTCAGACGACCTTCCTTCAGCCCGAGCTCGACCCACTCGCGCGCGTCCTTGTCGAGCGAGCCGTGGTGCAGCGCCACCGCACCGGCCCAATCGGGCCGCTCCTGCAGCAGCAGCTGGTACCAGATCTCGGCCTGCGAGCGCACGTTGACGAACACCAGCGTGGTCGACGCGCTCTCGATCTCGGCGACCACCGGCCGCTGCATCTGCTTGCCGAGGTGGCCGCCCCACGAGAAGCGGCCCGGGTGCTCGGGCAGCAGCGTGTCGATCACGAGGGACTTGTCGATGCGGCCGCGCACGAGCACGGCGTCGGGTTCGCGGTCGTCGCGGCCTACCAGCACCTGCATCGCCTGATCGAGATTGCCCAGCGTCGCGCTCAAACCCCAGGTGACCAGGCCCGGGTTCCAGCCCCTCAGCCGTGCCAGCGCGAGCTGCACCTGCACGCCGCGCTTGTTGCCCATCAGCTCATGCCACTCGTCGACGATCACGGTGTGCACGCCCGCCAGCTCGGTACGCGCATCCTCGCGGGTCAGCATCAGGCTCAGCGATTCGGGCGTCGTGATGAGCGCGGTCGGGAAGCGCCGGTCCTGCTGCGCACGCTCGGCGGCCGGCGTGTCGCCGGTGCGCAAACCCACCGTCCAATGGCTGGCCTCGTCGGTCAGCGGGCGCCGCAGCGCGCGCGCCGAGTCGGCGGCGAGCGCACGCATGGGCGTCAGCCACAGCACACCCAGTGGCGGCGCGGCTCGTGTTGTCGTCGTGGCGCCGCGCGGCGTGACCGCGATGCCCAGCGCCTCGGCGCGGGCCAGCGCACCGAACCAGACCGCGTAGGTCTTGCCGGCGCCGGTGGTCGCATGCAGCAAGCCGCTGCGGCCGGCGCGCATCGCGTCCCAGACTTCGCGCTGGAACGGGAACGGTGTCCAGCCCTGGCGCGCGAACCAGCGCTCGTGCAGCGCGGGTGTGCGTTCGTCGCTGCGTTCCACCACCGCGCTCATCGGACGACCCTCACCCCTGGCCCTCTCCCGCAAGCGGGAGAGGGAGCAAGCTGCCCGCGCCCGTCTCCCTCTCCCGCGTGCGGGAGAGGGCCAGGGGTGAGGGGAAGGTGTTCATGCGTTCGCCACCTTGGCCCGCGACGCCAGCTGCAGCCGCACCCGCGCGATCTGCCCGTCGCGCAAGGTGCCGACCTCGAAGCGCGCGCCGTGCCAGTCGATGCCGTCGCCCTCACGCAGGTCGCGCGCCAGGCTGTCGACCATCCACTCGCGCAGGCTCACGGCCTGGGCCTGCTCGGGCATCGGGAGCTGGAAGAACTCGAACACGTCGGCCAGCGGCAACTCCGCGTCCAGCGTGAGCCGGCCGTGCACCGGGCGCTGGTCGAGCGGCGCCTGCGGCGGCGGCTCGTCGACCTTCAGCGCCTTCGCGGCCCGGCCCAGCGTCGTGCCCTGCAGCAGCAGCGAGGCCAGCACGACTGCGAACGTGACGTTGAAGAAATACGGGCTGCCGGGCACGCCGCGCATCAGCGGCACGAGTGCCAGCACGATAGGCACCGCGCCGCGCAACCCGACCCACGCGATGAAGCCGATCTGGCGCGACTTGAAGCCCAGCGGCGCGAGGCACAGCCAGACCGCCACCGGCCGCGCGACGAGCATCAGCGTCGCCGCGATCGCGATCGTCGCATTCAACGAGCCCAGCAGCTCGTGCGGCGTCACAAGCAGGCCCAGCAGCAGGAACAGCGTCGCCTGCGCGGCCCAGGCAAAACCGTCGAGCGCCGACGACGCCGCATGCATCACCTGTTCGGCGCTATCGCGCAGGCGCAGCCCGTACAGGTAGATCGCGAGAAAGCCCGAGCCGTCGAGCAGGCCCGACGCGGCATACACCGCGAACCCGCCCGAGACGATGATCAGCGACGCGATGCCGCCCTGCTCGACGGGCAGCGTCAGCTTGCGCAGCAGCCAGGCCACCGCGGACGCGCCGGCCAGGCCGATCGCGGTGCCGAAAACGGCTTGCGCGGCAAACAGCAGCGCGACCTCCCGGACGCCGGCATGCGCCTGGATCGTCGCGGTCAGCGCGAGCGTCAGGAACACCGCCATCGGGTCGTTCAGGCCGGACTCGATCTCCAGCGTCGCGGTGACCTTGTCGTGGAGCCGCACGCCGGTCTGGCGCAGCGTCGAGAACACCGCCGCCGCATCGGTCGATCCGACGATCGCGCCGAGCAGCAAGCCGTAGTGCCAGTCCAGCTTCAGCGCCCACATCGCGACGGCCGCCACCAGCCCCGCCGTCACCAGCACGCCAACCGTGGCCAGCAACACGCCGGGCCAAGCGCCGCGCCGGAACGTCTGCATGCGCGTGCTGGCGCCGCCCTCGAGCAGGATCAGCGCCAGCGCGACATTGCCGATCGCCGCGGCGATCGGCACGCTGTCGAACGTCACGCCCAGCGGACCATCGACGCCGGTCAGCATCCCGGCGATCAGGAACACCAGCAGGAACGGCAGCCCGAGCCGCGCCGACAACACGCCGGCCAGCAGGCTCGTGAACACCAGCAGCCCGCCGGCCAGCATCAGCAGATTCAAGGTGTGCACCGGGGCACCTTAGCAGACCGACGCCCCGGTGCCGCGGCGCACGCGCCGATGCCGGCGCGGCGCGCGCGGCCATCGTCCGGATCAGTCCCGGGCGATGCGCAACGCGGCACGCTCGTGCGCACCGCGACCTGCGTACGCAGGCCGCAGCGGCATCCGGTGCGCGGCCGCGACAACGATGGCATCGCGCCGCGCCGGCGCGAGCCACAGCACCAGCATCAGCGCGATCAGCGGCACGTTTTTCAGCAGCGGGCCGCAATGGTCGATCGCGAGCTCGGGCATGTTCAGCGCGGCGGTCAGCGTGTAGCCCAGCACGGCGACGATCTGCAGCGGCCAGACCCAGGGCGGGGGCCGACGCAGCAGCAGTGCGCCCAGCACGGCATTCAGCGTGCACGACGCGACCATCATCAGCACGCCGGCACGGCCTTCGAAGCCGCAGCGCGCGAGCAGGCGCAGCACGCCGGAGGCCTGCGGCATCAGCGTCGTGATCAGCGCGGTGATCCACCACATCGCGACGATGGACAGGCGCAGCGCCAGCGCGACCGGCGCCGGCATCTCGACGCGCAGATCGATCCAGCCCTTCGGCGGCGTGACCGCGAGGCCGTGCGCGAGGCTGCTCGGCGTGCGGCCGAGCAGGCGCGGCGCGGCGTTGTCGGCCGGCACGCTGCCGCGCTCCAGCATCGCGATCGTGTCGCGGCAGAACACCTTCTGCGGCAGCGCCTCGGCGGCCCAGGCGGCCACACGCATCAGCGGCATCGGCAGCGGCAGCCACAGCGGCGCGGCCAGCTGCAGTGCGTCGCGGTACTGCGCGAGCATCTCGCGGTAGCTCAGCGCGGCGGCGCCGCCCAGCGTGTAGACGCCGCGGCACGGTGCGGCCTGCTCGAGCAGGCGCACCGCCGCCTCGGCCAGCTCGAACACGTGGATCGGCTGCACCGCCTGCCGTCCGCGGCCGGGCAGCGAGATCAGCGGCAGGCTCGCGATCGTGGCGAACAGCGTCGCGCTCTGGCTGCCCGGGCCGAACACCAGCGACGGCCGCAGCACCGCAGCGT
>DATCSE010000308.1:0-9771 GCA_036568605.1 Burkholderiaceae bacterium | reverse complement strand
GTCCTGGTAGCTGTCGGCGATCACGCCGACGCGGTGGCCGCGGTCGGCCAGGCCCTGCACGACCGCCGGCTCCATCGCCGCCTCGACGTTGATCTCCAACCCTTCGTTGAAGCGCCAGCGCGGCGCGTCGCACGCGGCCTGCGGCGACTGGCGATGGTCCAGCATGCGCACCAGCGTCTGCAGATGGCCTTGCGGCTGCATGTTCGCGCCCATCACGCCGAAGCTCATCTGCGCCTGGCCGTCCTTCGTCAGGAACGCGGGGATGATCGTGTGGAACGGCCGCTTGCCGGGCGCGACGACGTTCGGGCTCTGCGGCAGCAGGCTGAAGCCGTGGCCGCGGTTCTGCAGCGAGACGCCGTAGCCGGGCACGACCACGCCGGAGCCGAAGCCCATGTAGTTGCTCTGGATGAAGCTGACCATCATCCCGCTCTCGTCGGCCGCGCTCAGGTAGATCGTGCCGCCGCGCCGATGCACGTCGTGCGGCGAGCCGGCCGCGAAGACCTGTGCGCGCTTGGGATCGATCAGCTTCGCGCGTGCGGCGAGGTAGTCGGGCGAGAGCATCTGCGCGGCCGTGACCTCCATGCTCGCCGGCTCGGCGACGTATCGGTACACGTCGGCGAACGCGAGCTTCATCGCCTCGATCTGGATGTGCCGCGATTCGACGCCGTCGACCGGCATGGCCGCCAGGTCGAACTGCTGGGCGATGCCCAGCGCCATCAGCGCGGCGATGCCCTGCCCGTTCGGCGGGATCTCGTGCAGCGTGTGGCCAGCATGGTCCAGCGAAATCGGCTCGACCCACTCGGGCTCGTACGCAGCGAAGTCCGCGAGCGTCACCGCGCCGCCGTTCGCCCGCGCATGCTCGACCAGCGCGGCGGCGATCTCGCCGCGGTAGTAGTCCTCGCCGCCGCTTTGCGCGATCAATCTGAGCGTGCGCGAGGCATCGGCGAAGCGGAACTGCTCGCCGACCTCGGGGGCGCGCCCGTGCGGCATGAAGGCCTGCGCGAAGCCCGGCTGCTCGCGCAGCAGAGGCACCGCGGCGGACCACTTCTGCTGCACGACGATGGGCACGGCATAGCCGCGCTCGGCGATGCCCATCGCCGGCGCGAGCAGATCGGCAAACGGCAGCTTGCCGAAGCGCCGGTGCAGCGCGACCCACCCGGCCACCGCGCCGGGCACGGTCACGCTGTCCCAGCCGCGCTGCGGCGGCGTCTTCGCGTCGGCGCCGTACTTGCGCGCGAAGTACTCGGGCGTCCACGCCTGCGGCGCGCGGCCGGAGGCGTTGAGCCCGTGCAGGCCATGGCCGTCCCAGACCAGGCAGAACGCATCGGATCCCAGGCCGTTGCTGACCGGCTCGACGATGGTCATCGCTGCCGCCGTCGCGATCGCCGCGTCGACCGCGTTGCCGCCGCGTTGCAGCATGCGCAGGCCCGCTTGTGCGGCGAGCGGGTGCGAGGTCGCGACGAGATTGCGTCCGAAGATCGGCAGGCGCTGGCTGGGGTAGCCCTGGGTCCAGTCGAATGAGGAACGCGTCATGGTCGTCGGCTCCGCGGGCCTGCGGTTGAGATGCGATCGATTATTGCGGCGACGCGGTGCACCTGCCGGTGCATCGCGAATGGCATGTCGCTTGCTTGACCCGGGACCGAGTAGAAGCCGGCAGCGGCGCGCATCCGAGAGCGCCGTGGGTCATTGCTCCAGCCGCGGTCGAGAACCGCGTCCATGGACCCATCTGGAGAGATCGCCGCATGCTCGTGACCCAGCAACCCGTCCTGCGCCGCTTCTGGTACGCGCTGATGCCCCTGGCCGCGCTGGACGACGGCCCCAAACCCTTCACGCTGCTCGGCGAGCACCTGGTGCTCTGGAAGACCGCCGACGGCACGCCTGCCGCGCTGCGCGACCGCTGCTGCCACCGCACCGCGAAGCTCAGCAAGGGCTGTGTCGATGGCGAGGGCCGCATCGTCTGCGGCTACCACGGCTGGACCTACGACGCGAGCGGCCGCTGCGTGCGCATCCCGCAGTTCGGGCCAGACGACACCATCCCCGCCAACGCCAAGGTGCCGGCCTTCCATTGCCGCGAGCAGTACGGCTACGTGTGGGTCGCGCTGGACGATCCGCTGCTGCCCATCCCCGAGTTCCCCGAGGATGGCCGGCCCGGCTACCGCCGCATCTTCCAGCTCTATCAGGAATGGAAGACCAGCCCGGTGCGGATGATGGAGAACTCGTTCGACAACGCCCACTTCTCGTTCGTGCACCGGGGCACCTTCGGCGACCCGGACCGGCCGGTACCCAAGATCTACGAGCTGGTCGACACGGCCGACGGCTTCGAGGCCGAGTCCAGCGTGCCCATCCTGAACCCCCCGGAGGCGCACCGCGTGACCGGCAGCACCGCCGCCATCGTGACGCGGCACCTGCGCAACCGCTACCACCTGCCGTTCGTGCGCCGCTTCGGCTGCCACTACGACAGCGGCATCGAGCACATCATCTACAACTGCGCGACGCCGATCGACGACGAGCGGATGATGCTGGTGCAGTGGCTGTACCGGAACGACACCGAGGCCGACTGCCCCGCGCAGCGGCTCATAGCCTGGGACGGCGCCGTCACCGCCGAAGACCGCGAGATCCTGGAGGCGACCGACCCCGACGCCTGCATCGACACGCGGCGGCGCCAGGAATTCCACATGCCGTCGGACAAGCCCGGACTCGTGATCAGGCAGAAGCTGATGGCGCTGCTGGCCGAGCACGGCGAGGTCGAGCAGCACCGGCCGCCGCTCGAAGCGATCGGCGTGCGCGTGGAGCGTGCGCGATGAGCGCCGCCGGGCCGCTCCCAAGGCGCTCGCTCCCCAAGGGCCGCGAGAGCGGGCCTCTTCGTGGCCCGCGGGGGACCGGCGCGAAGCGACGTAGGGGGCCTCGATGAGCACGAGCCTGCTGATCCACGACGCCGCGGCGATCGTCACCGGCGCACGCGGTGCCGCATCGCGCGCGACAGGCCCCGACATCCGTGTGCGCGACGGCCGCATCGAGGCCATCGGCACCCTCGCGCCGCAACCCGGCGAAACGCAGCTCGACGCACGCGACTGCGTGGTCTACCCGGCCTGGGTCAACACCCACCATCACCTGTTCCAGTCGCTGCTCAAGGGCGTGCCGCAGGGCCTGAACGCGACGCTGACGCCGTGGCTCGCGGCCACGCCGCTGCGCTTTCGCGGCGCGTTCGACGAAGCCCGCTTCCGGCTCGCGGCGCGCATCGGGCTGGTCGAGCTCGCACTGTCGGGCTGCGGCACGGTCGCCGACCACAACTACCTGTACTTCCCCGGCATGCCGTTCGATGCGTCGGCGATCCTGTTCGACGAAGCGCAGCGCCTGGGCCTGCGCTTCGCGCTGTGCCGGGGCGGCGCGACGCTGACGCGCGAGATCGAAGCCGAGCTCCCGCTCGCGTTGCGCCCCGAGCCGCTGGACGAGTACCTGCGCGCGCTCGAACGGCTCGCCGCGGACTACCACGACCCCGCGCCCGATGCCCGCACGCGCATCGCCGCGGCACCGACGACGCTGCTGTTCGCGATGCGCGAGGGCGAGCTGCGCGACGTCGTGCAGCACGCGCGCGGCCTCGGAATCCGCTTGCATTCGCACCTCTCCGAGACCGTGCACTACCAGGACGCCGCGCACGAGCAGCACGGCATCACGCCGATCGCGTTCGCGCAGCGCACCGGCTTCCTCGGCGAGGACGTGTGGTTCGCCCACCTCGTGAAGCTCGATGCCGACGAGATCGCGCTGCTGGGCGCCACGCGCACCGGCATCGCCCACTGCCCGCAGAGCAACGGCCGGCTGGGCAGCGGCATCGCGCCGGTGCGCGCGCTCGAGGAGGCCGGCGTCACGGTGTCCATCGGCGTCGACGGCGCCGGCTCGAACGAGGCAGCCGACATGCTCTCGGAAGCGCATGCCGCGTGGCTGATGCAGCGGGCGCGCGGCGGGCAGGAGGCGCTCGCGCTGCACCGCGGCGGGTCAGGCGAGCAAGGCGCGGGCGACGCGAGCATCGACGACGTCGTGCGCTGGGGCACCGCGGGCGGCGCCGCAGTGCTCGGGCTAGCTGCCGTCGGCACGCTGGCGCCGGGCATGGCCGCCGACATCGCGATCTACTCGCTCACGCACGACCCCCGGCACTTCGGCTTGCACGACGTCGCGATCGCGCCGGTCGCCGGCGGTCGCGCGCAGCTGAAGGCGCTGCTGGTCGGCGGCCGCACGGTCGTCGCCGACGGCGCGATCCCGGGGCTGGACCTCGTGCAGCTCGGCCACGCTGCGCGCGAGGCGGTGCGTGTGCTGCAACGCGCGGCATGACGATGTCGGACGACGATCGTGGTTCAATCCGCGTCCATGAGTTCCGCAGCAGTTCCCGCCGCCGGCGTCTCGACGACGATGCTCGCCGGCGACCCCAGCGCGCGCTCGCGCGCGCGACTGGGCCGCGATCGTGTGCTCGCGCAGATTCGCGAGGCGGCGATCACCGAGTTCAGCCTGCACGGCTTCAAGGGCGCGTCGACCCAGGCGATCGCCGAGCGCGCCGGGCTCACGAAGCCGCAGCTGCACTACTACATCAAGGGCAAGGACGAGCTCTACGAGGAGCTGCTGTTCTCGGTGCTGCACGGCTGGAGCGAGGCGTTCGCGTTCGATCCCTCGAGCGACGACCCGCGCCGCGTGCTGACGCACTACATCCACCGGAAGCTCGCGTACGCGCTCGACAACCCGGGGCTCTCGCGCATCTTCACGAACGAGATCCTGGGCGGCGGCCCCAACCTCGGCCGCTACTGGCCGATCGCGCAGCGCTCGACGCAGGAGAAGGTCGACCTGATCGACGGCTGGATCGCGAAGGGCCTGATGCGCCCCCTGAACGCGCGGCTGCTGCTGATGCACATCTGGGGCATGACGCAGCACTACGCCGACTACGCGGTGCAGGTGCGCGTGATGCTGGGCCAGGCGCCCGACACGCCGATCGATCGCGAACCAATCGAGCGCGAGCTCACCGAATTCGTGCTGCGCGGCTGCGGTTTCGCACCGGAATAGACCGCTTCGTTGCGCACGCGCGTCGCGTGTGCGCTCGCGCGGCGCACGGACGGCTGGCACTGTCCTTGCGAGCGATTTGACCAACAGATCTGATCGATTGGTCAAATGCGCATCCTGGTCGTCTATTCGCACCCGGTCGAGACCAGCTTCAACGCCGCGGTGCACGCCGAAGTCGTGCGCCGCCTGCTGGAAGCCGGCCACGAGGTCGACGACTGCGACCTGTACGCCGAAGGCTTCAACCCGGTGCTGTCGCGTGAGGAGCGGCTGGGCTATCACACGATCCCGGCCAATCGCGAGCCGGTGCAGCGTTACGTCGAGCGGCTCGAATGGGCCGAGGCGCTGGTGTTCTGCTTCCCGACCTGGTGCTTCGGACTGCCGGCGATGCTCAAGGGCTTCTTCGACCGCGTGTTCGTGCCCGGCGTCGCGTTCGACATCAGCGACCCGGCGAACGTGAAGCCGGCGCTGACGCACATCCGGCGCGTCGCCGCGGTCGTGACCTACGGCCGGCCGCGCTGGACCGCTTTCATGATGGGCGACCCGCCGCGCAAGGTGATCACGCGCTACCTGCGCGTGCTGACCGGCGGCCGCGCGCGGGTCGACTACCACGCGTACTACCACATGAACGTCGCGACGCAGCCGCAGCTGCAGCGCTTCATGCAGCGCGTCGGGCTCGCGATGACGAGGTTCGCATGAACACCTTCCCCTCACCCCTGGCCCTCTCCCGCAAGCGGGAGAGGGAGACGATCGCGTCGGCTGGCTCCCTCTCCCGCTTGCGGGAGAGGGTTGGGGTGAGGGTCGTCCAGTGATCGCCTCGACGGTCTCGCTGCTCGCCGCTGCGCGCCTGCCGCGCTGGTGCCTGCCGTCGGGCTGGCCGGTGTCGCAAGGACAACCGGCGTTGGCCGACATCGCCATCGCGGATGGGTGCATCACCGCGATCGTGCCGCACGACGCGAGTGCAGCGATCTCTGCGACGGCACGCCATCTCGGCGGCGCGCCATTGCTGCCGGGGATGGTCGAGGCCCACACGCACCTCGACAAGACTTTCACGCGCAACCGGCTGGGCACCGTCGCGCCGGGGCTGCTCGCCGCGATCGACGCGATGAAGACCGACCGCGCCGCGTGGACGGCGGACGACGTGCGCGAACGCGCTGGCCGCGCGCTGCAATGGGCCGTCGACGCCGGCGTCACGCACCTGCGCACGCACTGCGACTGGTGGGAAGCGGACGCCGACCCGTTGGCCTGGCACGTGCTGCGCGAGCTCGGCGACGCGTGGGCCGGCCGCCTGCAGGTCGAGCGCGTGAGCCTGATCCCGCTGCACCTCTTCCCGACCCGCGACGCGGCCCATGCGCTCGCGCGCACGGTCGCCGCGAGCGGTCCGGGCGCACGGTTCGGCGGCTTCGTGCACACGACCAACTGGGACCCGGCTGCGCTGCGCCATCTGTTCGAGGCGGCGGAGACTTTCGGCCTCGATGTCGACCTGCATGTCGACGAGGAGTTGAACCCGCAGGCCTGCGGCCTCGCCACCACCGCGGCGCTGCTGCGCGAGATCGGCTTCGCCGGCCGCGTGGTCTGCGGCCACGCGTGCGCCCTCGCGGCGCAGGACGAAACGCTGGCGCTCGCGACGCTGGATGCGGTCGCGCGTGCGCCCATCACGCTGGTCTCGCTGCCGACGACCAATCTGCTGCTGCAGGACGCACGCACGGGCCGCACGCCGCGCCAGCGCGGCCTCACGCTGGTGAAGGAAGCACGCGAGCGCGGCATCCCGGTGCTGATCTCGACCGACAACGTGCAGGACGCGTTCTGCGCGTACGGCAGCTTCGATCCGGTCGAAGCGCTCGCGGTCGGCGCCTTGACCGCGCAGCTCGATGACGTGTTCGACCTCTGGACCGACGCGATCTGCCGGAGCGACTGGCTGTCGCGCACCCCGCGTGCGAGCGGTGCTCTTGCTGTGGGCGACCGCGCCGACTTCGTGCTCTTCGAGCAAGCCGATGCGCTGACCTGGCCGGCACGTGCGCACCGGCGCACCGTGATCCGCGCCGGCTTGCCCATCGCGGCCATCGCCCCCATCGCATCTACGCAGGCCATCGCATGACCAGCCCCCCTTCCGGCATCGCCCAACCGCTCGCACGCTACTCGGCGTACCGACGTGTCGGCGATTTCGTGTTCCTGTCCGGCGTGATCGCGGTCGATCCGGCGGCCGCGAAGATCGTCAAGGGTTATGCCGACATCCCGAACGATGCGGCCGAGCTGATCGGCCGCACCGGCGAGTTCTCGAGCGACTTCAAGGAAGGCCCGGTCCTCGCGCAGAGCTGGTATGTGCTGGACCGCATCCGCCAGACGGTCGAATCGGCCGGCGGGCAGATGTCCGACGTGTTCAAGCTGGTCCAGTACTTCAAGGACCTGGATCACTTCCCGCTGTACAGCCGGGTGCGCAAGCTGTTCTTTCCCGGCGAGCCGCCGGCCTCCACGGTCGTCGAGGTCAGCGCGATGCTGCCCAGCGCCGACATCCTGATCGAAGTCGAGGCGACGGCCTACCTGCCGCTTTCGCCGTCACGCTAAGGAGCACCCCATGCTGCACGGCTACAACCCGCCGCACCGCTTCCTGCCTTACCTGAGCTGGACCGAGATCGCCGCGCTGCCCGATCGCGAGAACACCGTGATCGTGCTGCCGACCGGCGCGACCGAGCAGCACGGTCCGCACCTGCCTTGCGCGGTCGACACGGTGATCAGCGCCGGCGTCGTCGGCCATGCGCTCGCGCGATTGCCCGACGAGGTTCCGGCCTACGCGCTCGCGCCGATCACCTACGGCAAGAGCGAGGAGCACCTGCACTTCCCCGGCACGATCACGCTGTCCGGCGAGACGCTGCTCGCGACGATGAACGAGGTCGCCGAGTCGGTCTACCGCGCCGGCTTTCGCAAGCTGCTGATCGTCAACGGCCACGGCGGGCAGCCGCAGGTGATGGAGATCATGGCGCGCGAGATGCGGCTGCGCCACGGCGACTACATCGTCGTGCCGAGCTTCACGTGGCGCGTGCCGCATGCGGCCGGCCGCTTCCTGTCCGACCGCGAGAAGAAGCTCGCGATGCATGCCGGCCACGCCGAGACCGCGCTCATGATGGCGCTCGCGCCGGACACCGTGCACATGGAGCGTGCGGTCGCCAACTACCCGCCGGAGTTCCCGTCGAAGCTGCTGTCGCCCGACGGCCGCCCCGCGTGCGCGTGGACCGCACGCGACTTCGGCGCGAGCGGCGTGATCGGCGACCCGCTGCCGGCGACGCGCGAGCACGGCGAAGCGATTCTCGAATCGCTCGCGACGAGCTGGGCGCAAGCCATCACCGAGCTGCACGAATTGCGCTGGCCGGCCCGCGCCGAAGCGACCTGGGGCCGCGCGCAGCACACCGGCCACATCCAGCAGCGGCTCGAGTAGGCCGCACTCCACTTCTCTTCCGTTTCGTCGCCCTTCCTATCCACGTACGCCCACGGAGCCCCACCATGAAGACCCGCCTCCTCTCCCGCATCGCCGCTACGGCGCTGCTCGCGCTCGGCGCGGCGCAACAACACGCGCTCGCCGACGAGAAGTTCGTCTACATGACCAACTGGTTCGCCGAGGCCGAGCACGGCGGCTTCTACCAGGCGGTGGCCACGGGCCTGTACAAGAAGGCCGGCCTGGACGTGACGATCAAGATGGGCGGCCCGCAGGTCAACATCTTCCAGCTGATGGCCGCCGGCCAGGCCGACTGCATCATGGGCTCCAGCGACCTGCAGATCATGCAGACGCGCGAGAGCGGCCTGCCCATCGTCAGCGTCGCCGCGATGATGCAGAAGGACCCGCAGGTGCTGATCGCCCACGAGGACGTGAAGACCTTCGACCAGCTCAAGGGCAAGACCATCCTGATCGCGGCGAGCGCCAACCAGGGCTACTGGCCGTGGGTCAAGTCCAAGTTCGGGCTGACCGACGCGCAGACCCGGCCCTACACCTTCAACATCCAGCCCTTCGTCGCCGACAAGAACACGGTACAGCAGGGCTACATCACGTCCGAGCCATACGCGATCCAGAAGGCCGGCGTGAAGGCCAACGTGCTGGTGTTCAGCGACTTCGGCTACCCGGCCTACGCCACGACGATCTCGTGCATGGACAAGACCGTGAAGGAGCGCAAGGCCGCCGTCGCCGCGTTCGTCAAGGCATCGGCCGAGGGCTGGAAGAGCTACCTCGAGAACCCCGCGCCAGGCAACGCGCTGATCAAGAAGGACAACCCCGAGATGACCGACGACCAGCTCGCCTACAGCGTCGCCAAGCTGAAGGAGTCCGGCATGATCGCCGGCGGCGATGCCGGCAAGCTGGGCATCGGCGTGATCACCGACACGCGCGCCAAGGCGAGCTACGACTTCCTGGTCTCGGCCAAGCTGCTGGACCCGGCGAAGGTCAAGCTCGCCGACACCTACACGACCGAGTTCATCAAGGACGTGAAGGTGCTGCCCTGAGCGCCGCCACGATGTTGGACGCGTGATGGATGCGCTGAGCACCGTGGCCGCGGATGCACTGTCGTCCGCCGTCGCGCCGCCTGCGGGCGATGCAGCGGCGGCGATCGACATCCTGTCGGCCGAGAAGACCTACCCCGACGGCACGCAGGCGCTGCTGCCGGTGGACCTGCGCATCGCCGAGGGCGAGTTCGTCACGCTGCTCGGCCCGTCGGGCTGCGGCAAGAGCACGCTGCTGAAGATCTG
>DATCSE010000307.1:0-9924 GCA_036568605.1 Burkholderiaceae bacterium | reverse complement strand
GGCTTCCTTGCGCACGATCTTCTCGCTCTCGTGCTTGGTCATGAAGTAGGGGTGGTCCAGGCCCTCGGCCTCGTCGAACATGTCCTCGCGGAACACGCCCTCGTACAAGCCCGCCGCGGCGATCGAGCTGACATGGTGCAGGTGACCCGCGTCGATCGCCTTCGCGAACTCGACGACGTTGCGCGTGCCTTCGATGTTGACCTGGGTCTGCTCCTGCGCATCGGCCGACAGGTCGTAGATCGCCGCGAGGTGGTAGGCGTGATCGATCTTGCCCTTGAGCTGCTTGATCTCGTCGGCCGAGACACCGAGCTTCTTCGCGGTCAGGTCGCCGTAGACCGGAATCGCCTTCGCGCCGTTCGCGCCCCAGTACTCGCGCAGCGCCTCGACCTTGCCCGCGCTTTCCGGCCGCAGCAGAAAGTACACGGTCGCCCCGCGCCGCGCCAGCAGCGTCTTGACGAGCCGCTTGCCGATGAAGCCGGTCGCACCGGTGACGAAATACTGCATGGGCTGTCCTCCAGTCGGGGTCGAATCGCAGTGCCGCGCATTCTTGACCAAAGCTTTTCGCGCGACGCTGCCCATTTACCCCAAGCGACTCCTCGGCCGCGGCCGGGGATTAGGCTGTGCTCTCCAGCGCTCGCTCCTATAGTCGCCGGCGGACCCGCAACGAAAGGACGCATCCCATGGTCAAGAAACTGAAGCAGATGGCCGAGAAGAAGGCCGCCACCTCCGGCCTGTTCGACAGCGCGCTGGCCGCGCAGGTCAAGGACTCGGCCCAGCAGATCTGGCTCGCCGGCATGGGCGCGTTCTCGCGCGCGCAGGCCGAGGGCACCAAAGTGTTCGAGACCCTCGTGAAGGAAGGCGCCTCGCTGCAGAAGAAGACCCAGTCCGACGTCGAAGAGAAGCTCGGCGCGGTCACCGGCAAGATGAGCAGCATGGCCAACGACGTGCAGGCCAAGGCCGGCCAGCACTGGGACAAGCTCGAAAGCATCTTCGAAGAGCGCACCGCGAAGGCGCTCGGCCGCCTCGGCGTGCCGTCGGCCAAGGACGTGGCCGCGCTGAGCGCGCGCCTCGACGAACTCAGCGCGAAGGTCGCGAAGCTTTCGAAGGCACCGGCCGCGAAGGCCGCGACCGCGAAGACGGCCGGCGCGAAGAGCGCCGGCAGCAACGGCACGACGAAGCCCGCTGCGAAGCGCGCCGCCGCGCGCAAGACCGCGTAAGGTCGGCACGCCGGCCCATGCTGAAGGGGCGCTGCGGCGCCCCTCGTCGTTTCGTCTGTCTGTTTATCGTCTCGCAGGTTATGCGGGGCGCGGCGACACCTCGCGCGCCTGACGGGCACGCTGGTTCGACGCATGGATGTTGTCGCGCGCGATCGCCTCCCCGGCCTGCACGGCCGCGATCCAGGCGTCGGTGCTCGTCACCGCTGCGAAGCGCGTGTGGAACACGACGCTGTAGACACGATGGATCTCCTCGGCCGTCACGCTGCCCGCCGCATTCGCATACGGCACCGCGCCTGTCGCATCGGCCATGAATTCGACCGCGAGACCCTGGTGCGCCGCGTGGTTGATCGTCGAGGCATCGCAGTTGTGCGTCATGTAGCCGACGATCGCGAGCGTGTCGATCTGCCGCCCGGCGAGCCAATCGGCGAGACCGGTTTCCGGAAACGCGCTGGGCAAGGTCTTGTGCACGTGGTGGTCGCGCGGCCGCGCGGCGACGACCTCGTGCAGCTGCCAGCCCGGCGAGCCCTTGGCGAACAGCGGCGACCCGGGCGGCGCATCCTGCTGCACGACGACGACGGGCACACCGGCCGCATGCGCCGCGTCCATCGCCCGGGCGATGTTGGCCAGCGACTGCTGGACCGGCGGGTACTCGATCCGCAGGTTGCCGGTGACGTATTCGTTCTGCACGTCGATGACGACGAGCGCTCGGCGCGGTGGCGATGACATCGTGTGACTCCTCTTTCTTGAGTTCAGCGAACCGTCAAGGCGTGAATTGCCCGGGCCAGATCCACAGCATCGCCACCGTCATCGTGACGTAGCGCGCGAACTTGCCGATCGCCATGTACAGCACGCAAGGCCAGAACGGCAGCTTGAGCCAACCGGCGACCGAGCACAGCGGATCGCCGACGATAGGCAGCCACGACAGCAGGCAGGCCTTCGCGCCGAAGCGTCCGAGCCAGCGCAGCGCGCGCGGATTCGGCTCGTGGTGCCGGACCCGAACATAGGCCCGCTCGGCGCCGTAGCCCACCCACCAATTGACGGCGCCGGCCACCGTGTTCGCCGCCGTGGCGACCAGTACCGCGGGCCAGAACAGCTCGGGGTTCAGCTTGATCAGGCCGAACACCGCCGGCTCGGAGCCTAGCGGCAACAGCGTGCCCGAGATGAACGCGACGACCGCGACCGTCGCGAGACCGAACTTCGGCAGCGCGAGCGCGGCCAGCAACGATTCGAACCAAGCCTCCATGCGCGGACATTATCGACAGCACTGCGCCCGAGGTTGCACCCGGATGTACACGGCGACGCGCCGCTATACTGTGCCTCCTTTTTCAGCAGGCAGCTCTCCCCTTCCCCATGTTCATCGGCCCCATCGCGCTGCCGAATCGGCTGTTCGTCGCTCCGATGGCCGGGGTTACCGATCGGCCGTTTCGCAAGCTGTGCAAGCGCCTCGGCGCCGGCTACGCGGTCAGCGAGATGGTGACCTCGCGCAAGGACCTGTGGAACAGCCTGAAGACCAGCCGCCGTGCGAACCATGACGGCGAGACCGCGCCGATCGCGGTGCAGATCGCCGGCACCGACGCGCCGATGATGGCCGAGGCCGCGGCCTACAACATCGCCCGTGGCGCGCAGATCATCGACATCAACATGGGCTGCCCGGCCAAGAAGGTCTGCAACAAGTGGGCCGGCTCGGCGCTGATGCAGGACGAGCGGCTCGCGCTCGAGATCGTCGAGGCGGTCGTCGCCGCGTGCGCGCCGCACGGCGTGCCCGTCACGCTGAAGATGCGCACCGGCTGGAGCGCGGCGGGCCGCAACGCGCTGGCGATCGCACGCGCCGCCGAGTCGGCCGGCATCGCAATGGTCACGGTGCACGGGCGCACGCGCGAGCAGGGCTACAAGGGCCGCGCCGAGCACGACACCGTCGCCGAGATCAAGGCGACGTTGCGCATCCCGGTGGTCGCCAACGGCGACATCACGTCGCCCGAGAAGGCGCGCGATGTGCTGGCCCGCACCGGTGCCGACGCGATCATGATCGGCCGCGCCGCGCAGGGCCGGCCGTGGATCTTCCGCGAGATCGCGCATTTCCTCGAAACCGGCGAGCACCTGGCGCCGCCGGCCACGCTGGACGTCAAGGGCTGGCTGCTGGAGCACTTGCACGACCACCACGACCTGTACGGCGAATATGCCGGCGTGCGCAGCGCCCGCAAGCACATCGGCTGGGCGGTGCGCGAGCTGCCCGGCGGCGAGGCGTTCCGCGCCCGCATGAACCTGATCGAGCAGGCCGACACCCAGGTGCGCGCGGTGGCCGAGTGGTTCGACGAGCTGGCCGCGCAGCATCCATTGCTGCCGCGAACCCAGGCGGCGGCGGCCAACGATGCGTACGACGACACCGATGCCGACGCCGAGGCCGGATGCGGTGCGCCGGCCCCCTCGCGACGACAACAACAAGCATGAGCAAGAAACACATCGAAGAGTGCATCCGCGACAGCCTGGAGACGTACTTCAAGGACCTGCGCGGCGTCGAGCCCACGGCGATGTACGAGATGATCCTCGGCGTCGTCGAGAAGCCGCTGCTCGAAGTCGTGATGAAACACGCCGACGGCAACCAGAGCCGCGCGGCCGACTGGCTGGGCATCAACCGCAACACGCTGCGGCGCAAGCTGCTGGACCACAAACTGATCAAATGACGAAGCACGCTGCGCTGCACGCGGCGTGATCGGATTCATGTCGAGTACCCCATGCCTCAGTTGACTGCCCTCCTCTCCGTCTCCGACAAGTCCGGCGTCCTCGACTTCGCACGTGAGCTGCATGCGCTGGGCATCCGGCTGCTGTCGACCGGCGGCACCGCGAAGCTGCTCGCCGATGCCGGGCTGCCGGTCACCGAGGTCGCCGAGCACACCGGCTTCCCGGAGATGCTGGACGGCCGCGTCAAGACGCTGCATCCGAAGATCCACGGCGGCCTGCTCGCGCGGCGCGATCTGCCCGAGCACATGCGCGCGCTGGCCGCGCACGGCATCGCGACGATCGACCTGCTGGTCGTCAACCTCTACCCGTTCGAGGCAACGGTCGCGAAGCCTGGCTGCACGCTGGACGATGCGATCGAGAACATCGACATCGGCGGCCCGGCGATGGTGCGCTCGGCGGCGAAGAACTGGAAGGACGTCGCGGTGCTGACCGACGCGTCGCAATACCCCGGCGTGCTCGCCGAGCTGAAGGGCGCGGGCGAGGTCAGCCGCGCCACCAAGTTCGCGCTCTCGGTCGCGGCCTTCAACCGGATCTCGAACTACGACGCGGCGATCAGCGACTATCTGTCGTCGCTGAACCCGGACGACGGCACGCGCACCGAGTACCCGGCGCAGAGCAACGGCCGGTTCATCAAGCTGCAGGACCTGCGTTACGGCGAGAACCCGCATCAGACCGCGGCGTTCTACCGCGACCTGCATCCTGCGCCCGGTTCCCTGGTCACCGCGAAACAGCTGCAGGGCAAGGAGCTCTCGTACAACAACATCGCCGATGCCGACGCGGCGTGGGAGTGCGTCAAGAGCTTCGATAGCAGCGATGCGCCGGCGGCCTGCGTGATCGTCAAGCACGCGAACCCGTGCGGTGTCGCGCTCGGCGCGGACACCGCCGAGGCCTACACGAAGGCGTTCAAGACCGACCCGACCTCGGCCTACGGCGGGATCATCGCGTTCAACTGCGAGCTCGACGGCGCCGGTGCCGCGCTGGTCGCGAAGCAGTTCGTCGAGGTGCTGATGGCGCCTAGCTTCACGCCCGAGGCGCTCGCGGTGTTCGCCGCGAAGCCGAACACGCGCGTGCTGCAGATCGCACTGCCGGCCGATCCGACGCAGCGCGGACGCAATGCGCAGGACGTCAAGCGCGTCGGCTCCGGCCTTCTGATCCAGAGCGCCGACAACCGCGAGCTAACGCGCGCCGAGCTGAAGGTCGTGACGGTGAAGCCGCCGACGCCCGAACAGCTGGCCGATCTGCTGTTCGCCTGGAAGGTCGCGAAGTACGTGAAGAGCAACGCGATCGTGTTCTGCGGCGGCGGCATGACGTTGGGCGTCGGCGCCGGGCAGATGAGCCGCGTCGACTCGGCGCGCATCGCCGGCATCAAGGCGGGCAACGCCGGGCTGTCGCTGCAGGGCTCGGCGGTCGCGAGCGACGCGTTCTTCCCGTTCCGCGACGGGCTGGACGTCGTGATCGATGCCGGCGCGTCGTGCGTGATCCAGCCCGGCGGCTCGATGCGCGACGACGAAGTGATCGCCGCCGCCAACGAACGCGGCATCGCGATGGTCCTGACCGGCGTTCGTCACTTCCGCCACTGAATGGACCACCCCCGTAGCGGCTTCGCCGCTCCCCCTCAAGGGGGCGACCCCAGCGGACCGGCAAAGCCGGATCCGCGGCGTCCGCTTGCCTGTGTTGGAGTCGTACATCGAAGGTGCCGCTTCGGCATCATGGAAGCCTGAGTGACTCTGCCCGAAGCCGCCGGCCTCGCCCTCGCCGCCCTCGCCCGCCTGATCACGGGCGCGCAAGGCCACTGGCGCGGCGCACCGCCCAAGGCCGAGCAGCGCATCTACTTCGCGAACCACCAGAGCCACTTCGACTGGGTGCTGATCTGGGCCGCGCTGCCGCGCGAGCTGCGCGCGGTCACCCGCCCGATCGCGGCGCGCGACTACTGGACCTCGAGCAAGCTCAAGCACTGGATCACGCGCGAGATCTTCAACGCGGTGTACGTGAACCGCCAGCGCACCGATGACGAAGACCCGCTCGAACCTCTGCTCGAGGCGCTGCGCCACGGCGACTCGCTGGTGATCTTTCCCGAGGGCACACGCGGCAACAAGAGCGATCCGGCCGCCTTCAAGGCCGGGCTGTTCCATTTGGCCGAAGCGTTCCCCGAAGTGCCGCTGATCCCGGCGTGGATAGACAACGTGCAGCGCGTGATGCCGAAGGGTGAGGTCGTGCCGGTGCCCGTCCTGTGCTCGGTGAGCTTCGGCGCGCCGCTTGCGCTGCAGCCCGGCGAAGAGAAGCGCGCGTTCCTCGCGCGGGCGCGCGACGCGGTGATCGCGCTGCGCGCGGGGCGCAGCTGAGCCGGCAGGACAACGCGAACATGGGCGCCCTCCGCAACCTCACCGTATCGCAGCAGATCGGGCTGCTGTTCGTCGCGCTGTTCGGCGTGCTGGTGATCGTCACCGCGATCGCCTTCAGCCGCACGCTGCGCGACCTGAGCGACGAGCAGCTCGCCGCGCACGAGGAATTCAAGCGCGACTTGCGCGCGGTCTGGATCGGCACGGTGGTGTTCTGGATCGCCTGGGTGACCGGCGGCGTCGTCTCGACGCTGCTGTTCGGGCTGGTCTCGTTCCTCGCGCTGCGCGAGTTCGTCACGCTGACCCACACGGTGCGCGGCGATCACCGCAGCCTGCTGCTCGCGTTCTTCGCCGTGCTGCCGCTGCAGTACGTGATCGTCGCGACCGAGCACTTCGACATCTTCAGCGTGTTCATCCCGGTCTACGTGTTCCTCGCGATCCCGGTGGTCGGCGCGCTCGGCAACGACCCCAAGCGCTTTCTCGAGCGCACCGCGAAGATCCAGTGGGGCATCATGGTCTGCGTCTACGGGATGAGCCACGCGCCGGCACTGCTGCTGCTGGACCTGCCCGACTACCAGGACCGCGGCGCGTTCCTGGTGCTGTACCTGGTGATCGTCGTCGCGGTCGCGCAGATCGCGCAGGAGGCCGCGGCGCGACGGCTGCGGCGGCGGCCGGTCGCGCGCGCGATCAGCCGCTCGTTCTCGTGGCGCGCATGGGGCATCGGCATGCTGGTCGCCGGCATCGTCGGCACCGCGCTGTACTGGGCCACGCCGTTCAAGCCTATCCCGGCGCTGGTCGCGGCGCTGATCGCCGGCGGCAGCGGCACGCTGGGCGAGTTCGTGATGAAGGGCATCAAGCGCGATGCCGGCGTGCGCAGCTGGAGCGGCCAGCCCACCGTGACCGGCGCGGTCGGGCTGCTCGACCGGGTCGCGCCGCTGTGCTTCGCGGCGCCGGTTTTTTTCCACTCCGTCCGCTGGTACTTCGGCTTGTGAGCATTCAGCCATGAACGTCACGCGCATCCTCGGCATCGATCCGGGCCTGCGCACCACCGGCTTCGGCGTCGTCGAGGCCGAGGGCGGGCGGCTGCACTATGTCGCCAGCGGCACCATCACGACCGATGCGGTCGCGATCGGCCAGCTGCCGGCGCGGCTGAAGATCATCTTCGAGGGCGTGCGCGAGGTCGCCGCGCGCTACGCGCCGACCTGCGCGTCGGTCGAGATCGTGTTCGTCAACGTCAACCCGCAGTCGACGCTGCTGCTCGGGCAGGCGCGGGGCGCGGCGCTGTCGGCGCTGGTCGCCGGCGGGCTGGACGTCTCCGAGTACACCGCGCTGCAGATGAAGAAGGCGATCGTCGGCCACGGCCAGGCGCGCAAGGAGCAGGTGCAGGAGATGGTCAAGCGGCTGCTGAACCTCCCGGGGCTGCCCGGCAAGGACGCCGCCGATGCGCTCGGGCTTGCGATCTGCCATGCGCATGCCGGCGCGTCGTTCGACTCGATGCGCCGCGTCACGGCGCTGTCGCGCAAGTCGCATGCGCAATATCGCAAAGGCCGAAGCTACTGAACGACGCCCGCGGACCGAAGCAGCCGGGCCGAAGCAAAGCGGCGACAATCACGCCCCATGTATGCCCTGTTCGAAGAGGCCGGCAAATTCCACGCCGGCCGCGTGATGACCGATTCGGAGACTTCGCTGCAGATCGAGCTCGAATCGGGCAAGCGCGTGAAGGTCAAGGCAGCGAACGTGCTGCTGAAGTTCGAGAAGCCGCAGCCGGCCGAGCTGATCGCGGCCGCGCAGGGGCTCGCGAAGGACATCGACCTGGACCTCGCCTGGGAGTTCGCGCCCGATGCCGAGTTCGGCTTCGCCGACCTGGCACGCGACTACTTCGACGCCGGCGCCGGCGTCGAGAAGCAGGCCGCCGCGCTGTTCCGGCTGTTCGAGGCGCCGCACTACTTCCGCCGCCTCGGCAAGGGCAATTTCAAGAAGGCGCCCGAGGAGATCGTCAAGGCCGCGCTGCTCGGCATCGAGCGCAAGAAGCAGATCGCCGCGCAGATCGCCGCGATGGCCGCCGAGCTGGTGGCCGGCCAATGCCCGGCGCCGGTGCGCGAGCAGCTCTACAAGATCCTGTTCAAGCCGGACAAGAACGCGCCTGAATACAAGGCCGTGGTCGAGGCCGCGAAGCAGTCGGGCAAGCCGCCGCTGGAACTGCTGAAGGCCGCCGGCGCGATCACGTCGCCGTACCAGTTTCACTGGCGCCGCTTCCTGTTCGAGAACTTCCCGAAGGGCACCGCGTTCCCGCCGCTGGCGGCGCCGGCGATCAAGGAGAACCTGCCGCTCGCCGGCGTGCAGGCGTTCTCGATCGACGACTCGGCAACGACCGAGATCGACGATGCACTGTCGGTTCAAGGGCTGGGCTCGGGCAGCATCGTGTTCGGCGTCCACATCGCCGCGCCGGGTCTGGCGTTCACGCCGGAGACGGCGATCGACAAGGTCGCGCGCGACCGGCTCTCGACCGTCTACATGCCGGGCCACAAGCTGACGATGCTGCCCGACGACGTCGTGCAGGCCTACACGCTGACCGAGGGGCGCGAGTGCCCGGCGGTCTCGCTGTACGTCACGCTGGACGAAGCGACTCTCGAGGTACGCGGCAGCGAGACGCGGCTCGAGCGCGTGCCGATCGCGCTGAACCTGCGCCACGACAAGCTCGACGCGGTGATCACCGAGGCCTCGCTGACCGGCGCCGCGCCGGCCGACTATGCCTTCGCCGCCGAGCTCGCGTTCGCGCACCGCCTCGCGCGGCACCTGAAGGCGCAGCGCGAGGTCGTGCGCGGCAAGCCGGAGAACTTCAACCGGCCGGACTACAACTTCCGCCTCGAGCGCGACGGCGACGATGCCGGCGAACCGCAAGGCACCGAGCGCGTCGTGATCACGACGCGGCCGCGCGGCTCGGCGCTGGACCTGATCGTCGCCGAGGCGATGATCCTCGCGAACAGCACCTGGGGCGGCTGGCTGCACGAATGCGGCGTGCCCGGCATCTACCGCAGCCAGGCGAGCATGGCGCCCGGCGTCAAGGTGCGCATGGGCCTGAAGCCGGCGCCGCATGCCGGCATGGGCGTCGCGCAGTACACCTGGGCAACCTCGCCGCTGCGGCGCTATGTCGATCTGGTGAACCAGTGGCAGATCATCGCCTGCGCGCGCCATGGTCGCACCGCCGCGCTGGCCGCGCCGTTCAAGCCCAAGGACGTGCAGCTGTTCTCGATCATCTCGGCGTTCGATGCCGCCTACAGCGCCTACAACGCGTTCCAGTCGGGCATCGAGCGCTACTGGACGCTGCTGTACCTGGCCCAGAACGGCCTGAGCGAACTCACCGCCAGCGTGATGAAGGACGGCCTGGTGCGCGCCGACACGCTGCCGCTGGTGCTGCGCGCGCTGGGCGCCGAGTCGCTGCCGCGCGGCACGCACGTGCGGATCCGCATCACCGGCACCGATCTGCTGACGCTGGACGTGCACGCGAACGTGGTCGCACGCCTGGACGACCAGGCAGCCCAGGCCGGTGCCGACGAGGGAACGGCCGACGAAGCCGACGAGAGCACCGACAGCGCCGGCCCGCTGACCCTCGCGATCGACATGCAGGC